>JAUNTT010000007.1:26533-45483 GCA_030538555.1 Micrococcus sp.
GGTCAGCGCTGGGTGTGGGGTTAGCACTGGGTGTGGGGTCAGCGGGAGAGCAGCACGAGGGTCTCGGCGTGTTCGGTCTGCGGGAACATGTCGAACACGCGCGCTCGCCGCACGCGCAGGCTGGGCATCGACGAGAGATCTCGTGCCAGAGTCACCGCATGGCAGCTCGAGTAGAGGACGTGTTGCACGCTGGACTGCTCGAGCCAGCCCGCCAGCTCGGTCCCGATGCCCCGCCGCGGCGGATTGACCACCACCAGCTCGGGGTCGGCGACGCCCGCAGCCCCTTCCTCAGCAGCCCCGTCGTCCCCAGCTTCGCCGCCCCCAGCCCCGCCGTGCGCTGCCCCCACGCCCTCGCGCGCATCCCCGGCGTGAAAGTCGAGACGATCGCTCAGACCACGTTCCCGTGCGGTCTGAAGGGCGGCGGCGATCGCCTCCGCGCTGGTCTCGATGCCGGTCACCCGCTCGACGCCGGCCCCACCCTCGGACACCGGCTGCGCCAAGTGGAACGCGAAGCCGCCGACCCCGCAGTACAGGTCCCAGGCCGTTCTCGCCGCGAGCGGCTGCGCCCACGCCGCCGCCGTGGCGTAGAGCCCTGCGGTCACGGCCGTGTTCGTCTGGAAGAAGCCCTGCGGTCGCAGCCGCAGCCCCACGCCGTTCACGCGCATCGTCAGCGTCGGCGCCCCGGCGAGCGGGATCTCTTCGGTTCCCTCCGGCAGGGCCACATGCTCGGGCAGCAGGTTCGCGCTCACGACGCCGGCCGGGGTCCCTAGCTCGGCCAGCCTCGCCTCCAAGCCGGCCACGACGCCGCGCAGGGCGGGCAGCTGATCTCGACTGCGCAGGACGAATCGGAGCATGGCCTCGCGGTCCGGGGACAGCGTGACGTGGACCTGCTTGAGTTCACCTCTGCGGGCGGCCACGTCATAGGGCGTCAGGCGTGCAGCCGTGATCGCGTCGGCCACCGCGTGGAAGATCGGCTCCATGCCGGGTTCATAGAGGCCGCAGTCGCGCAGGTCCACCCCCGTGCCGTCGTGGTGCTTGGGGTGCTGACGCGGATCGAGAATCCCCAGCCGCGGGGCGCCCGCGGTGCCCGTGACCACCAGCTTCGCCTTGTTGCGGAACCCCGATTCGGCCGAGGAGAAGGGGGCCTCCCAGCCCTGGTTCTCGGCAGCATCCCCGACGGCGTCCCCGACGACGTCCACCTCGGCGGCGGGCACGTGCTCGCTGAGCAGACGGCGGACTGCCGCGTCCTTGCGCTGCAGCTGCTCGGCGTAGGGCACCCCCACGAGGGTGCAGGAGCGGCAGCGATGAGCATCGAAGTGGGGGCAGTGCATGTCTGGGCTCCGTGAATGCGGCTCAGTAGTCGGTGCTCGCGCGCAGCCCGGGAGCGTCGAAACGGTCCGCCAAGCGGGCCAGCGCCAGCTCGGCCGCGGCGGCCAGGTCCGCGTCCACGTCCATGACCAGCGTGCCCAGCACAGCCACGGTGGGCTCGAGGTCGCGCTCCTGGGCCAGCTCGCCCAGGGCAGAGGCAGCGGCCTCGCGCACGCGCGGATCCGGGTCCTCGCACGCCGCGCTCACCACTCGCACCAGATCGGAATCCACGGCGGCCTCGCGGCGCAGCTGATCCGCGCGGGCGGCCATCACCAGCAGCACGGCGGCGCGCGCTTCGGGGTCCGCGCTGTCTGCCTCTAGCACCGCGCGCAGCGTGCGCCACGCGCTGGAATGCCACAGGGTGGTCAGCGTCAACGCACCGGTGGCGGAAGCACTGAACGGCGAGTCCTCGCCGATCAGAGCGGCCGGAATCCCGCCCGTGACGTCGTCGGGGGTGAGCTGCCCGGCCAGCATCCGCACCGCCGTCTGCGCCACCGGGCCCTCCCGGTGGTGTGCCACGGCCGCGTCCACGCGCACGTGCAGGCGCCGCAACGCCGTGTCCGCGGCGTACGGATCCAACGGCGGGGCGCTCGGGGTGGCGGACGGGTCGGGGTAGACGTCGCTCATGCGCTCATTCTCCCAAAGAGAATCCGCCCGCGACCCGACGACGCCGGGCCGCCCGGCGTCGTCGTCGGCCACGAACCGTCACGTCCGTGACGAACGCCACAAACTCTGCCGCTGCGGTGCTAAGTTCGAGGCATGCAGGTCCACGGTGCGCTGTCCCTTGAGTTCGTTGCGGAGAGCTACACCCAACCCACGGATGTGGCGGCGGCTGGCACGGTGATCACGTGGATCGAGAAGGTCGGCTACGCGGTGGCCGCCAGCTGGTCCGGCACCTACGTGCGTACCAGTTACGTGGGCAACATGCAGTTCCAGAACCCCGTTCCCGTGGACACGCGCGCGCTGGCCCAGTCCCGCGTGGTGCGCACCGACGGCGCCAACATCCACGTGCAGACGCGCGTGCTGCTCCCGGATGTCCTCGACGACGACGGCGACCCCATCATCTGCACCGTCTGCTTGCTGATCTACACCGCCGAGGAGGATGGCGAGGACATCCCCGTGCGCGCGTGGGTGCCGCGCACGCCGGGCCAGATCGAACGCGATGAGCAGGCCCGGACGGCCACCGAGGAGCGCGCCACCATCGAGGCGAAGATGAGCGCGCTGCCCTTCCCGGACGAGGTGCGCGATCACGATGAACTCGTGCGACTGCGCTTCGTGGTGGGCCGTCCGGACACCACCATCGGTGCCGCGGTGCGGGCGTCGTTGATCATGCGTTGGATCGACGAGGCCGCCTCCGTGTGCGCGGCCCGGTGGAGCGGCCGGGAAGAGGTGGTGGCCGCCTTCGCCGGCGGCGTGAAGTTCCTCGGCCACATCTACGTGGGCGAGGTGGTGCGCGTGGAGGCGCTGCTGGTGCACACCTCGGCTCGGTCCATGTTCGTGGCGCTGCGGGTGTTCGCGTCCCCGCGTCATGTCCGTGATGGCCGGCTCGTGGCGCATTCGCTGGCGGTGATGGTCGCCGTCGACGACGGCAGCGCGCTTCCGGTGCCCCAGTGGGCTCCGACCACCGAGGGTGGCAGGCTGTTGGAGGAGTCATCCGTGGAGCTCGTAGCGCTGCGTTCGCGGGCGGGTGCCCGGTGGCGGCCCCGGGATGTCGCGACGTCTCAGACCGTGTCTGCGAGTTTCGTAGACTGACGCGCATGGAGATGTTTACCCCTCGCCGCCGCCGTGTCCGCCGTTTCGTGCTCAAGACGGGTGCCGTGGCCGGCGGGCTGGTCATGGGGGTGCCCATGGCGGTGGCCGTCGCGCTGACGGCCGTGGACATGGTCAAGCGCAAGGACCGCAAGGACCGCCCAGCCCCGCGCCCCGGCATCTTCGACGCGCGCGTGGGGCATTCCGACCTCACGATCTTCACGTCCGGCCAGGATCTGTACGAGGAGATGCTCGAGGCCATCGACGGGGCCCAGAAGTCCGTCAAGCTCGAGACCTACATTTGGAAGGGCGATGAGACCGGCCAGCGGTTCATGGACGCCCTGAACCGGGCCGCCGCGCGCGGTGTGGAGGTCTACGTCTCCTATGACGGGTTCGCGAACCTGGTGGTGCCGCCGTCGTTCTACCGGCAGCTCTCGCACCGCGTCAATGTGTTCCGGATGCCCGCCTTCGCCCGCCCGTACTGGCGCGGTGTGGTCCGGCACACCGGGTTCAACCACTCCAAGATCCTCGTGGTGGATGGGACCACGGGCTTTGTGGGCGGCTTCAACATCGGTGACGCGTACGCCACGCAATGGCGGGACACGCACGTCAAGGAGGTCGGCCCCGCGGTCTGGGGGCTGGACCACTCGATCGCCACCGTGTGGAACGCCGGGCACTCGAGCGAGGAGCAGATGGGGTGGATGGAGCCCGGGGAGTGGGATACGCGGGTGTCTGTGTCCTCGAACCTGCCCGCGCAGCTGGTCTATCCCATCCGCAACACCTACATGCAGGCGATCGAGCGCGCCAAGCACCACATCTACATCTCCACCCCGTACTTCATTCCGGATCAGCAGGTGCTGCGCGCGCTGATCTCGGCGTCGGAACGCGGCGTGGACGTGCAGGTCATGGTGCCCAAGGACTCCAACCACATCGTCGCCGACTGGGTGTCCCGCGGCTTCTACGCGCAGATGCTCGAATCCGGGATCACGATTCTGCTCTATGAGGCGAGCATGATCCACGCCAAGACCGCCACCATTGACGGCGAATGGTCGACCGTGGGCACCGCCAACATCGACCGTCTCTCCCTGGGCTTCAACTACGAGACCAACCTCGTGGTGGTGGACCGCGACTTCGCCGCCCGCATGGAGGAGATCTTCACCTCCGACGCCGGCCACAGCCAGAAGATCACCACCCCCCGCTGGGAGGACCGCCACGGTCTGGCCCGCGTGGTGGAGACGCTGCTCGTCCCGCTGCGCCCGCTGCTGTAGGGGCTGGGGTCTGGGGCGTGGGCCTGGGGTCTGGCGCCTGAGGGATGGCATCTGAGGGCCGGCGTCGAACGTTCCTCGCTCCCGGGTGAATAGTGCTCACCCTGGATGCTCGCGGGTGGGTAATGTCCCTTAAATCGCGCTGAACGGTGCATTGCCCACCACGGAATGGGGTGAGCTGGACATTTCCCACCCTGGAGTCGGGGGCCGGACATGTCCCACCCGGGAGCGCCGCCGCAGCTCTACTCGGCCTGTCCGCATGCGCTGTCGACGAGTCCTCGACCGCGTCCGCCGCCTCCCCCACCTCGGCAGACGCGACCTCCGCGGCCCCAGCGCCGACAACGTCATCGCCGGCGGCCGCCGCGGCGTCGCCAGCCCCGGGAGCCACCTCGGACAACCGCGTGCCGGACCTGATCGGCAACGCCAATGACTCCGGTTTCTGCCTGACCAGTGCGGAGACGGTCGCGTGCTTCGGCAAGGAGAACAACATGGCGGTCCTGCCGGCCCGCGGCGTGCCGACCACGGAGACGGACATGGAACCCACAGGATTCCCCGGACTGACCGACGCCATGACCCTGACACCGGGGGAGTCCTATAGCTTCAGCGTGTTCACGTGCACAGCCACCGCGGGGGGCATGGACTGCGTGAGCAACGAGTCCGGGGCGAGCATCAGCGTCGCCGGGTCCGCCATGCTCGTCACGCCACCCACGCGCTGACCCCGGTCTAGCTCACCGCCCACGCGCTCAGGGCCGAGCTGTCGCCGACGTGCCAGCCGGGTACGCCTCGCCCGCCGGCCTCTCCAGCCCGCAGCCTCTACTCCGTCTCCACTCCCGCCGGCTGGGTCTCGTAGCGGGTGGTGAAGTAGACGGTGATCCACTGGTCGGGGTGATCGCCGTCGAACTCGTTCATGACGCGCTCGCGAATGGCGTCCCACTCCTCGAGCGGCCGGGACTGCGCCCCACGCGGCACCCGGAACTCGACCTCCACCAGGTCCTGGCGGCCCACGCGGGCGGCGGTGATGCGGTGTCCGGTGAATCCCTCGTCGCGGACAATCTGCTCCGCCAGCGCCTCGGCGCGCTCGTGCAGATCAGTGGGGGTGACCAGCAGGATGTGGCCCAAAGCCTCGCGCAGCGGACCGATCGGCACGGGCAGCAGAGCCACGGCCACGAGGGCCAGCACCGCCGGATCCACGTAGGGCACCAGCCAGGCGTGCTCGGTCCCCTCGAGAATCAGGGCCACGATGAACGCCACGAGCAGCGCCCCCGTGATCGCCGCACCCATGAACCAACCCTTGACGTCCAGGGCGACGAGTGCGGACTGCACGCTCCGGTTGGCCCGGCGCTCCACCAACGCCACGCTCACCGAGAGCGACAGCACCAACACCGCGTAGACCAAGGCCGGGCCATAAGACACGTCGCGCCCGCCGCTCAGCAGCGAGGACACCGACTGCACCAGTGCGTACACGGCCACCGCGAGCATGAACAGCGAGGACACCGCGATCACCAGCGGCTCCAGATGCCAGAACCCGAAGGTGAAACGCCGTTGCATGCGCGGGGACAACTGCTCGGCGCCCGTGCGCGCGATCAGGCCCGCCACCAGGATCGAGATGATGGACACCACCGCGTCCCAAAGAGAGAACACGCCGTCGAAGATGATGGCCTGCGAGCCGGTGATCAACCCGAAGGTGATGCCCAGGGCGGAGAACGCCAGGATCGCGTACAAGGACACCCGCAGGATCTGCTGTTCGGTGCGCGGCATGGTGGGGAGATCTCCTTCACAGTCACTGTCATCCAGGCGCCGGGGGAGCCTAGGCTGATACGGCGCTCCAGGGCCGAGGTCGACCCTCGGCCACGATCAGCAGCCTCGCCCCGCCAACGTCAAGGACCACCATGATTCTCGCAGGACTTCTTCTCGCCGGCCTCACCGCGGCGGTGCACGTGCTGATTTTCTGGCTGCAGTCCCTCGCGTGGGGTGGCCCGCTCGCTCGGCGGACCTTCGGCACCCACGACGACGTCGCGGTCGAGTCCACGCGCGAGTTCGCCCTCAATCAGGGCTTCTACAACCTGTTCCTCGCAGTGATGACCGTGGCGGGCATCGTGCTCACCGCCGCCGGGCACCTTGCGCCGGGCTCTGCGCTGGTCTTCGCTGGCTGCGGATCGATGGCGGCTGCTGGCCTTCTGCTGTTTGTCACGAGCCCGGACAAGCGGCAGGCCGCCCTGAAGCAGGGCGTGGTCCCGGCGCTCGCCGTCGTGCTGCTTGCCGTGGGCCTGCTGGTGGCGTAGGCACCCCGCGTCCAGGAGATGATTCGGCTCTTGGTTGCCCGCCGCTCTGGCCCCGGCCGCCGGGGAGCCGGATCATTGCTCCGTCGCCGGACAGCACCGGGGCGCCGGCCCACCGTGTTCACGCCGACAGCAATCCCTGTAGGCAGAATCGTCATTCAGGGGCAGAATGAGACAGCTTGCCCTCGAGCAGCGTGCGCGCCGGCGGCACTCGTGGCCCCTGCGCTCGCCCCCGCTGCCCGGTCGCGCTCCGGTGTGGACTCCTCCGCACCCCACCCTCGATTTCCGTGAGGACACTCCATGCTCTGGACCCTGCTCCGACGCCATCTCAAGCCCTATGTGGGCTTCCTGTGGGCCGTCGTCGTGCTGCAGCTCATCAGCACCCTGGCGATGCTGTACCTGCCGACCCTCAACGCCCAGATCATCGACGAGGGTGTGGCCCAAGGCGACACCGCGCGCATCCTGGATCTCGGGCTGATCATGGTAATTGTCGCGATGGTGCAAGTCATCGCCGCGATCGCCGGCGTGTGGTTCGCGGCGCGGGCGGCCATGGGCGTGGGCCGTGACCTGCGCCGGGCCGTCTACACCCGCGTGGATGCGTTCTCCGCCGAGGAGCTGGGCCGTTTCGGCGCTCCCACGCTCATCACGCGCGGCACCAATGACGTCAATCAGGTCCAGATGGTCACCCTGATGGGCCTGACCTTCATGGTGACCGTGCCGATCATGGCCGTGGGCGGCATCATCATGGCCATCCGCGAGGACCCGGGGCTGTCTTGGCTGATGTGGGTGTCCGTGCCGGTGCTGCTGGTGATCGTCGCGTGGATCGTGGTCAAGCTGATGCCGCTGTTCCAGCTCATGCAGACCCGCCTGGACGGGATCAACGGCGTCATGCGCGAGCAGGTGATGGGCATCCGCGTGGTCCGCGCCTTCGTCCGCGAGCCGCATGAGACGCAGCGCTTCACCGACGCCAACGCCCTGATCACCGACACCTCGGTGCGCATCGGTCGACTCTTCGTCCTGCTGGGCCCCGTCATCACGATGATCCTGCACCTCGCCACGGCCGCGGTGCTGTGGTTCGGCGGTCAGCGCGTGGACGCCGGCCTCGTGCAGGTCGGCTCGCTCACCGCCTTCATGCAGTATCTGCTGCAGATCCTCATGGCCGTCATGATGGGCACCTTCATGATGATGATGCTGCCGCGCGCGGTGATCTCCGCCCGCCGCATCGGCGAGGTCGTGGACACCGTGCCCACCCTGGTGGAGCCCACGCAGCCGCGCACGCCGGCCGCCCGTGAGGGCGCCCTCGAGTTCCGGGACGTCTCCTTCGCCTACCCCGGCGCCGAGGCGCCCGTCCTGGACCGCGTCTCCTTCCGTGTGGCGCCGGGCACCACGACGGCGATCATCGGCTCCACCGGTTCCGGCAAGTCCACCTTGATCGGCTTGATTCCGCGGCTCTACGACACGACCTCCGGTGAGGTCCTCGTGGACGGGGTGCCAGTCACCGAGCTCTCCCGTGCCGAGCTGACGGCCGCCATCGGGCTGGTCCCGCAGAAGCCCTACCTGTTCTCCGGGACGGTCGCGGAGAACATGCGCTTCGGCGCCCCGCAGGCCACGGATGAGCAGGTGTGGGCCGCTTTGGAGACGGCCCAGGCCGCGAGCTTCGTCCGGAACCGGACGACGGGGGAAGGCGAGAATGCGGCGCACGGGCTGGACTCGCGGATCTCCCAGGGCGGCACGGACGTCTCCGGCGGACAGCGTCAGCGGCTCTCGATCGCCCGCGCCCTGGTGGCCGCACCGCGCGTGCTGCTCTTCGACGATTCCTTCTCCGCCCTGGACGTCACCACCGACGCCCAGCTGCGCGCCGCCCTCGACGAGCACGCCGCCGGCGTGACCCGGATTGTGGTGGCCCAGCGCGTGGCCACCATCACCGAGGCCGATCAGATCATCGTGCTCGACCACGGCCGCGTGGTCGGCACCGGCACCCACACCGAGCTGCTGGCATCCAACAGCACGTACCGCGAGATCGTGGACTCCCAGGTCCGTGAGGAGGAGCTGGCATGAGCCGCAACGCCAAGAAGTCCGGTGCCCAGGAACTGAGCAACGACGAGATCCTCGAACTCCAGGAATCCGGCGCCACGGACGAGTGGGGCGGCGGTCCCGCCCGCAAGGCCAAGGCCTTCTGGCCCTCCGCCATTCGCCTGATGAAGCTCTTCGGACCCGAGCGCATCGGACTGGCCGTGGTCACCGTCATGGTGATCATCGCCGTCGTGTTCAACGTGTGGGCCCCGCACGTGCTGGGCCAGGCCATGGACGTCATCTTTGGCGGCGTGGTCTCCCGGGACATGCCCGCTGGGGCCAGCCGCGAGCAGGTCATCGCGGGGCTCGAGTCCAGCGGCCAGAGCCAGGTGGCGGAGATGCTCTCCGGCATGGCATTCGTCCCCGGCCAGGGGATCGACTTCACCGAGCTCGGCCGGTTGATCCTGCTCGTGCTGGGCATGTACGTGGTGGCCCAGACCTTCATGTGGCTGCAGGGCCGGGTGCTCAATGACCTGGTGATGCGCATCGTGTTCCGCCTGCGCGAGGACATCGAGGCCAAGGTCAACCGCCTGCCCCTGAGCTACTTCGACACCCGCCAGCGCGGCGACCTGCTCTCCCGCACCACGAATGACGTGGACAACGTGCAGCAGGCCATGCAGCAGGCGTTCTCCACGCTCGTGTACTCGGTGCTGACGGTGCTGGGCATCATCGGCATGATGTTCTACCTGTCCTGGCAGCTCGCGCTGATCGCCCTGATCGCGCTGCCGGTGGCCGGCGTCGTCGTTGGGGTGATCGGCAAGAAGTCCCAGGCCGAGTTCACCACGCAGTGGCGATCCACGGGCCGACTCAACGGGCACATCGAGGAGTCCTTCACCGGCCATGAGCTGGTGACCGTGTTCGGTCGCCAGGAGGACATGGCGAAGAAGTTCGACGAGCGCAATGAGGAGCTCTTCCAGGCCTCGTTCCGCGCCCAGTTCTTCGCGAACATGATCATGCCGATCATGCAGTGGGTGAACTGGCTGGGCTTCGTGGGCATCGCCGTGGTGGGCGGTCTGCGCGTGGCCAACGGCCAGATGACCCTGGGTGCGGTGACCGCGTTCATCCAGTATTCGCGCGAGTTCAATCAGCCCCTGGGCCAGATCGCGGGCATGTCCCAGATGCTGATCTCCGGAGTGGCCTCCGCCGAGCGCATCTTCGAGCTGCTGGACGAAGACGAGCAGGATCCCGACGACGACGCCACCGCGGCGCTGCCCGAGCCCGTGACCGGGCGGGTCGAGTTCGAGCACGTCGCCTTCTCCTACACCGCCACCAAGCCGCTGATCTCGGACCTGAATCTCGTGGCGCAGCCGGGTCAGACCGTGGCGATCGTGGGCCCCACGGGGGCCGGCAAGACGACGCTGGTCAATCTGCTGATGCGCTTCTACGAGGTGGACGGCGGGCGGATCCTGCTGGACGGCGTGGACATCCGCCAGCTCAGCCGCGAGACGCTGCGCTCACAGACCGGCATGGTGCTGCAGGACGCGGTGCTCTTCGGCGGCACCATCCGCGAGAACATCCGCTACGGCCGCCTGGACGCCACGGACGAGGAGGTGCTCGCCGCGGCGAAGGCCACCTACGTGGACCGGTTCGTGCAGACCCTGCCCGAGGGCTATGACACGGTGATCGAACAGGACGCGTCGAACATCTCGGCCGGCGAGCGTCAGCTCATCACCATCGCCCGCGCATTCCTGGCGCAGCCCACCCTGCTGATCCTCGACGAGGCGACCTCCTCCGTGGACACCCGCACCGAGGTGCTGGTGCAGCAGGCCATGGCCGCGCTGCGCACGGACCGGACGAGCTTCGTGATCGCTCACCGCCTCTCCACCATCCGGGACGCCGACGTCATCCTGGTCATGGAGCACGGTGACATCGTGGAGCAGGGCTCCCACGCCGAGCTACTGCAGGCTCGCGGCGCGTACCACCGCCTCTACACGAGCCAGTTCAGCCAGGGCGTGGACCTCGACGCCGAAGCCGCCGCCGTGGCGCCAGGGACGGGGTCGCTGCCGATCGTGGAGTGAGGCTGACGGGGCTCGGTGCGGCGAGTGGTCGTCTGGAAGCGCGCAGCCGTCAGTACAACGCTGTATCTGACATGACCGCCCGGGCGGAACGTCTCGTGGTCCATGAGACCCGAGGCCAACCCGCGTTCGAGGCTGAGCAGACGTGGGAGGACGCGTGAGGCACGCGTCCTGACGCGACCACGGATCAGGCGGTGCCGAACTCCCACTGGTGGCCGTCCGGGTCGATGATCTCGCGCGTGTACATGCCACCGGCCTCCATCATCTCCACCACATCGGCGGCGATCCGGGCCTCGGTGGCCCCGTGCTGGACGGCGAGGTCAGCGAGGGCATCGACCTGCTCACGGGTGCCCACGGTGACGGCGTTGAGCACGGCCACGCTGGCGTGAGTGTCCGCCGTCGGGCGACCATCCGTGAAGCGATCGAAGTGCTCCGGAAGCAGGTACATGGCGTAGCTGGACTCCGTGAGCTGCACGCACACGCACAGATTCGGGTCGCTGTACTCCTCCTGGATCCCGGCGCCGAGCGCCGTCCAGAAGTCCCGAATGCGAGCGACGTCGGAGGTGGGGAGGTTGATGAACAGCGGCTGCTGGAAGAGAGTCATGGCCGCAGAGTACAACGCCCCTGTGTCAGGCGGCTGTGAGTTGCCTGCGGGCCTTTCAGGCCGTGACGAACTCCCACTGGTGTCCGTCCGGGTCCACGATCTCGCGGGAGTGCATGCCGGAGTCGCTGATCTCGTCCACGAGGTCCTTGGGCAGGCGCACCTCCGAGCCGCCGACGCTCAGGGCGCGGTCGGCGAGGGCGTCCACGGCGGCGGCGTCGCCAGCCACGAGGGACAGGTGGGAGGAGTTGGTGGTGATGCAGTCCGCGATCTCGCGCTCACCGATGTAGTCGGTGTAAGCGCCAGCAGACATGTACAGCGCGTAGGTGGTGCCCGTGAGGTTGACGCACACCGACTCGTCGTCGGAGTGCTCCTCCAGGATGTCGGCGCCGAGGTCGGTCCAGAAGGCCCGAATCCGCTCCGTGTTGGTGGTCGGAAGGTTCAGGAAGACCGGCTGAGAAAACAAGGCCATGGAAGGTCACGGTAGTCGCGTCTGCGCGCGCGTGCCAAACCCCGACGCCGCGATGTTGCCCGCGTCTCACTGCCATCACGACGCCGGAGCGGCCCGGTCCGTCGTCGTGCCCGATTGGTACCGTGATCGCCATGAGTGTCTACCCCCAGGGCTGGCCGGACCGGCCGCCGATGCGCGCCGCCGCTCGACCCGCCACCTGGGCACCAGGTCCGTTCCACTTCGGCGACGCGATCGCGGTCTTCGCCTACGTGGTGGTCTTTCTCTTTGCCGGCGGATACTTCCTCGCCGTGGCGCTGGGGTTCATCGTGGGGGACCCGATGGAGCTGAACAACCAGTTCATGAGCAACTTCGTGTCCTACACCCTCGTCACGCTCATCATGACCGCGGTGGCCTGGCGCCCGCTGATGCGGTCCCTGGGGGTGTTCGCCACCGGGGCGTGGTGGAAGCTGCTGCTGTTGCCGGGCATCTGGTTCGCCAACGTGGTGCTCAACGTGCTGATCTTCACGCTGCTCGAGCAGCCGGACACCTCCGCCAATCAGGCTGCCCTGGAGGCCATGTCCACGGCCGCCCCGCCGCTGCTGATGATCATCATGACGGTGCTCTTCGCCCCGTTGGTGGAGGAGTACCTGTTCCGGCACCTGCTGGTGGGCAAGCTCTCTCGCTACCTGAACGTGTGGGTGTGCGGTGTGGTGTCCATTGTGCTGTTCGCGTCCCTGCACTTCATGTCCACCGGCTTCCGCTTCAACCCGCTGGAGATGGTCCCGTATCTCACGCTGGCCACGGCCATCACGGTGTCCTACATCCTGTTCCACCGCTCCTTCGCGTTCGCCGTGATCCTGCACATGGTGAACAACGCGATCGCCCTGGCGGTGCTGTACTCCCCGCTGTCCCAGCTCAGCGGTGGCGGCGCGGAGACGGCCACGCTGCTGACCCCGTGGCTGCACGTGCTGGGGTGGTGACCTCGCGGCGAGGCTAGTTCGGCCCGACCGCCGTGCGCGTGTCGTTCGACTCGACCTCCGTTTTGCATCACGACCGCCTGAATACTCGGGGGGTCATGATGCAAAACGGAGGTCGGCGGCTCGCCTAGCTCGGCTGGGCGCCGAACACGGCCAGTAGGGCGTCGGCAAGGGCTCCGAGAGCCTCGCCGGTGAGTCGCGTGCTGCTGGGTGACACGGCGGGATGCACATGCCAGTCAGGTGGCGCATCCGCGGACCCGACCACGTCGAGCACCGTTCGCTCCTCACCGGCCCCGGCATCGGTCACGCTGACGCGCACCTCGCCGTGGGTGGTGCGACTCACCCACCCCTCGAGGTCCCACCGCATGGTGCCGTCCGGGGCGTGGAAGCGGAGGGGGAGAACGGGGAGTTTACCGACATCGTCAGAGGCATCCTGATCGGCCGGTCCCACGTGCACAGTGCCGAGCGCGGCGCCGTCGATCGTCGTCACCCGCCATGTGGAGACATGCCGTGTCGTCCGAGCGTCGCGGGTGTGCAGCGGCGGTGGAAAGACCTCTTGTACTGACACGTGCCACGCCGTGGGAGGGTGCAGGGGCAGTGTGACCGTCGGCAGGGCGAGACTCGCCGCAACGTCCGTTCTCGACTCGCTCATGACTCCGGCTTGACCGGCCATCCACGTCACCACTGCAGCGAACGCGCGGCCCAGCGCGTCGCGGCTGGCCGGGTGGACCCACCGCACCGATTCGTCCCGCACCTGCGCTTCGCCCAGGATGCTGGCGTCGCCACCCCAGTGGCGCCGAGCCAACCGATACGTGTTCACGCCCGCCGCGTATGAATGGGACACGTACGGATCGCCCCACCAGGCGGTCGGCAGGATCGTCATGGCAGGGTCCTTATCCGTTCCGCTGCCGGGTCTGACTGCGGTGTCGCGGAGCAGCACGACGACATCGGCCCCGGCCGATGTGCTGACGGTGACGACCAGCGGGCCACTGACCGTGTCGGTCTGCGGTCGGTGCAGGAGCGCATTGAGCTCGTGCGCAGGCATTGCGCTGAGGTGCTGCGCGGCTGCCGCCAGTAGCCCGTGGACACCGGTGTCAGGCATGACGGTGCGCAGCGGGCCGACCTGACCGGGCCGTACGTGTGCCGTGCCTAGGCACACCCGTTGGTGAGAGGCTGAGTCGTGCGGTACAGCCGTGAGCTGCAGCTGGACCCCAGCGGGGCGGGGCGGGGCGTCGGCATCCTCGAGGTGAGTCCGCGTCACCTCAAAGCGAGCCTCAGTAAAACCGGGCAGGTCTCCGAGAATGGTCAGAGTCAGCGGACGAGAGTTACGAGCTGCGTCATGAGCGGCACAAGAACCGTGCGCGTTGGGCTGTGGCGACCGGGTGACCAGCAGGCTGAGGAGGTGACGGGATATACCATCGATACCTAGGACAAAGTCGTTCACGCGGCACATGTGCTGAATCTGTCGCACGCGATTTTGCCGCTCGAGTAGAGAGAAGCAATTACTCGCCCGTTCCGATCGACAAGTTTCCATGCTTTTCCGCCGTGACCGGCGGTATCCTTATGAAGTGAGTACCCATGCGCTCGGCCCGGGCCATATTTGATACTGTTGTTTCCGGTAAATAAATCCACTATCACGTACTGCGCCCCGTTGCTCCAGAACGAGAAGCCTGCGATACCCCCGACCCCGCACAGCACTTCCCAGTCTCGGTCCATGGCGGCAAGCTCCGATCGCGGACCGGACTGGGACGCGCCAGCCATTCCAATGCAATCGCGCATGGCTAGCGACGGAGCTGGTGCGGAAACCGACATTCCAGCGATGAGGGCAACAGCTACGACGCCGCTGCCAACCCAGTTAACTCGACTGCTTATGGATTTCAATCCCAAGACCCCCTCGTGCCTATTCGTGACCCTTATGCTGTCCGATCGCACTGCCGGTGTCAAGCGTTTCGTGAAACTCAGCCAGACTTGGCGCGACGCGACAATCGCTGACATGGCGTTCCGAAGTGAGCTGTCCATGACGAGCGGTGCGTGGCTGGCTCGGGCCTTCGAGCGAGTCCCTCGAGCGGTACTCTCCACCCATAAGGCCCATCGCACTAAGCGGCCCACGTATAGTGACTTCTGGCGCCATCACTGGCGCCGGTAACACTGCCACCATCTCAACACCCAAACCGGACGGCGATAGGTGCCACGAGGGCACACAACGTTTCAGAACCGGCGCTTCGCTACGCTGGCGCCCATGACCTCCGCGCCTGCTCCCACCCCGGCTGGCGCGGACCCCACGGGGCCGGGCCTGTCCCGGCGGATCCTCGCCCTGGCCGTCCCGGCCTTCGGGGCGCTCATCGCGGAGCCGCTGTTCCTGCTGGCAGACACCGCGATCGTGGGTCACCTGGGCGCCTCCGAGCTGGCCGGCGTCGGGCTGGGGACCACGGTGCTGCACACCGTGACCGGGCTGCTGATCTTCCTGGCCTACGCCACCACCCCGGCCGTGGCACGGCTCACCGGGGCCGGTCGGCGGGCCGAGGCGATGGCGCGCGGCCGGGACGGGATCTGGCTCGGCTTCGGCCTGGGTGCGATCCTGGCGGTCGTGGGCTGGTTCAGCGCCCCGGCCCTCGTCAGCCTCTTGGGGGCCACGGCCACCACGCAGACCCATGCGGTCGCGTACCTGCAGTGGTCGATGCCGGGCCTGCCCGCCCTGCTGGCGGTGCTGGCCGCCACCGGTGTGCTGCGCGGCCTCCAGGACACCCTCACGCCACTCATCGTGGCGGCGGCCGGATTCGGGGTCAACATCGGGCTGAACTTCGCACTCGTCTATGGGCTGAACCTCGGCGTCGCGGGCTCGGCGATCGGCACCTCCGCCGTGCAGTGGGGCATGCTGATCGCCTACCTTGCGGTCCTGGCACCACGCTTCCGCGCCGGCCAGACGGGGCTGCTGCCCACCTGGGCGGGCATGCGCGCCACCGCGCAGGTCGGCTCGTGGCTGCTGCTGCGCACGGCGAGTCTGCGAGTGGCCATCCTGCTCACGGTGCTCGTGGCCACCGGGGCCGGCGACCTCACTCTCGCCGCCCATCAGCTCGTCTTCGCGCTGTTCTCCACGCTCGCCTTCGCCCTCGACGCACTGGCCATCGCCGCGCAGGCGCTCATCGGCCACGAGCTCGGCGTGGGGGATCGGGGCACGGCCCGGGCTCTGACCCGCGTGATGGTCCGCTGGTCCTTGTGGTGCGGCCTGCTCACCGGCGCGCTGCTGGCCGCGCTCGCCTGGGTGCTCCCACCGCTGTTCACCTCCGATCCGGGGGTGCAGGCCGCCGCCACGCTCGGGCTGCTCGTCCTGGCTGCCGGGCAACCGCTGGCCGGCTACGTGTTCGTGCTCGACGGCGTCCTCATCGGCGCCGGTGATGCGCGCTACCTGGCCCTGGCTGGCGTGGTGAACCTGGCCGTCTACGCCCCGGTGCTGTGGTGGCTGGCCGCCGCGATTCTGCCCGGTGCCACCGATCCCGGCGCCACGGTGCTGGGACTGTGGTGTGGCTTCGCGGGGGTCTACATGGGCATGCGTGCGCTCACGCTGGGCTGGCGGATCCGCGGCGACGCTTGGATGCGCCTCGACGCTGAGACCACGGACGCCACGAAGGCCACCTAGACTAGGCCGGTGCCTTCCGTGACCACCCCCCTCGAGACCGCCGACGCCGTCTGGAAGCCCATCCTGATCCGGGCCGGTGTCGCGCTGATCTTCGCGCTGCCCACCGTGTTCGTCCAGGACCCCAGCCTGCTGTGGATGAAGATCGCCCTGGCGGTCTATCTGGTGTTCTCCGGCTCGGCGATGTGGGAGTACCTGCGCCGCGAACCCGTGCCGGAGGCCATGCGGTCCCCGCTCTCGCTCGCGGCCGCGTCCTGGATGCTGGGCACTCTGGTGCTGTTTTTCTTCTCCGACCCGCGCTGGGTGGGCCTCACCGTGGCCGCCGCCCTGCTGGCTGGCGGCGTCGCGGAGCTGGTGGCCTGGTTCCGGCACCGCCATGAGTTCGTCCCCGCCCGGGACCAGCTGGTCACCGGTGCGGTCGGCGTCGGGACGGGTGCGCTGCTGATCTGGGGCTCCGGCCTGAACATTCACGCTCAGCTCGGGATCGTGGGCGGCGGGGCGATCATCATTGCCGTCGTGCTGGCCATCTCCGGCATCGGCTTCTACCTCGACGTGCGCAAGGCCCGCTCCGCCCAGCCGTAGGACCACACCCGCGCAGACGTAGACTGGAGCCACTGCGCCCGGACCGTGCGCCGTGCCGCGCCCAGGTCTGCGGCCATCCCTGACCATCCGTGCCCCACCCGTACAGGAGTCTCCCCGTGAGCCCGTCCTCGCCCCGCCCCCACCAGGATCCTGCCGCCGATTCCGCGCGTCAGACCAAGCGTGGCGGGATGAAAGACACCGTCACGGCACCATTGATCTTTTCGGCCGTGCTGGGCCTGGTGGGCGGCGGCATCGCGGCCGTCACCGCGTCCGGCGGCACACAGAACCCGCTGCGCGTGGACATCGGTCTCATCGCGTTCGGCGTGTTCTTCGTGGTCTCGCTGGTGGTGGTCGCCATGCTGCAGCTCTCCGCCCGCGAGAACCCGGACCACCTTTCCCAGGGCTCCGGTGTGAACCGGTCGAGCGCCGAGCTGCACAAGCAGCGCATGGAGCAGCGACGCCAGCAGGATGCTCGGCAACGCACCGAGCGACCGGGTCCGGACGCGCACTGACCTGGGCCGCCGGGGCCTCCGGTCAGGACGCGAGGTTCTCGATCAGCTTGTCCAGGGCCTTCAGGTCCTTCTTGTGCTGCTTCTTGGCCTTCTTGTCGCCGGCCTTCTTCGCGGCCTTGTGCTGCTTCTTCAGATCCTCGCGCTGCGACGTCAGCGAGGACAGCCGGGACTCGCGGCCGGCGGCACGGCTGACCTTGTCCTGATCGATGCGCGTGTCCTCGGTGCCGGCGACGTCGGCCGGGTGCTGCGCGTCCGGCTCGGACTTGGCCGCGCGGGCGGCGCCGCCCTCTTCGGCCTGGCGGGCGCGGTAGGAGCGCACGTGCATGCGGTTGCCGCAGTTGGCCTCATCACAGAATCGCTTGGAGCGGTTACGGCTCGCGTCCACGAGCGCGTTCTCGCAGTCCTCGCCATCGCACTGCCGCAGCCGGGAGAGCTCGCCCTGCACCGCGGCGTCGGTGAGGGCCAGCGCGGCCAGGGCGGTGAGGCGCTCCACGGCGTCGGACGGATTCGACGCGGGGCAGATGTCCACCCCGTCCTCGGATGCCTGCAATTCGAGCGGGCCCATGACGCGCAACAGGGCGTTGATCGCCTCGGTCACGTCCTCGCCGTGTGCCGCCTGGGTCCACAGGTCGTCGAGCTGGTCACGTAAGGCATGCGCGCGCCGAATGGCCGCGTCGGCCACGCGCACCTTGGTGCGTCCCTCGTGCAGCGCCGGGACGACGTCGGGAAGCTGCGCCCCGTACACCAGCTGTTCCTCCTGCGGGCGGCCGCCGTGCAGGCCCGGAGCCGTGTTCAGGAAGACGGCCAAAGCGTTCAGATGTTCGAGTGTTCGCGCGGAAAGCATGAAGTCGACCCTACGCGGGTGAAGTTGCTCCTGACAGGGCTGAACGACGCCGCAGCGCGGCTCATTGAGCGCCGGAGCGGACACAGTGGCCCGGCTCGCCGAAAGAATGCGCTGAAGATATATCGCAGAGTGGACACAACCTCGAAGGGGGCTGAGGTTCGCGGCTAGGGTGAGGCCTACGTGCGCATCCTCGTCCATGAGCCGCCCTCGGCGCACCGACGCGACGGCGTCGCCACCGCGGTACAGCGGCCGGTGAGCGCCGATGCGGTCAGGCTCGTGCACCGACCGGTGGGAGTCAACGATGTCTCAGACCAGCCAGAGCCCCGATCGTCTGTCCGCGGGACACGTGATCGTCAAGACCCTCGAGGACCACGGGGTGAAGCGGGTCTACACCGTGCCCGGCGAGTCCTACCTCGATGTCCTGGACGGGCTGCACGAGTCCTCCATCGAGAACGTCGTGTGCCGCCACGAGGGCGGGGCCACCTACATGGCCGAGGCCGACGGCAAGATGAACGAGGTGCCCGGCGTCGCGATGGTGACCCGTGGCCCCGGTGCCGCCAACGCCCACGTGGGCCTGCACACCGCGTGGCAGGACTCCAC
>JAUNTT010000114.1 GCA_030538555.1 Micrococcus sp.
CCTATGGCCTATGGCCTATGGCCGCGAAGCCGACTGTGCAGCCATTCATGTTGAGACCACCGCGGTTTGCGTCGCCCTTGAAGGTATGATCGACATCGACCGCCACTTCGGACGGCAGCGCATCTCGGTCGAGTTGCACCTGGATCTCGTTCGCGAGACTTTCGGCGGTCGCTGCGGCGTCGTCCGAGAGCACTTGAGCGAGTCTCCACGACGAAACTCCATCGCTACCAGGGTCGACGTCGAGAGACACGCGGCCATTTGAGGCGTCAACGGAAACGCCCACGATCACGTCGGCCGCGACTCCCGCATCGAGCAATGTTGTGTTGACAACGTCCGAGACGGCAGATTGCACGGCGCCTTCTTGGTGAATGGTGACATTGGAGACGTCAGACGATCTGAAGAGGCTGTCGATCCCTGCGTGCGCTGTGCGCACGTACCCTTGCGGTCCGGACGAGGTGTGCTCGATCCAGACATCTGCCTGGCCATCGGGGAAATCAGACTCCATTACCTCGACGAGTGCGTTGAAGTCGTTTTGCCACTCCACGGTGTGGGTGGCCATGGATACTGGGACCTGGAGACTCTCCGCCAGGCTCAGGGCCTCGTGAGATGTCTGCAAGCTGATGGACTCGTCAGAGTTCCCCGAAGCGGTGGCCGACTTTGCGTCAGCGGTTGAGCTGGGAACGCCCAGGGACAGTGATAGTAGGGATGCGCTGATCATTGACATGATCTTCATGATGATTCTTCCGTTCTAGGGTGAAGATTGTGCGACATGCACTCTGAACAGTTGAGCGCCGGGTGGGCAGTCCCCGGAAGCGACTAGACTCTCCTCGCTGGACCAGCCACCTCCCAGGCTGACTCTCTCGCCCGGTTTCAATTCAATCCTCACCTCGTAGAAGTCGACGAAATAGGTGGACGATCCTTCGTTTACCACAGATTCTTTGGGAAAAATTGGGATCACAGGGTCGGCGATATGCTCCGGAGATGAAACCGCGAGGCAGCCGTCGCGCTCCTCTAGCGTCCCTTCCAGAAGCGCCTGGTCACCTGCCTCTTCCGCGACGCCCTCGATGGTCGCTATAGTGAAGGCTGGCAGGTCGCTCTCGTTTGGGCCTGCCGTGCAGCCAGCTACCGTCACGACTACTATGGCGGCCATACACGATTGGGTCATCATTGCTTTTCGAATGTTTCGCACCGTGGCGCCCTCCGCTGTCTCAGTGTTCCAGTGTGGTAATGACCACTTGTAGCTCAAGTGAACACCTCCGGAGGTGGGGTGTCCAGGGGTTTGCGGTCTTATTCCTGCAGGGACCTTCAGCGACTCTCTTGGGGAACCAGGCGTGGTGTCACCGACCTGACTGTGGTCCCCACCTACCGACACCGTGCGACGTCGCCGCGTATCCTTGATTGACTATGACTGATTCGACCACCGGCCTGCCGCTGGGACGCCTGCTCAGCACCGTGAACGATCCCCGCGACCTCGACGGGCTCTCCACCGCGGAGCTCGAGGCGCTGGCGCTGGAGATCCGTGAGTTCCTGGTGGCCGCAGTCTCGCGCACCGGGGGCCATCTGGGTCCCAACCTGGGCGTCGTCGAGCTGACCATGGCGATCCATCGGGTGTTCGACTCGCCGCACGACGCGGTCATCTTCGACACCGGACATCAGTCGTACGTGCACAAGCTGCTCACGGGACGCAAGAACTTCGAGACCCTGCGCCAAGAGGGCGGACTCACCGGCTACGGCGAGCGCGCCGAGTCGGTGCACGACGTCGTCGAGTCCTCCCATGCCTCCTCCTCCCTGTCCTGGGCGGACGGGATCGCGCGCGCCTGGTCCGTGTCCGGCCAGGCTGACCGGACCGCCGTGGCGGTCATCGGCGACGGCGCCTTGACCGGCGGCATGGCCTGGGAAGCCATCAACAACATCGCCGCAGATCGCTCGCGCCGCGTGGTGATCGTCGTCAATGACAACGGGCGCAGCTACGCCCCCACCGTGGGCGGCATCGCCAACCACCTCTCGGGACTGCGCCGCACGGTCCTGGACAAGCTGCGCACGCATCACCGCTACGAGCAGACCCTCGACGCCGTCAAGGGACGCCTGAAGTCCTCTGGTGTGCCCGGTGATGTGGTCTACCGCGGCCTGCATGCCGCGAAGAAGGGCCTCAAGGACCTGTGGTCTCCGCAGGGCCTGTTCGAGGACCTCGGGATGAAGTACATCGGCCCCGTGGACGGCCACAACCTCGAGTCCCTCGAGGAGGCACTGCGCGATGCCCACGCCTACGCGGGTCCGGTCATCGTGCACGCCATCACGGAGAAGGGCCACGGCTTCGCCCCCGCCGTGGAGCACCTGGATGACCAGTTCCACGCCGTCGGCGTCATCGATCCCGTCACGGGAGAGCCCGTGGCCGGCTCGACCTCCACGGCGCGCTCGTGGACGTCGGTGTTCGGCGAAGAGATCACGGAGATCGCCCGGGAGCGCGAGGACATCGTGGCCCTGACGGCCGCGATGCTCAAGCCGGTGGGGCTGGGGAAGATGGCCAGCGAGTTCCCGGACCGGGTCATCGACGTCGGTATCGCCGAGCAGCACGCTGCCGCCTCCGCGGCCGGCATGGCCTTCGGCGGACTGCACCCCGTGGTCGCCATCTACGCGACCTTCCTCAACCGCGCCTTCGACCAGGTGCTCATGGACGTGGGCCTGCACAAGGCCGGGGTGACCTTCGTCCTGGATCGCGCCGGGGTGACCGGCCCGGACGGGCCCAGCCACCACGGCATGTGGGACCTTGCCCTGCTGCAGTCGGTGCCGGGCCTGCGGATCGCCGCCCCTCGTGACGCCCAGCGTCTGCGGGAAGAGCTCCGCGAGGCCGTGGCCGTCGACGACGCCCCCACCGTCGTGCGCTTCGCGAAGGGCACCGTGGGTGAGCCGCTCGAGGCCGTCGAACGCACCGAGGACGGCACGGATGTCCTCGCCCGCACCGGCGAGGCGACCACGGAGCCCGGTGCCGAGCGTGATGTGCTGATCATCGCCGTCGGGTCCTTCGCCACCCTTGGCCTGGAGGTGGCCGAACGCCTGAGCCACCAGGGCATCTCGGCCACCGTGATCGATCCCCGGTGGGTCCTGCCGGTCGCCGACTCGGTCATCAAGGCCGCCGCCCGGCATCGGATCGTCGTGTGCCTCGAGGACGGCGTCAAGACCGGCGGAGTCGGCGCGCGGATTCGGCAGGAGATGCGCGCCGCAGGCGTGGACACTGCCCTGAACGAGGTGGGCCTGCCCGCCGAGTTCTTGGCCCAGGGCAGCCGCGATGAGGTGCTCGCCCGCGTCGGCGTCACGGCTCGCCAGATCACCCGGGACACCGTGGCCCAGGTGCTCGGGGCCAAGGTGCCCTACGCGCGGCCCGCCGGCACCGACACCGGCACCCTGCCGGCCCAGCGGCCCACGCCATCGTCCACGCAGTCCACCGCCACCGGCCAGGAGCGTCCATGAGCCACGTCCGTCGTTACCGCACCACCGTCGAGGACTCTGGCGTCCGCCGCGTGGAGTACCGCGAGGCGTGGATCCTCGAGGACGAGCCGATGTTCACGGTGCACCACGGCCGCCTGGGCCACCCCGGCACCGTGAAAGACCAGCAGGTCGCCTCCCCCGAGGAGGCCACCGAGCTGCTCGACGCGTTCGTCGCCCAGTGTGAGGAGGACGGCTTCACCGTCCTGGCCGACGACGACGTCGCGACCGTCTCCGTGCTGTACCGGCTGCGCGGTGAGGCGGTGACCCGCATCGAGAACCAGCACACGGACACCCTGCGCACCGAGATCACCCACCAGCTCGCCTGGCGTGGCCTGGGCGAGGTGACCGACGTGATCGAGCAGCCCGGCCAGATGCTGCTGCTCGTGCGCACGCCGCACGCCGCCAAGGCCGCCGCCGAGATCCCGGCCGCCGCCAAGCGCGCCCACGGCGTGCAGCCCAACAAGGTCCAGGTCCGCCTCGGCGATCTGCGCACGCAGGCGGGGGAGTCCGCATGAGCGAGATGACCTATCGCCGGCTCGGCCGCTCCGGGCTGACGGTCTCCACGATCGGCCTGGGCTGCAACAATCTGGGGCGTGCGAAGACCGCGACGCAGAGCCAGGAGGGCAGCGACGCCGTCGTGCACGCCGCCCTCGAGGCCGGCATCACGTTCTTCGACGTGGCCGACATCTACGGGGCCGAGCCCGGCCTGTCCGAGACACGCCTGGGGGCTGCGCTCGGGTCACGTCGGGACGAGGTGGTGATCGGCACCAAGTTCGGCATGGACATGGCCGGTGCCAACGGCCGCGACTTTGCGGCGCGCGGGTCCCGGGCCTACATCGTCCGCGCCGTCGAGGCGTCGCTGCGTCGGCTGGGCACGGACTGGATCGACCTCTACCAGTTCCACACCCCGGATGCGCGCACCCCCATCGAGGAGACGCTCTCGGCCCTGGACGCACTGATCACTGCAGGCAAGGTCCGCTACGTCGGCCACTCCAATCGCTCCGGCTGGCAGATCGCCGAGGCCGAATACGTCGCCCGCGAGCTGGGCACGCAGCGATTCATCTCCGCGCAGAACCACTACAACCTGCTGGACCGCCGCGCCGAGCTGGAGGTCCTGCCCGCCGCCCGCGCCTACGGCCTGGGCGTGCTGCCGTACTTCCCGCTGGCCAACGGGCTACTGACCGGCAAGTACTCGCAGGGCACCGCACCGGCTGATTCACGCCTGGCCCACGTGCGCCAGGAGATGGTGACCGACGCCGACCAGGACCAACTGCACGCCTTCGGCCGCTTCGCCGCCGAGCGGGAGCTCAGGGAAGTGCAGGTGGCCCTGGGCTGGCTGGCCGCCCAGGACCCGGTGGCCTCGGTGATCGCCGGAGCCACGCGCACGGAACAGGTGGCCCAGAATGCGGCAGCCGTGGCCTTCCAGCCGACGTCTGCGGACCTCGAGGAACTGGATGCCATGTTCCCAGCCCCCTCGGCCATCGCCCTGTTCTGAGGTCAAGCACCCGTGACTGAGTTGTGGTGGAGTGTGACCGGCTGGGCCGCGTCCCTGCTGTTGCTCGCCCTCGTGGTAGCGGGCTTCGTGAGCCTGATGCGGGGGCCGCTGGATGAGCGCCGCCGCCTCGTGTGGGTCGCCACACTGCTGATCCTGCCGGGTCTGGGCAGCCTGATCTGGTTCTGGTGGCACTACCGCTACTACCCGGCCCGGCGCGCCGAACAGCCCGAGTGGGACCCCAATTCCCGGGTCGTGCCGGTCACCCCGCCCCGGCGTTCCTCGCTGGTCGGCGCCCGGGGCCGCTACGGCGCCCAGGACGATCCGCACCGGCGCCGCGGACAGCGGTACTAGGTTCGGCTGTCGCAGGTCTGGCACCTGCGCGGCTATGTGTATGGTCAGCGGCCCTGTCCACTAGGCAGGTCCAGGTCAGCCACCCGCCTACACCGAGGAGTCCTGTCGCCATCAGGAAGCCGACGAGACCGAGTGCGTCAGCGACAGACGGCGCAAGCACTGACCAGGCAAACGCTACGACATAGACCATGAACGTTAGTGGCCCGAAGGCTGCGCTGGTAGGAAGTTTCCGATGTCGAATCCACAGGTACGCAGCGATGACGAGGCCTACCGACGCGACTGCGCCGACAATAACCCGGTCGGGCGTGGCTGAAGCACCCCAAGCGCTCAGCCACACCCAAGTCGTGACAGGGCCGAAACTGCAACAACGCCTAGTCAGCGACGTCATGCCGCATTCCAGTCGACGACGTTGCCAGCGACCCAATGTGCGGCGAGACAGTGCTGATGTGTGTTCAGGGTCACAACGCTAGCAGCGAGCCCTGGGGGGAGGGGGAGGCATCGACCAATTCCTCTGCAGTCTTCCCAGGATGCAACGGCCAGCAGATCGACTCTTGTCGCCCACAGGCCAGCTTGCGCAGCGCCTCCGGTAGTCGGGAGACCACAGCGGACGTAGCCTTTCCGGTGACACGGGCCCAGTGCGAAGCGCCACCGACGACGTGGCGCGTGACTCACAGCCGGACGGCGATCCGCCCGCCCTCGATGCGGGTCTCGAAGTCCGTCAGCGGCTGCCGTGCAGGCCCGCCGAAGGGCTCCCCGTTCTCCGGACGGAAATGCGATCCGTGGCACGGGCAGGAGAAGACCTCGCCGCCGTCGCGCTCCACGATGCCCACCGCGCACCCCTGGTGGGTGCACACCGCGGAGTAGGCGAGCACGGTGTCCTGCGCGCTGCGGTGCAGCAGCACCGAGCGCCCACTGACCTCGACCTCGGCATTGGCCCCCACGGGCAGTTCGTCGGCGGCCAGGACGTCGCGGTACTCGCCTCCGGCGTGATGACTCTGCGCCGACTCCTGCTCCTGAAGTTCCGCGGTGCAGCCACCCAGGACCAGCGCGGAGCCGCCCAGGGCCGCGGCCGTGGCGGAGCCACGCAGGACGGTGCGCCGCGAGCAGCAGCCGCAAGCGGCGGGCGCGGTGGCCTGTCGGGCGGTGTCGTTCGACACCGCGGTGTCCCTCGCGAGGGAGGAGCGCGACGCGGAGGAGCGGGGATCGGTGTGGTGCTGGGTCATCCCGCCATTGTCCCACTCTCGCGGCTCGGTCGGCCCATCGCCATGGCCGCACTGCGCGAGCCCACGCCACTCTGCCAGGATGAAGACATGAGTTCAGCACCGCGCCCCGGCACCCCCGGCACCTTTGATCTGCGGCCGTTCGAGATGTGGGAGCGCTTCCTGCTCGACGGCGCCCACGTTGGCTTTCTGCACCGCCACATGGATGACGCGGGTGTGCTGACGACGCGCACCGCCTTCGAGCCGACCCCGGCCGTTCGCGCCGAGGCGCCGGAGCTGCCCGAGAAGTTCATGTCCCAGTGCCAGATCCAGTTCTCCGCCGATGGGGCGACGTGGCAGTGGCTGCACTACGAGGACTCGTCCCTGCGTCAGCGCGTGACGATCGACCGGGAGCGCGCGGACCTGGGAGCCGAGGTGGTCCCGTCCTATGCCGATGCGCTGCTGGCCCTCGCGGTGGCCCGCTCGGGCGATCGTCACGCCATCTTGGCTGTCTCAAACAGGAACTCCTCGTTCTCCATGGTGCTGTAGTGA
>JAUNTT010000115.1 GCA_030538555.1 Micrococcus sp.
CGCGTTGTTGGAGTCGAGCCGCCTGATGTCGGGCCGCAGCGGTGGCCGGTTACCGGCCGTCGTCGTGACCGCACACTCACCTGACAGTCACCGCACGCTCACCGGCAGGCTCTTGCCGCGTAGGCTCGTCGGTCGCACGGCCAGGGTCTCGGCAATCGCGGCCAGCGCGGCGGCACCGGGGGAGGCCGGGCTCTGCAGCACGGCCGGGGCGCCGTCGTCGCCGCCGGTCCGGATGGCCGTGTCCAGTGGGACGGTGCCGAGCAGCGGGACGTGCACGGCGCCGTTCTGCGTGCTGAGCACCTCGGAGAGCCGCTCGGCGACATCGGTGCCGCCGCCGGAACCGAAGACGTCCAGCACGGTGCCATCGGGCAGGGTCATGGGGCCCATGTTCTCCACCACGCCCAGCACGGACTGCTCGGTCTGCAGCGCCAGCGCCCCGGCCCGGGCGGCGACGTGCGCGGCGGCCTGTTGGGGGGTGGTCACCACGAGCAGCTCGGAGGTCGGCAGCAGCTGGGCCGCGGAGATCGCGATGTCCCCGGTGCCCGGCGGCAGATCGATCAGCAGGATGTCCAGGTCACCCCAGAACACATCGGTCACGAACTGCTCGAGCGCCCGGTGCAGCATGGGACCGCGCCACGCCACGGGACGATCCTCGTCCAGGAACATGCCGATCGAGATGACCTTCACCCCGTGCGCCACGGGCGGCAGGATCATGTCCTCCACCCGCGTCGGGGTGTCGCGCGTGCCCAGCAGCCCCGGAATGGAGAAGCCGTGCACATCGGCGTCGATCAGCCCCACCCGCAGCCCGCGGGCCGCCAGGGCCACCGCCAGATTGGCGGTCACCGTGGACTTCCCGACCCCGCCCTTGCCCGAGGCCACCCCGATCACGCGGGTCAGCGTGCCTGGGCCGAAGGGATTCACCGGCCGAGCCCCGCGCAGCTGCTCTTGCAGGGCGCGGCGCTGCTCGGGCGTCATGACGTCCAGGCTCACCTCGGCGTGGGTACAGCCGGGCACTGCCAGCGCGGCGCGCAGCGCGTCCGCCTCGAGAGTGCCCTTCAACGGGCAGCCCGCGATCGTCAGGCGCAACGTCACCGCGACGGCGTCGTCCGCGGTCTGCACCACCGCGGCCACCATGCCCAGCTCGGTGATCGGGCGGCGAATCTCCGGGTCGATCACCTCGGCCAGACCGACGTGCACGGCGGCCGCCAGCTCACCCTCGATCACGGTCTCTGCGATCGCCGCAGCGGTGCCCGCCTGGGATCCGCTCGGCTGCTCGCCGCCCTCGCCCCTGTCAGTCATCGCGGCGACCCGTCTGCTCGTGACCCGGCTCCTGGCCGTTCTCGTGCTCCTGGCCGTTCTCCCGCTCCTGATCGTTCTCGTTCTCCTGCTCCTGCGCGGCGATGATCGCCAAGGTCGTAGTAGCCGGGGCGCCGTCGTCGCCATCCCGCGCACCCGACCCGAGCTGCTCCCGCTTCTTCTTCTTGGCCTTCTTGGGTGCGGTGCTGGCTTCCTGGGTGGCCAGCAGGTCCGCGCGCACCTCGCGGCGGATCTGCTCGCGCAGGGACTCCCGCAGCTCGGCGGACACGTCCTCGCTGAGCCCGCGCAGCTCGGAGCGGATGAAGTCGCGCGTGGTCACGTCCTGCAGGGCCAGGCGCAGGCTCGCGATCTCGCGGGTGAGGTACTCGGTGTCCGCGAGATTGCGCTCGGCGCGGTCCCGGTCCTCGAGCAGGGACACCTTGTCGCGGTCATCCTGACGGTTCTGCGCCAGCAGCAGCAGCGGGGCCGCGTAGGAGGCCTGCAGGGAGAGCATCAGCGTCAGCGCGGTGAAGCCCAGCGCGGCGGAGTCGAAGCGGAACTGCTCCGGGCCCCACGTGTTCCAGCTCAGCCAGATGGCGCAGAACAGTGTCATCCAGAGCAGGAACTGCGGGGTGCCCATGAAGCGGGCGATGCCCTCGGTGGCCTCACCGAAGCGATCCGGGTTGGGGGACAGGCGCGGCAGCCGTCGACGCCGGGCGCTCATCGGCGTGTCCAGGCCGGCGGCGTGGGCGGGGCGGGCGGGCATCTCAGCCATGATCGGTCCTTCCGGTCTCGTCCATCTCGTCGGCGTCCATCGCGCGCCAGTCCTCGGGCAGCAGGTGGTCCAGCACGTCGTCCACGGTCACCGCACCCACCACGCGGTGGTGATCATTGACCACGGGGATGCAGGTGAGGTTGTAGGTGGCCAGCTCGCGGGTGACATGGGCAATCGACGAGAAGTCGCTGACCGGCTCGAGGTCCTTGTCCAGCAGATTGCCCAGCGGCTCCGGCGGCGGATAGCGCAGCAGGCGCTGGAAGTGCACCACGCCCAGGTAGCGGCCCGTGGGGGTCTCGAGCGGGGGCCGCGCCACGATCACCAGCGACGCGCGGGCCGGTGAGATCTCCTGTTGGCGAATGGTCGCCATCGCCTCGGCCACGGTGGCCTCGGGCGCCATGATCACCGGAACGGGGGTCATGATCGAACCGGCCGTGTCCTCCTCGTACTCGAGCAGGCGTCGGACATCCTCGGCCTCCTCGGGCTCCATGAGGTCCAGCAGCAGCTCCTGCTGGCCCTCCGGGAGCTCGCCGAGCAGGTCGGCGGCGTCGTCGGGGTCCATCTCCTCCAGGACGTCCGCGGCGCGTTCGATGTCCAGGTGGGAGAGGATCTGGACCTGGTCGTCGTCGGGAAGCTCCTGGAGGACGTCCGCGAGCCGTTCGTCCTGGAGCTCATTGGCGACCTCCACGCGGCGCTTGGCCGGCATCTCATGCAGCATGTCCGCGAGGTCGGCGGGCTTGAGGTCCTCGTGCGCGGCGACGAAGCTCGTGGCCCCCTGGGGCTGGTTCGCCTTCGTCCAGCGGGTCTTCGCCCAGTCCACGAGCCGGTGCTCGCCGCGCGAGCGTCCGAAAGCACCGCGCCCCGAGTGCTTGCGGACGTAGAAGTCCGTGACCAGCCAGTCCCCGTTGCGCTGCTCCTCGAGACCGACGTCCTCGAGGATGGCCTCCTCGTTCGTCTCGGTGAGCAGCAGCGTGCGGTCGAACAGGTCCGCGGCCACCGTGAGCTCGGCGCCACGGCGGGAGAAGCGGCGCAGGTTGATCAGACCCGTGGTGATGATCTGGCCCGAGTCCATCGATGTCACACGCGTCATCGGCACGAACACGCGCTTCTTGCCCGGCACCTCGATGACCAGGCCCGTGGCGATCGGCGCACTCGTGATGCCGCGGTCCATCACGACGACGTCGCGCAGCCGACCCAGCCGGTCGCCGAGGGGATCGAACACGTCCAGGCCCAGCAGCCGGGCCACATAGATCTTGGGGGAACTCACTGCTCCAGCCTAGTCGCGCCATGGCAGCGGCCGCCGAGCCAGGAGGCACAATGGAACCCATGTCCTTCTTCATGCCGCAGACGCCCGCCTCCCGCGACGACGGGATGCCCCGCGGGGAGCTGGTGGCCACCTATTCGACCTACGCCACGGCCCGCGAACAGGTGGACAAGCTCGCCGCCGGGGACTTCCCCGTGACCGCCGTGTCCATCGTGGGCAAGGACCTGCGCGTGGTGGAGCGGGTCCGCGGCCGGATGTCGTATTCGAAGGTGGCACTGGGCGCTGCCCTGCGCGGCCTGATCTTCGGCGCCCTGATCGGCCTGTTCATGGTTCTGATCAACCCGGCCGGCGGCTGGAACAGCGTCCTGTTCTCCGCCCTGCTCGGCGTGGGCGTCTGGATGATCTTCGGCGTGATCGGCTTCTCGCTGCGCAAGGGCCAGTCCGGCGGCGCGGCCTTCGCCTCCACGCAGCAGCTCGTGCCCGTCGCCTATGACCTCGTGGTCGCCTTCGAGCACGCCGCGCAGGCCAAGCAGATTCTCGGCCTGACCGGGGCGGGCACCGCCATCCCGACGCCGGCCGGGTCCGCTGCGCCGAGCGCTCCGGCTCCCGCACCGGCCACCGGTGGTGGCTCCACGGTAGCCGCGCCGCACGGCAGCGCCACCGTCCGTGACGCCAACGCCAACGCCGACGCCGCCGCGCCGGTCACGGCGGCGACCTCGGGCGGGGGCCCGGGTGCGGCGGCGTCCGAGGGCGCAGGCCAGGGTGAGACGCCGTCGTCGAGCACCGACGGAGGTGAGACGCCGTCGTCGGGCCCTCAGACGGGCACGGGTCAGGGTGCCGACGTGCCGGTCGGCCTCGACAAGTCCTACGGTCTGCGTCTCTCCGACGAGGAGGTGCGCCGACTCATCGAGGCTCGCGGCGGCACCGTGCCCCCGGCTGGCGGTGCCGCACACGGCCCCGCGGACCAGGGTGATCCGCAGCAGGGCGCCGCCGAGTCCGAGGGCCACCGCGGCCGGTGAACCTGCCAGGGTCGCATGCTCGGCTCAGGAAAGCAGCTCCGCCATCCACGCCTCGACCTCGTCCGGGGTGCGCGGTAGCGCGGCGGAGAGGTTCTCGGCACCGTCGTCGGTGACCAGGATGTCGTCCTCGATGCGCACACCCATGCCGCGGTACTCCTCGGGCACGGCCAGATCCTCGTCTTTGAAGTACAGGCCCGGCTCGATGGTGAACACCATGCCCGGCTCCAGCACACCGTCGAGGTAGAGCTCCCGCTTAGCCTGCGCGCAATCGTGCACGTCCATGCCGAGGTGGTGACTCGTGCCATGCGGCATCCACCGGCGGTGGTGCTGGCCGTCCTCGGCCAGGGCCACCTCGGCGCTGACCGGCAGCAGGTCCCACTCCTCGAGCCGAGACACCAGAACGCGCATCGCCTCGGCGTGGATCTCGCGGAACCGGATGCCCGGCTTCACGATCGCCAGGGCGGCGTCGGCGGAGTCGAGCACCGCCTGGTAGACCTTGCGCTGGATGTCGGTGAAGCGGCCGTTCACCGGCAGCGTGCGAGTGATGTCCGCGGTGTAGAGCGAATCGGCCTCCACGCCGGCGTCCACGAGCAGCAGATCGCCGTCCTTCACCTCACCGGTGTTGCGGATCCAGTGCAGGACGGTCGCGTTGTTGCCGGAGGCGGCGATTGTGTCATAGCCGAGGTCATTGCCCTCGAGGCGGGCACGAGCGAAGAACGCCCCCTCCACCACGCGCTCGCCGCGCTGGTGCTCGATCGCGCGCGGCAGGGCCCGCACCACGTCCTCGAAGCCGGCCATCGTCGCATCCACGGAGACCCGCATCTGCTCGATCTCCCACTCGTCCTTGACCAGGCGCAGCTCGGAGCAGAACTCGGAGAGCTCCGCGTCCAGCGCGTCCGAGGCCTCGAGGTCCACACCCGTGTTGATCCGGGAGGTGTCTACGAGCGCCTCCATGTTCAGATCGGAGCCGCGCAGCAGGCGGATGCGGATCCCGCCGAACTCCGTGGCACCGGCATTCTTGGTCACGGCGACCTCGAGCTCCTCGAGACCCGCCGTGCGCATGCCGGTGCGCGCGTGCAGCTCCGCCAGGGTCGGGCGGGCGCCCACCCAGAACTCGCCGGCGCGGGCATCGGCGTAGAACTGCTCGGTGTCTCGGCCGGCCAGGGGACGGAAGTACAGGGTGGCCTCATGCTGGGAGCCGTGGTCACCGGCGCCCTCATCCGTCGGCTCGAGCACGAGCACGGCGTCCGGCTCATGGTCCACGCCCAGGCCCGTCAGATGCGCGAAGGCCGAGTGCGGGCGGAAGCGGTAGTCCGTGTCATTCGAGCGGACCTTGAGCTGACCCGCCGGCACGACGATGCGCTCGCCGGGGAAGGCCGCGGAGAGGGCCGCGCGACGCTGCGCAGCGAACGGTGCCGAGGGATCGGCGTCGGGAAGCTCCTGGGAGGCTGGTGCCCACTGCGAGCCCATGAACGCGCGGAAGGCATCCGAGGAGGGGCGCTGAGCGCGGTTCTCCACGCGCTCCGCCAGCGGCTGGGCGGGATTCTCGCTCGGGGTCTCGGCCGTGTCCTCGTGGCGCTGCGCCTCGCGCGGCTGCTCGGCGTCGGTGTGCTGGTCATCGCGGTGCTGTTCGGTCATGCTCCCCATCATGTCATCCGTGCTGCGCGCCGGGCCGGGCCTAGGCTGGGCACATGACCGGCCCACGCTATGACCTCCACACCCACTCCACCCGCTCGGATGGCACCGAGCCTCCCGCGGTGGTGGTGCGCGCGGCGGCCGCGGCGGGACTGGACGGGATCGCCCTCACCGACCATGACACCGCCGCCGGCTGGGACGAGGCCGCTGCGGCGGCGCGCGAGACCGGGCTGCTCTTTGTGCCGGGTATGGAGATGACGTGCCGCGCTCCCTCCGGGGCGAGCGTGCACCTGCTGTCCTACCTGCACGATCCCGAGCACCCCGTGCTGCACGAGGAGCTTGAGCGGGAGCGCTCGGCCCGCGTGGTGCGGGCACAGCAGATGGTGGAGCGCCTTGCCGAGGACTACGACATCTCGTGGGACTACGTGCAGCAGTTCGCCGAAGAGGGCGCGACGATCGGCCGCCCCCACCTCGCCGACGCACTCGTGGGCCTCGGCGTGGTGGAAGACCGCTCGATGGCCTTCTCCCACATCCTCACCGGCGCCTCGAAGTACTACGTCCCGCACTACGCTCCGCATCCGGTGGACGCGGTTCGCCTCGTGCGGGCCGCCGGCGGGGTGCCCGTGTTCGCGCATCCGTTGGCCTCCGCGCGGGGCCGCACTGTGGGCATGGACGTCATCGAGGACATGATCGACGCCGGCCTCGCCGGGCTCGAGGTGGAGCACCGGGACAACGCCCCGGACGATCGCACCGTGCTACGCCATGTTGCCGCCCGCCATGGCCTGCTGGTCACCGGCTCCTCCGACTACCACGGCCTGGGCAAGCCCAACCGTCTAGGGGAGCACACCTCGGGTGCCGAGGTGCTCGCCGAGATCGAGGCGCAGGGCAGCGGCGTCGCCGTCGTGCGCCCGTAGGGTCGCCCCGTGGAACGCGGGCTGCCCTGCCGCCCCCACCCCCACCCCACCCCCCCACCCCCGGGGGGCGGGCCCCCCGGCTGTCGCGGGACGCAATCAATCGCCGCAGCCGCCGCGCTTCGTCC
>JAUNTT010000008.1:0-43766 GCA_030538555.1 Micrococcus sp.
CCGAGGTTCGCGGGCGGGGCCGGTGGGGGTGGGCCGAGGCCGCGGCACGGCCCCCGCCTCAGTCGCGCAAGAGGCCCCGGCGGCGCAGCAGAGGCTCGCGGTGGGGGTCGCGACCGCGGAAGGCCCGGTAGGACTCGCCCATCTCCCGGGTGTTGCCGCGCGAGAGCAGCTGATCGGCGAAGTGCCGCCCGTTGTCTCGGGTCATGCCGCCATGCTCCTCGAACCACTCCACGGCGTCGGCGTCGAGCACCTCCGCCCAGAGGTAGGAGTAGTAGCCGGCCGCGTAGCCGCCGGCGAAGATGTGCTTGAAGTACCCGGTGCGGTAGCGCGGGGGCACGAGCTCGGGATCCAGTCCCGCTTCGCGCAGCACGCGGTCCTCGAAGGCCAGCGGGTCAGCTACGGCCTCCTCCACGGTCTCCTCGGTGAGGCTGTGCCAGGCCCAATCGATCAGCGCCGCGCCGAGGTACTCGACCGTGCGGTAGCCCTCGCCCCAGAGCGCCGCCGCCTCGACGGCCTCGAGAATCGGCGCGGGCAGTGGCTCACCGGTCTCCACATGCCTGGCGTAGTCCTGGAGCAGGCGCGGCTCCTTCCAGAAGAACTCGTTGACCTGCGAGGGGAACTCGACCACATCCTGCGGCACCGCCGGGCCGGAGAGGCGCGCGAACTCGGCTCGGGCCACCAGGGCGTGCAGCACATGCCCGAACTCGTGGAAGAGCGTGGTCAGCTCATCGAGGCTCAGCAGCGTCGGTGCGCCCGGCTCGGCGGGGGAGAGGTTCATCGTCGCGAACACCACGGGCCGCTCGTCGAGGGCCGAGGCGGCGTCACGCACGGTGTGCATCCAGGCGCCGCCGGACTTGGTGGGACGCGCGAAGAGATCGGCTACGAACAGCCCGACGCCGGCGCCGTCCTCGTCGCTGACCTCCCAGACCCGCACATCGGGACGGTAGAGGTGCTGGCGCAGCTCGGGTCGCTCGGTGAACTCGAGTCCATAGAGGGCCTGAGCGGCAGCGAAGACACCCCGCTCCAGCACGCTCTCCAGCTCGAAGTAGGGCCGCAGGGCCGCGTGATCCACGGCGTAGTGCTCGCGGGCGTACTGGGCGGACAGTGCGGGCCACTGCCACGGATTGATGTGCGCTGACTCATCTCCCCGGGCCCGCGCGATGGTCGCGGCGTCCGCACGGGCGTTGTCCATCGCCGCCGGGGCGACGCTCGAGAGCAGCTCCTCCACCTCTGCCACCGAGCCCGCGGCACGGTCCTTGAGCGCGTGTTCGGCCCAGCAGGAGGACCCGAGCAGTCGGGCCTTCTCCAGCCGCAGTCGCACCAGCTGCATGGCGACATCGAGCGTCCCCTCGGAGTCCTGCGAGGCCTGGCCGCGGGCCCGCGAGGCCTCGAACACTCGCCGCTGGACCGACTCCTCCGCCAGATCCGCCAGCCAGGGCTGGGACGTGAACAGGGACAGCCCCAGCAGCCAGCCCTCGTCATGGCCGGCGTCCTGGGCTGCCCGTCGTGCCTGTTCGCGGGCGGCCTCGCTCAGACCGGCCAGCTCGGACTCGTCGGTGAGCAGCACGGCACGGCGCGCCGTGTCCTCCACGAGCCGCCCATGGAACCGAGCGCTCAGCGTGGCCACCCGCTCGTTGATCTCCTGCAGGCGCGTCCGGTCGTGCTCCGGCAGGTGCGCGCCCTCCACTGCCAGACGCTGCTGCAGGACCTCGAGCAGGCGCGCGGACTCGCCCTGCGCCGTCGTCGGGTCAAGGGCGGCGACGCGTGCGGCCAGGCGCGGATCGAGGAGGATCGCGTCCTCATGGGCGGCCAGCTCGGAGCTGAGCTCCTCGTGGAGTGCCTGGCGGTCCGGCGTGGCGTCGGCCGCCACGAGGGTCCCCAGCACACTGGCCGCCCGGCGCAGCGTCTGACCGCTGAGCTCGAGGGCCACCACGGTGTTCGCCACGGTGGGGGCGTCGTCGCTGGCGAGGATGTCCTCCACCTCTGCTCGCTGCTGGGCCATGCCCGCCCGCACGGCGGCCCCGAGCTCGGCCGTGCTCACCGCCGCGAAGTCCGGGAGCTGGTACGGCAACGTGCTGGGGGCTGCAAGGGTGAGGGAGGTCTCAGTCATGGCCGCGAGTCTACGGCCCGCCCCGGGCACACGACGGCGCGAGACGAAGCCGGCAGACGCCTGGCCGCTAGACTGGGCCGCCGAGACTGCACGGACACGCGTTCGACTCACGGGCTCACGGCCCCGGGCGCCAGAGAACCCTTCGCGAGAGGAGCCAGCCACGCATGGCCGGACATTCCAAGTGGGCGACCACCAAGCACAAGAAGGCCGCCATCGACGCCAAGCGCGCCAAGGCCTTCGCCAAGTACATCAAGAATATTGAGGTCGCCGCGCGCGCCGGTGGTGCGGACATGGCGGGCAACCCAGCCCTGGACCTCGCGGTGTCCAAGGCGAAGAAGCAGTCGGTGCCCAATGACAACATCGACCGCGCCATCAAGCGCGGCGCCGGTCTCACCGGTGAAGTCATCGACTACACCGAGATCATGTATGAGGTCCGCGGCCCGCAGGGCTCGGCGCTCATGGTCGAGTGCCTGACCGACAACAAGAACCGCGCGGCCTCCGAGGTGCGCGTCGCCGTGACCCGCAACGGCGGCACGATGGCCGACTCGGGCTCCGTCGCCTTCCTCTTCGCCCGCAAGGGCGTCGTCCGCTTGGGCGCGGAGGGCAACACCGAAGATTCGCTGCTCGAGGCCATCCTGGAAGGGGGCGCCGACGCCGAAGAGGTCGTCGCCGATCAGGACACCTTCGAGATCATCTCCGAGCCCACCGACCTGCCCGACGTCGCCGCGGCCCTGGACGCCGCCGGCATCGAGTACGAGTCCGATGAGGCCGAGTTCGTCGCCTCGATGAAGGTCGACCTCGACGCGAAGGGCGCGGCCACCTTCCTGCGTCTTGTGGACGCGCTGGAGGAGCTCGACGACGTCCAGAACGTCTACTCCAACGTCGCGATCTCCGCCGAGGTGCTCGCGGAGCTCGACGAGGACTGAAGCCCATGAGCCCGGGGTCCCGGCTGCGGGTGCTCGGCATCGACCCCGGCCTGACGCGCTGCGGCATCGCCGTGGTGGACGTGGATGAGCGCCGCACCGTGCGTCTGGTCCACGTGCGCGTCAGTGGCACCCCGGCCGACACCGCCCTGCACCAACGCCTCTTGCACCTCGACCGTGAGGTCACTGAGGTCATCCGCCACTACGCCCCGGACCGGGCGGCGGTGGAGCGCATGTTCGCCAACACGAACACCCCCACCGTGCTCGGCACCGCACAGGCCGCGGCCGTCGCCATGACCGCCGCGGCCCGCGCCGGCATGGAGGTGGGCCTGCACACCCCCTCCGAGGTCAAGGCCGCCGTGACCGGCCACGGCAACGCCGGCAAGGACCAGGTCACCGCCATGGTGGTGCGCATCCTCCGCCTCGACGCGCCGCCCCGGCCCGCCGACGCCGCCGACGCGCTCGCGCTGGCCATCACCCACGCCTGGCGCGGCACGCGCCTCGGCGAGGCCGCGGGTCAGACGGGGCTGGCCACGGGCTCGCTGACGTCCCGCTCCGGCGCCTCCCGCTTCGCCGCACCCGCACGCTCCCCATCAGGCTCCCCGCGGGGCACGTCACGCACCGCGGCGCAAGAGCAGTGGCTGGCCGCCGAGCGCCGTGCCCGCGGCGCCGGCCGCGGGTGAATTCGTTAGTATGTTCGAAGAATCGAGGCGGCTGCCTGCCTCGCCCGCGGTCTGACGTGCCGCCCCACCCCTGACGAGGAAAGGACGTCCGCCCGTGATCTCCTCCCTGACCGGAACCGTCCAGCGCCTTGCTCTGGACCGCGCCGTGCTCGACGTCCAGGGCGTCGGCATGCTCGTCCACGCCACCCCGCGCACCATCGCCGGACTGCGCGAGGGCGCCAGCGCCCGGGTGCACACGCATCTGGTGGTCAAGGAGGACTCCCTCACGCTCTTCGGCTTCGCCGAGCACGAGGAGCAGGAGGTCTTCGAGATCCTCCTCGGCGCCAATGGGGTGGGCCCGCGCCTCGCGCTCGCCGTGCTGGCCGTGCACACCGCCGAGGCCGTCCGCCATGCGGTGACCGACGAGGACGAGAAGGCGCTCACCCGCGTGCCCGGCGTCGGGCCGAAGCTGGCGAAGAAGATGATCGTGGAGCTCGCCGGCAAGCTGCCGCCCACCACCGCCGCCGCCACTCCCGAGGTACCGCCGGCCGGTGCGGCGGCCGAGGACGCGCGCTGGCACGGCGCGGTGCTCGAGGCGATGACGGGACTCGGCTGGTCTCTCAAGGATGCTGAGAAGGCCGTGACGGCGACGCTGGCCGCGCGTCCCGAGCTGGACGAGCGCCAGGACGTGGCCGCCCTGTTGCGCGCCACTCTGGCCGACGTGGGTGCCGCGGCCACGGTGCGCGGCGGGCGGGGCGCATGAGCGAGGACCGCCTGGTGACCGCCGAGGCCGAGGACTCCGAGCGTCGGCTCGAAGCCGCCCTGCGCCCGCGGCACCTCAGCGAGTTCGTGGGGCAGCGCCGCGTGCGCGAGCAGCTCGATCTCATGCTCAACTCCGCGCGCCTGCGTGAGCGCGCCGCCGACCATGTGCTGCTCTCCGGACCGCCCGGGCTGGGCAAGACCACCCTGGCGATGATCGTGGCGGCCGAGATGCAGGCCCCCCTGCGCATCTCCTCCGGGCCAGCCATCCAGCACGCCGGAGACCTGGCGGCGATCCTGTCCTCGCTCACCGAGGGCGAGGTGCTCTTCCTCGACGAGATCCACCGCATGTCCCGGCCCGCCGAGGAGATGCTCTACATGGCCATGGAGGACTTCCGCGTTGACATCGTGGTCGGCAAGGGAGCGGGAGCCACCTCCATTCCGCTCGAGCTGCCGCCGTTCACTCTGGTGGGTGCCACCACCCGGGCCGGTCTGCTGCCCGGGCCGCTGCGCGATCGCTTCGGCTTCACGGGCCATCTCGAGTTCTACGACGTCGCCGAGCTCGACCTGGTGCTGCGCCGCTCCGCCCTGTTGCTGGACATGGAGCTGACCTCGGAGGGTTACCAGCAGATCGCCTCCCGATCACGCGGCACCCCACGCATCGCCAATCGACTGCTGCGCCGGGTCCGCGACTACAGCCTGGTCAAGCAGATTCCCGCCGTGGACGCCCGTGCCGCCCACGAGGCCCTGCAGATGTACGACGTCGACCTGCGCGGCCTCGATCGCCTCGATCGCAGTGTCCTCACGGCCCTGTGCACCACCTTCAAGGGCGGCCCGGTCGGACTCTCGACGCTGGCGATGGCCGTGGGGGAGGAGACGGAGACGGTGGAGACCGTGGCCGAGCCGTTCCTGCTGCGCGAGGGCCTGATGGGCCGCACACCGCGTGGCCGGGTGGCGCTGGCGGGCGCATGGGAGCACCTCGGCCTGCCTGCGCCCTCGGAGGCCTGAGACCACCGGCCCCCCCTGAGGTCACCGGCGCCTGCGACCATGGGCGTCGACGAGAACGGGCGCTGCAGGCTACCCGCGCGGGAGACCCTCCGCGCCTGGACGTGTGAGCACGGCATCTCACCTAGACTGGTGCCCATTGTGTCCGGGGTCGACCCCGTGGACACACCCGCGTACGCACACCTCACCGGATTCGAAAGGCTTCTGCAATGGATCCCTTCTTGCTCATGATGTTCGCCATCCTGGCGTTGCTGCTTTTCTTCACGTTCCGCCGCGGCCGCAAGGCCCAGCAGGAGCAGACCCAGATGCGGGAGTCGCTGGCCCCGGGCGTGGAGGTCATGACCGGCGCAGGCATCTTCGGCACCGTGCGTTCGCTGGACATGGAGAACCAGCGCGTCACCCTCGAGGTCTCCCCGGCGACCTACATGGATGTCCACCTGCAGGCGATCGCCCGCGTCGACAAGCCCGAGTCGGCCGTCGCCGGGGCCACCACCGGCTCCTCTGCCGCCGTGCACCCCGGTGACGCCGCCGAGGCCCAGCGTCTCGAGGAGACCCGCGGCGACGCCCCACGCATCGAGGGCATGCGCACCGACGACGGCGGCGAGGCACCGCGCGAGAACCCCTCCGGCTCCGCCGAGCGCCCCTGAGACCGAACCCCAGCGCTGAGCAGGGTTGCCACACGGCAGCCCTGCTCTCGTTGCCTGATGTGAAGAGACTGCGCTAGCTATGGCATCGAAAAACCCCGTGAGCTCGGCTCGCCGCACCCTGGTCTGGCTGGGGGTGCTCACCGCGCTCATGGCCACCCTGCTGGGCGTGGGCGTGGCCACCAACCAGGCCAGCCTGGCCCCCCGCCTGGCCCTGGACCTGCAGGGCGGCACCCAGATGGTGCTCGCCCCACAGACGGCCACCGGAGAGCAGGCCTCGGCCGATCAGCTTGACCAGGCCGTGGAGATCATCCGCGCCCGTGTGGACGGCTCCGGCGTCTCGGAGGCCGAGGTCGCCACGCAGGGCGCGAACAATGTGGTCGTCTCGATGCCCGGCAGCCCGGATGAGCAGACGCGTCGCCTCATCCAGGCCTCGGCGGACATGGAGTTCCGCCCCGTGTTGCAGTCCAAGTCCGGCGAGCCGGTGGCCGAGGACCAGCGGATCCCCGTCGAGGACTTCCCCGAGCCCGAGGGTGAGCCGGCCGACGCCTATGACCCGAACTGGATCACGCCGGCCCTGCTCGACGAGTTCCAGTCCGCCGACTGCCGCACCCCCCGCGATCCCGGAGCGGCCCCGCTGGACCCGAACGCCGCCGTCGTGGTCTGTGAGCCCGAGGCCGAGCTCGAGAACGGCACGATCCGGCCCGCCACCACCTACATTGTGGGTCCCATGGTCATCCCGGGTGACCAGATCGCTGATGCCAGCAATGGCATGGCACAGACCCAGGGTGGTGTGTCCACCAACAGCTGGGTCGTCAACCTGACGTTCGACGCCGAGGGCACCCGGACCTTCACCGAGGTCACCCAGCGCCTGACTCCGCGTCCGGACGGTGACCCGCGCAAGCAGTTCGCCATCATGCTCGACGGCGACGTCGTCTCCGCTCCGCAGTCCAACGTGGTCATCACCAATGGCCGCGCCCAGATCTCGGGCGCGACCATGACCGAGCGCACCACCGCCGCGCTGGCCGAGCAGCTGTCCTACGGCGCCCTGCCTATCAGCTTCACGATCGAGTCTGAACAGCAGATCTCGGCCACCCTCGGCCAGGACCAGCTGTTCTGGGGCCTGGTGGCAGGGTTGATCGGTCTGGCACTCGTGGCGATCTTCCAGCTGTTCCAGTACCGCGCGCTGGGCATCCTCACGTTCGCCTCGATCGTGGTGATGGGCATCCTGACGTATCTGGCGATCGCGCTGCTGGGCTGGTGGGAGAACTATCGACTCTCCCTGGCGGGCATCGCGGGCCTGATCGTCTCGATCGGCCTGACGGCGGACTCCTTCATCGTCTACTTCGAACGCATCAAGGACGAGCTGCGTGCTGGGCGCACCATCGAGGCTGCTGTCCGCGAGGGTTGGAAGCGCGCCAGCCGCACCATCTGGGCCTCGAAGGCCGTGAACCTGCTCGCCGCCGCGGTGCTGTACTTCGTGGCCGTGGGCAATGTGCGCGGCTTCGCCTTCACCCTGGGCCTGACCGCCATCGCCGACATCATCGTGGTGTTCTGGTTCACCCACCCGATGATGGTGCTGCTGGTCCAGACCAAGTTCATCGGCCAGGGCCACCCGCTCTCGGGACTGGACCCCTCGCACCTGGGGCGCGAGCCTCTCTACAAGGGCGCAGGGCGGATTCGTGAGTTCAAGACGCTGGAGCCCGTGGCCGCCGGAGCGGGCGGAGCCGAGGCCCGACGTCGTCGTTCCTCCAAGGAGGCGGCACGCCGACAGACGATTGCGGAGCGGCGGCGAGCCGAACGCGAGGCGGAACCGCCGGGGGAGCCCAGGCCCGGTGCCACGACGCCGGCAGCAGAGACCACGCAGGCACGGAAGGAGAGCTGACGATGAAGCGCTTCGCTCAGTGGGGCAACGCCCTCTACACCGGACGCACCTCCTACCCGTTCGTCCAGCGCTGGAAGCTGTGGTTCGCGATCGCCGCAGGCCTGCTGGTCATCTTCGGCGCCCTGACCTTCGCACGCGGGGGCTTCAATCTCGGCATCGAGTTCCGGGGCGGCTCCGAGTTCACCGTCTCGGCCGTGCAGAACACCGACGTCGCCGCCGGTGAGCAGGCGGTGGCCGATGTGGACCCCGAGGTGGTCTCCGTAGTCACGAACATCGCGCCGAACACCATGCGCGTCCAGACCGAACGCATGGACGAGGTCCAGACCCTGCAGGTGGCCGAGAACCTCCAGCAGGCCTACGGCGTCAGCGCCAATGAGGTCACGTCGACCTTCGTGGGACCCACGTGGGGTGCGGCCGTGTCTCAGCAGGCGCTGTGGGGTCTGCTGATCTTCGTCAGCCTCGTGACGGTGTTCATGGCCCTGTACTTCCGCACGTGGAAGATGTCTGTGGCCGCGGTGATCGGCATGCTCTACGTCGTCGCGTTGACGGCGGGCATCTATGGCGCCGTCGGTTTCGAGGTCACCCCCTCGGCCGTCATCGGTTTCCTCACGATCCTCTCGTATGCCCTCTATGACACCGTGGTGGTCTTCGACAAGATTCGCGAGAACACGATGACGGTCCACGAGGACCAGGACCGGACCTTCGCGCAGAACGTGAACCTGGCCGTCAACCAGACGCTCGTGCGCTCCATGACCACCTCGGTGGTGGGCATTCTGCCCGTGGGCTCCATTCTGTTCATCGGGGCCGGTCTGCTGGGTGCGGGCACCCTGAGCGACATCGCCCTGGCGATCTTTGTGGGCATCATCGTGGGCACCGCGGCCACCCTGTTCATTCAGGCCCCGCTGTACGCCGTGCTGCGCTCCGGGGACAAGGACGTGCTCGAGGGCGACGCCGCCGTGGCTCGCCGCGCCGACGCCACGGTGTGAGCGAACGCGGGGGCACGGTGGAAGGCGAGTAGACTCTGCTCCCACCGTGTCACTCACGGCATGGTGGAGCCAAGAGCGAGCCCGCGGTCACCTGCCGCGGTGGGAGGAGACTCTGAGATGTCCCAGCACCCGCCGTCAGGCACCACGGCCGAGCCGCCCCGTCCGCGCAGCCGCATCGCTCGGCTGACGGGCCGGCACGCCACCGAGTACTCGCCCATCCTCGAACCGCTGATGCGCACGCTGCGCACCACCTCGCCCAAGGCGGAGCTGTCCACCATCGTGCGGGCCTTCGACGTCGCGGACCGGGCGCACGCCGGGCAGATGCGGCGCAGCGGCGACCCCTACATCACTCATCCGGTGGCCGTGGCCACGATCCTCGCCGAGATGGGCCTGACCGGTCCCACGATCATCGCCGCCCTGCTGCATGACACGGTCGAGGACACCGACTACTCGCTCGAATCCCTGCGCGCCGACTTCGGCCCCGAGGTCGCCCTGCTGGTGGACGGGGTGACCAAGTTGGACAAGGTCACCTACGGTGCGGCGGCACAGGCCGAGACCGTGCGCAAGATGGTGCTGGCGATGGCCGAGGACGTCAAGGTCCTGCTGATCAAGCTGGCCGACCGCCTGCACAATGCGCGCACGTGGCGCTACGTCTCCCCGGAGTCCAGCGCCAAGAAGGCCCGGGAGACCCTCGACATCTACGCACCCCTGGCCCACCGCCTGGGCATGAACACCGTCAAGTGGGAGCTTGAAGACCTCGCCTTCGCCGCACTGAATCCGAAGGTCTATGCAGAAATTGTGCGCATGGTGGGGGAGCGCAACCCGGAGCGCGAACGGCACATCCAGCGAGTGCGCGCCGAGTTCGGGTCCCAACTGGCCCGCCACGGCATTAAGGCGACCGTCACCGGCCGACCCAAGCACTACTACTCGATCTATCAGAAGATGATCGTGCGCGGGAAGGAATTCAACGACATCTACGACCTCACGGGCATTCGTGTGCTCGTGGAGACCACCTCGGACTGCTACGCCGTGCTGGGCGTGCTGCACGACATCTCGAACCCCGTGCCGGGGCGGTTCAAGGACTACATCGCGCTGCCCAAGCTCAACCAGTACCAGTCCCTGCACACGGCCTTGCTGCAGGACGACGGCAAGCCGATGGAAGTCCAGATTCGGACCCATGAGATGCACACCGCCGCCGAGCTGGGCGTGGCCGCCCACTGGCGGTACAAGGCCGAGATGTCCCAGAAGCAGCGCGGTCAGCAGACTCCGGGCTGGCTGCGTGCGGTGGTGGACTGGCAGAAGGACACCCGCGATCCGGACGAGTTCCTGGCGGACCTGCGCACGCAGATCGATGCGGGCGAGGTGTACGTCTTCACGCCCAAGGGCGAGGCGCGAGCCCTGCCCGCCGGCGCGACCCCCGTGGACTTCGCCTACTCGATCCACACCGACGTCGGCCACCGGACGGTCGGCGCGCGCGTCAACGGCAAGCTCGTTCCGCTGGCCACGCCGCTCGCCCATGGCGACTCGGTCGAGGTCTTCACGTCCAAGGCCGAGGACGCCGCGCCGAGCCGGGACTGGCTGAACTTCGTGGTCAGTCCGCGGGCGAAGACCAAGATCCGCCATCACTTCGCCAGCCTGCGCCGCGACGAGCAGGTCGAGCGCGGCCGCGAAGCCCTGAGCCGCCAGTTGCGGCGTGCCCACCTGCCGGTGCAGAAGATCCTCGGTGGAGAGGACCTCGACGTCATCGCCACGGAACTGCACCTCAACGACGCAGCCGCGCTCTTCAACGCCATCGGTGAGGGCAACGTCTCCGCCCAGTCCGTGGCCGAGCGTCTGAGCGCACGTCTGGCGCCGCCGGAGCCCGAGCCGGAGCCCAGTCCGGCCGCGAGCCTGTCTCAGCCCGCCACCACCTCGCAGCGCACCGCCGCGCAGGTGGCCGCGGGAGAGAACGGCGTCCTCGTGGACGGCGACTCCGGGATGATGACCAAGCTGGCGCGCTGCTGCAACCCCGTGCCCCCGGACGAGATCTGCGGATTCGTCACGCGCGGCTCGGGGGTCTCCGTGCACCGCGGCGACTGTACCAATGTGGAGACGATGCTCACGCATGAGCCCGAACGGCGCGTGGCCGTGCAGTGGGCACCGAGCCGCCACGCCGTCTACCACGTGGAGATCCAGGTGGAGGCGCTGGACCGCACCTCCCTGCTCTCCGACATCACCCGAGTGCTCTCGGAGAACCACGTGAACATCCTCTCGGCGCAGTTGAACACCACGAAGGATCGCGTCGCGATGAGCCGCTTCGTGTTCGAGATGGGCGATCCGATGCACCTGAGCCACATCATCAATCACGTCCGCCGCGTGGATGGCGTGTTCGACGTCTACCGCACCTGAACGGCCAGCAGCGCCTCGAGCCGTCGCCGGGCGCGCACAATGCCGGGCCGTCGGGACGGCGTGTACAAGCGCAGCGAGAGCTGGCGCAGCTCGGCGTCGCTCAGCAGCCGCGCCGCCGTGCGCACCTCATCCACACCGCCGTGGGTCAGGAGGTCTGCGGCGGTGCGCAGTCGGTGGGTGATCCGCAGTGGACCCACCTGCTCGACGTCGGCCTCGGCGGGGGCGGGTCTGCCGGAGGATGCGGCGAGGTCGCACTGCACGAGGTCCCAGCGCGGGCCGTGGGCAGCCGCGCCGGGCCGGTGACCGTGCCCGACGGCGGCACTCAGCACACGCGGCGGCGTCCCGCCGCACCACACCCAGGCGGCGGTGTCCCGAATGATGGTGAACCCGGCGGCAAGTCTCGGCGCGGCGAGGCGGTGGATCACCTCCGCCCGCAGCGCGACGTCCTGTGATCCGGCCAGGCAATAGATCCCGTGCAGCACGTGCTCGAGCGCCCCGGCGTGGACCAGCGACTGCAGTTCGGCATCCGTCATCTGACCATCCGCCGTCACCACGGCATCACTGATCCCTGTCCCGGGCTCCGCACTGACCCAGGGCTGCTGTGCCCGCTCCACGGCACCGATTCTCATGTCCCGCACCTCCTGACACGATCCTGCCGCAGAGACAGCTCACCCCGCCGACGGCTGTGGACAACCGTGGGCGGGGTGAGGGGTCAGCGGCGCCGGTGCGGGTGAGCCTGGCCGGCGGAGGCTGACGTCAGATCAGCGCAGGTCGGCGGCAGAGGCCTCGAGGGCGGTCTTCCACTGCAGGCGTGCGTCGAGGGCCTCCTGCGCGGCGGCGATCGTGCGGGCGTCACCCTTCGCCTTGGCCTTCTCCAGATCGGCCTCGAGACCGGCGATCGTCTCCTCCAACTGCGCGAGCGCGGAGTTGGTGCGGGCCTTGGTCTCCGGGTTGGTCCGGCGCCAGTGCTCCGACTCGGCCGACTTCAGGGCGTCCTCCAGCTGGCGGAAGCCCTCTTCCATCCGGCGGATGTCCTTGCGCGGGACCTTGCCCGCGTCCTCCCAGCGGCCGCGCAGCTCGTTGAGCGCGCGGCGCCCCGAGGCGACGTCCTTGAAGGGAAGCATTTTCTTGCCCTCGGCCAGGATCTGCTCCTTGACCTTGAGGTTCTCACCGAACTCCTGGTCCACCGCGTCGTTGGCGGACTTGCGGGCGGCGAAGAACACGTCCTGGGCGGCGCGGAACTTGGCCCACAGGGCGTCGTCCTCCTTGCGCGAGGCCCGCGGGGCGGCCTTCCACTCCTGCATGAGATCGCGGTACTTGCCGGCCGTGACGCCCCAGTCGGTGGAGGTTGAGAGCTCCTCGGCGCGGGCGATGAGCTTCTTCTTCACCGCCGAGGCCTCGGCGGACTTCGCGTCGAGCTGCGAGAAATGGGTGCGGCGGGTCTTGTCGAAGGCGGTGCGGGCCGCCCGGAAGCGCTTCCAGAGCTCGTCCTCCACGGACTTGGCCAGCCGCGGACCGTTCTTCTGTGCGGTCTTCCACTCCTCGAACAGCTCGGTCATGCGTTGCGACGCCTGCTTCCAGGGCATGCGCTGGGCGGGGGTGGCACCGAAGGTCTCGGCCTCGGCCACGATCGCCTCGCGCGTGGCCAGCTGCTCGGCCTGGGCGGCCTGGCGAGACTCCTGCTCGGCGGCGCGGTAGTCGCCCAGCAGCGTCTCCAGGGCGGCCAGGCGCACGCGCAGCGCGTTCATGTCGCCCACCATCTGGCGGGCGTCCACCAGCGCCCGCAGCTGGCCCAGGGCCTTGCCGAGCTCCTGTGACGGGGCGCCGGCCGCGATGCGCTGTTCGAAGAGTGCCATCTGGGCGCGGACATCGTCGTACTTGCGCACGAAATACGCCAGTGCCTCGTGGGGCTCGGCGTCGGGCACCTGGCCCACGGGGTGCTGATCCTCGCCGTCGAGCAGCACGACGTGGCCGTCGTCGCTGACCTGAGCGAAGGGCATGGCCGCCGCCAGGGGCGTGGGCTCCACGGTGGGCGCCGGTGCCGCCGGGGCCGCAACGGCGGGTGCGGAAGCCGGGCTGGCCGCGCGGCGCGGACCGGGACGACCGGGTTTCATCGACGCCGGGCTGGGGGCGCTGGGTCGGGGCGCGGCCTCGGGGGCCTCGTCAGGCTGCACCGAGGCGGACTCGGTCGACGCGTCGTCGGGTTGCTGCAGATCAGTACTCACCGCTAAAACTCTCCCTGTGCCGGCTCTCCGCTGTGAGCCGATGACTCACCGACGGGTGAGGGCGCGGCCCAGTGACGGACGAGCCGAGGATGGACTCGAACACCGCTCAGCCTAGCCGCGCGCGAGCCCGAATTCACGCGCTGTCGCCGCCGACGGCCTGAGGTGCCGCCCCGCTGGCGCCGTGGCGGCACCACTAGACTCGTGAGAGTGCCCGGCGCCGCTCATCCGGCGCGGGCCTACCGCTTTGACGTCTCCCGCACGAAGGAACCCTCATGTCCCGCAAGGCCTCCCTGTCCGGCTTCTCCGAGTGGCTGCCCGCCGAGCGGGCCATCGAGCAGCACGTGCTGGACACGCTGCGCCGGACGTTCGAGCTGCACGGCTTCGCAGGCATCGAGACGCGCGCCGTCGAGCCGTTGGGTGAACTGTTGCGCAAGGGCGAGATCGACAAGGAGGTCTATGCGGTCTCTCGGCTTGCCGAGGATGAGGAGGTCGCTGCGGGCCGGCGCGAGCCCAAGGACCCGGCCGATCCGAAGCGACTGGCTCTGCACTTCGATCTCACCGTGCCGTTTGCCCGCTACGTCGTGGAGAACGCCGGGCACCTGGCGTTCCCCTTCCGTCGCTATCAGATGCAGAAGGTGTGGCGCGGCGAGCGGCCGCAGGAGGGCCGTGGGCGCGAGTTCACGCAGGCGGACATCGACGTTGTGGGCGACGGCGCCCTGGACTCCCGCTACGACGCCGACGTTGCCCTCGTCATGGCCGAGGCCCTCGGCGCGCTGCCGATCGGCGATGTCCTGATCCGCATCAACAACCGCAAGCTCGCCGAGGGTTTCTACCGCGGCATCGGCCTGAGCGACACCGCCGGGGTGCTGCGCAGCATCGACAAGCTGGAGAAGGTGGGCGCGGAGGAGGTCTCCCGCCTGCTCCAGGCCGAGGTGGGTGCGAGTCCCGAGCAGGCCGAGCAGGCGCTCGCGCTGGCCGCGATCCGCACCCCGGACGCCTCCTTCGTGGACCAGGTCAGGGCGCTCGGCGTGAGCGATGAGCTGCTTGAGGAGGGGCTGACGGAGCTCGCGGAGGTCATCGAGACACTCGCGCGGCGGGCACCGGGCCGCGCGGTGGCGGATCTGTCTATCGCGCGCGGCCTCGACTACTACACGGGCACGGTCTACGAGACCGTCCTGGTGGGGCACGAGCAGCTTGGTTCGATCTGCTCGGGCGGGCGCTACGACGCGCTGGCCTCGAAGGGCAACCGGGTCTTCCCCGGGGTGGGGCTGTCCATCGGGGTGACCCGTCTCGTGATGCGCATGCTCTCGCAGCAGCTGGCGGTAGCCTCGCGCCCCGTGCCCACCGTGGTCTACGTGGCGCTCACGGCGCACGAGGACTGGACCGACGGCCAGGATGTCGCTGCGGCGCTGCGCAAGCGCGGCATCGCCGCCGAAGTGGCCGTGAGTGCCGAAAAGTTTGGCAAGCAGATCAAGTACGCGGACCGGCGGTCCATTCCCTACGTGTGGTTCCTGCGCCGAGACGACGCCGGGCAGCTCACCCACGAGGTCAAGGACATCCGCTCAGGCGAGCAGACGCCCGCCGATCCGCAGACGTGGACGCCGGCCGCCGAGGACCTGGTCATCCAGGTGAGCCCGGCCTGAGCGCGTCCCGGCGCCGGGTCACGGTGTCGGCCCAGCGTCGCACCCGGACCGGCTCAGCGCCGGTGCTGCGGGCGGTTCCGCCCGGCGAGCACGAAGGCCCGCCCGCCAGCGCCGACCAGAAACACGCCCAGCATCGCCATGACCGCAGAGCCGGGCAGCGTGAAGGCCAAGAGCAGGCAGAGCCCCGCCCCGACGAGGTTGACCCAGCGCGGCAGTCGCAGCGGGCGCGCCGGGATGTCCTCGTCCTCGCCCGTGGCCCGCTCATGGCGGCGCTGGCGATCCGTGGCCGAGCCCAACGTGAACGCGGAGAGATTCGCGATCGCGTAGTAGACGAGCACGCCGAAGGAGCTGAAGCCCACCACGGTGAGGATGTCGGTGGCCAGCACGAGCACGATCACGGCCACGGCCACCACCACCTGACCCACCCAGGGCGCTCCCGTGCGGTCCCACACCCGCGTGAAGACGCCGGGCAGATCACCCTGGCGGCCCATGGCCAGGGAGGTGCGCGTGATGCCGGTCAGCAGATTCAGCATCGCGCCGGCGCTGGCCAGACCCGCCGCCGCGAGCGCCACCCAGCCCCACCCCGAGCCGAAGCTGGCCTCGAGCGCGGCGCGCACCGGCGCGGACGACTCCGCAAGACCGTCGGAGCCCAGCGCCGAGAGCAGACCCCACGCCAGGGCCACGAACAGGGCCACCGTGATGGCCAGCGCGATGAGGATGGCGCGCGGGATGCTGCGACGCGGGTCCTGCACCTCCTCGCCCATCGTGGCCACACGTGCATACCCGGCGAAGGCGAAGAACAGGACGCCCGCCGCCATGAAGACCCCCAGCCACGGGGCGTCGGGCAGGGACGCCGCCGGCGACGAGTCGACGAGCTCTGAGAAGAACAGCCCGCCCACGATCGTCAACAGCAACACACCCAGCACCGGGACCAGGATGGCCATCGTGGCCTGCGCGGTGCGCGAGATGCCCGCCAGGGCCACACCGGTCAGGACCACGACGGCGACCACACCGGTCAGGCGGGCCGCGGCGCCGTCGTCGGGAAAGACATAGAGCCCGATGGTGGTGGCCATCGCCGCCACCGAGGCGGTCTTGCCGGTCACGAACCCCCAGCCCGCGAGGAAGCCCGCCCACGGGTGCAGCTGCTCGCGGCCATAGACGTAGGTGCCGCCCGAGGTGGGGTGCACGGTGGCCAGCTGTGCCGTGGCCAGCGCATTGAGCAGCGCGGTGAGCGCGGCCAGGCCGATCGCGGCGAACAGTAGCCCCGGATGCCCACCGGTCAGGGCGGCGGCCAGACCCAGGGCGGTGAAGACGCCGGCACCGATCATGGAGCCGAGGCCGATCACCACGGCATGGAACGGCGTCAGCTGTCGTTGCAATTGACCGGACACGTGGAACCTCCGTCGTCGGGCGGTGAGGGTGGGAGTGCTGAGCAGACCGGGGTGCCAGAGCGGAACACGGGCGGCGGATAGGATTGCGGGACACCCGTGCGTGGCGGTGCCCGCGAATCCTGCCGTCGTCCAGACGTATCACACCGCCACGACGTCCCCGTGAACCCGCAACGACGTCCGCGTGCGGCGGACCAGTAAGGAAACCTCGTGCTGCGCACCCACACCCTCGGCGAGCTCAACGCCAGCCTTATCGGAGAATCCGTCACCGTGACCGGGTGGGTTGCCCGCCGCCGTGACCACGGCGGAGTCGCCTTCGTGGACCTGCGTGATGCCTCGGGCTTCGCGCAGATCGTGGTGCGTGATGAGGCCGACTTCGACCCGCTGCGCAACGAGTGGGTCCTGCAGATCACCGGCACCGTGGAGCGCCGACCCGAGGGCAACGAGAACCCGAACCTGCCCTCCGGCGAGATCGAGCTCATCGCCGAGACCGTGACCGTGCTCAACCAGGCCGCACCGCTGCCGTTCCAGGTGGACGAGCACGTGGAGGTCGGCGAGGAGGCGCGGCTGCGCCACCGCTACCTCGACCTGCGCCGCCCGCAGCCGGCAAAGATCATGCGCCTGCGCTCCGAGGCCAACCGCACGGCACGCGAGCTGCTGCACGCCCAGGGCTACACCGAGGTGGAGACTCCGACGCTGACCCGCTCCACCCCCGAGGGTGCCCGCGACTTCCTCGTCCCCGCGCGCCTGGCCCCGGGCTCCTGGTACGCCCTGCCCCAGTCCCCGCAGCTGTTCAAGCAGCTGCTGCAGGTGGGCGGCGTGGAGAAGTACTACCAGATCGCTCGCTGCTACCGCGATGAGGACTTCCGCGCCGACCGCCAGCCCGAGTTCACGCAGCTGGACATCGAGGCCAGCTTCGTGGAGCAGGACGATGTGATCGAGCTGGGCGAGCAGATCGTGAAGGCGTTGTGGGCGCTGGTGGGCGTGGAGGTCCCCACGCCGATCCGCCGCATGACCTACTTCGAGGCCATGACCAAGTACGGGTCGGACAAGCCGGACCTGCGCTTCGGTCTCGAGCTCACCGATCTGACCGAGTACTTCAAGGACACGACCTTCCGCGTGTTCTCCGCCCCCTACGTGGGTGCCGTGGTGATGCCCGGTGGCGCCTCGCAGGCGCGCCGCACCCTGGATGGCTGGCAGGAGTGGGCCAAGCAGCGCGGTGCCAAGGGTCTCGCGTACGTGCTGATTCAGGAGGACGGCGAGCTGACCGGTCCCGTGGCCAAGAACATCACGGAGGCAGAGAAGGCCGGACTGGCTGCCGCCACGGGTGCCAACCCGGGCGACTGCATCTTCTTCGCCGCGGGCGAGCCCGGGCCGTCGCGGGCGCTGCTCGGCGCGGCGCGCGTGGAGATCGGCCACCGCACGGGACTCATCCGCGATGCGGGCGAGGGCGTTTCCCCGGCCGAGGTCGACTGGTCCTTCGTGTGGGTGGTGGACGCGCCGATGTTCGAGCCGGCCGCGGCGGCGGAGGCCTCGGGCGATGTGGCCGTGGGCTCCGGTGCCTGGACCGCCGTGCACCACGCCTTCACCTCGCCGAAGCCCGAGTTCATGGACTCCTTCGACACCGACCCGGGCTCCGCCCTGGCCTACGCCTACGACATCGTCTGCAACGGCAACGAGATCGGCGGCGGCTCCATCCGTATCCACAACCAGGACGTGCAGAAGCGCGTGTTCGAGGTCATGGGTCTGAGCGAGGACGAGGCGCAGGAGAAGTTCGGCTTCCTGCTGGAGGGCTTCAAGTACGGCGCCCCGCCGCACGGCGGCATCGCCTTCGGCTGGGATCGCGTGGTGGCCCTGCTGGCCGGCACCGAGTCCATCCGCGAGGTCATCGCCTTCCCGAAGACCGGTGGCGGCTTCGACCCGCTCACCTCCGCGCCGGCCCCGATCACGGACCAGCAGCGCAAGGAGGCCGGCGTCGACGCGAAGCCGGAGCCGAAGGCCGCCGCGGGGGAGACCGCGTCGACGGGTGAGGCCCAGGCCGAGTAGTCGCACGCCATACGGCCCGCTCCCGGGAAACCCGGGCACGCAGATTAACCACACACACCCCCGGTTAGGGGGGCGAGGGGGTGATATGCGTGGCCGAGTTATATTAAACGCGGGGGCCGGCGAGGTCATCGGTGTCCACCATGAGGGTGAACGGGCCGTCATTGACCAGGGAGACCTCCATGTGTGCGCCGAACTCGCCGCGTTCCACGTGCACGCCCTCGGCCTCGAGCCGGGACGCGAATCGCTTGTAGAGGACCTCGGCTGCCTCGGGGCGGGCGGCAGCGGACCACGAGGGGCGCCGGCCCTTGCGGGCGTCCCCGTAGAGGGTGAACTGGCTGACCACTAGCGCCGGTGCGCCTGCGCTCACCAATGAGGTCTCATCCTCGAGGATCCGAAGGTGGGCGACCTTCGCGGCCAGCGCATCGGCCTGCTCCTGGCCGTCCACGGTGTTCACCCCCACCAGGATCACGAGGCCCGGTGCGGCGAGTTCGCCCACCACGCGCGCCTGAACGGACTCCGGATCGATCACGCTGACGCTCGCCACGCGGGCGCGCTGCAGAAGGGCTCGCATGGGCTCATTGTGTCAGGGGCCGGGGGAGCGGCGTCGCACCGACCGCGACTTTCCGTCATGACCGCCGGAATATTCGGGCGGTCATGACGGAAACCAGCGGTCGGAGGGTGGTGGGCCAGCGGTGGCGCGGCCCGCTACCGTGGAGGCTGATGAGTGACCTGTTCAGCGCCACCGAGGACGACCCCAGCGACTCGCGGGCCACGCCCTCCGCCTCCGCCGGCTCACGACCCCCGTTGGCCGTGCGCATGCGTCCGCGCACCGTGGACGAGCTCCTGGGTCAGGACCATCTGCTGCGCCCTGGCTCTCCGCTGCGGCGGCTCGCGGCCGCCTCGGGGGAGGGCTACCACGGTTCCGCGGGTCCCAGTTCGCTGATCCTCTACGGACCGCCCGGCATCGGCAAGACGACGATCGCCCATGTCATCGCCCGCGGCGAGGGTCGCCGGTTCGTGGAGCTCTCCGCGCTGACCGCCGGGGTGAAGGATGTTCGTCAGGTGATGGAGACCGCCGTCCAGCAGCGCGAGCTCTACGGCCGCACCACGGTGTTGTTCCTCGACGAGATCCACCGCATCTCGAAGGCTCAGCAGTACGTCCTGCAGCCCGGCGTCGAGAACCGCTGGGTGGTGCTCGTGGCTGCCACCACCGAGAACCCCAGCTTCTCCGTGATCGCGCCCCTGCTCTCTCGCTCTCTGCTGCTGACCCTGCGCCCGCTGCAGGACACGGACATCGCCACCCTGCTGGACCGTGCCGTCGCCGAGGAGCGCGGCCTCAATTCGGAGGTGACGCTCGACGACGCGGCGCGCGACTACCTCGTGCGGATTGCCGCTGGGGACGCCCGCCGGGCGCTGACCACCCTCGAAGCCGCTGCCGGGGTCGCCCTGGACCGGGCCGCCGATCAGCGTTCGTCGCGCCCGTCCCACGACGACGCCCTCACCGATGGCACCACCGCCGCCGACGGCGCTGCCGCGGATGACCGCGCACGCTCCGACGACGCTCTCGGCCCCGCCGCCCACGGCCCGGTCACGGTGACGGAGGCGGACGCGGCGCAGGCGATGGATCGTGCGGTGCAGCGCTATGACAAGGACGGCGATCAGCACTACGACGTCATCAGCGCCTTCATCAAATCCATCCGCGGCTCGGACGTGGATGCGGCGCTGCACTACCTGGCCCGCATGCTCGAGGCGGGGGAGGACCCGCGCTTCATTGCGCGGCGCCTCATCATCTCGGCCTCCGAGGACGTGGGCATGGCGGATCCCACGGCCCTGCAGACCGCGGTGGCTGCTGCCCAGGCGGTGCAGCTGATCGGCATGCCGGAGGGGCGCATCATCTTGGGGCAGGCGGTGACGCACCTGGCCACGGCGCCGAAGTCCAATGCCTCCTACGCCGCCATTAACGCGGCCATCGCCGATGTCCAGGCTGGCGGCACGGGGCAGGTGCCTCTGCATCTGCGCGACGCCCACTATCCCGGCGCTGCCGCGCTGGGCCACGGCGCGGGCTACGTCTACAGCCACGACTCTCCGCACGCCGTGGCTGCCCAGCAGTACCCGCCGGACCCGCTGGTCGGCCGCGACTACTACCACCCGAAGCCTCTCGGCCACGAGAACCGGCTGGTGGACCAGGTTGCCGCGCTGCGCCGCATCATCCGCGGCACCTCCGCCTGAGCTCTGCTAGGCTAGATCGGTCTGGCAGGCGCTGCGCCGCGAGACGATCCCACTTTTCTGCGGTTCCAGGGCCCTGCCCTGTGCCGCGAAACGCCTGCAGCGCCGTAGTGAATGACGGGCGGCGACACGCCCCTCAGCTCTCTCACGGGATCACCGAAGAGGCCAGGTTCCGCCCCGCAGGCTCCAGCCGAGCTCGTGGCACGCCGCGTTCAGCGCGCGTCACACCCATCGGCCATGACTGTCCTGCACGGCGGAGACAAACCCGACCGTGTCGCAAGCAGTCACAGAAAGTGAGGACCACCATGAGTGGCAACCTTCGTACCCGCCGCACCGTGCGGCACTCCCGTGCCCTGGGCATCGCCCTGACCCCCAAGGCCGAGAAGTACATGGAGCGCCGTCCCTACGGCCCCGGCCAGCACGGCCGCGCCCGCCGCAAGGCTGACTCCGACTACGCCGTGCGTCTCAAGGAGAAGCAGCGGCTGCGCGCTCAGTACAACATCCGCGAGGCCCAGATGCGTCGCTACTTCGAGGAGGCCAAGCGCACCGCCGGGCTGACCGGTGAGAACCTGGTCGAGCTGCTCGAGATGCGTCTCGACGCCCTCGTGCTGCGTGCCGGCTTTGCTCGCACCATCCAGCAGGCCCGTCAGCTCGTCGTGCACCGCCACATCATGGTGGACGGCAAGCGCGTGGACATCCCCTCGTTCCGCGTGAAGGAGGGCCAGATGATCCACGTGCACGAGCGCTCCGAGAAGATGGTGCCCTTCCAGCTGGCCGCCACCGGCGCCCACCAGCAGGTCCTGCCCACCACCCCGGGCTACCTGTCCGTGGAGATCGAGAAGCTGCAGGCCACCCTGACTCGTCGCCCCAAGCGCTCCGAGGTCCCCGTGACCTGCGAGGAGCAGCTCGTGGTCGAGTACTACGCGCGCTGATCCTCGCCCCGCCCGGAGTTCTCCGGGCGTGACGTCGCACCGCGCGTGCTGTCCAGGCCCGGCCACCCCTCACGGGTGGCCGGGCCTGCGGCGTTGTTGGCCTGCCTGCGCCGCGCACGCGCGCGTGGCGGGTAAACTCCACCAGGACTGTCTCCATGCTTGTCACGCCTTACGAGGAAGGGTTGATTCGGTGATCAAGAACGTGCTGCTGCTCTCGGCAGGAGCGGCCGCCGGCTGGTTCGGCCACCGAATCCTCTGGCAGGGCCGCGACGCCGCCGCCGTGCGTGCCGAGGAGACGCTGCGGACCACGCTGAGCCCCGAGAACATGGGTCGCCAGGCCGGGTCTGCCGCGGCGAGCGCCCTGGCCGAGTCGGCCCGCAGCTTCGCCGCACAGCTGCGCGAGGAAGTCCCGGCGTGGGCGAATCTCGTCGGCTCGCGCGGGGACACCATCACGGGTGTCACCGTGGATCCCGACGACGCCGCCCCCGGCGCCGCGCGAGCCTCCGGCTTCGCCTCGACCCGGCCGGGAGCCACCACCAGCTCCACCCACGGGCCCCGCACCACCCCTGGCGGTTGGCGCACCGCCGCGCCGGACTCCGGCACGGCCGGCACCGCCACCCCCCGACACCAGAACTCCACCGCGAAGGACCGCCGATGAAGACCCAGGACATTGCCCAGCGTTGGCTCGACTTCTTCGCGAAGCGGGACCACACTCCGGTGCCCTCGGCCTCCCTGGTCTCCCCGGACCCCTCGCTGCTGTTCACCGTGGCCGGCATGGTGCCCTTCATTCCCTACTTCCTGGGCGAGCAGACCCCGCCGGCTCCGCGCGTGGCCTCGGTGCAGAAGTGCATTCGCACCGCGGACATCGAAGAGGTCGGCAAGACCGTTCGCCACGGCACGTTCTTCCAGATGTGCGGCAATTTCTCCTTCGGCGACTACTTCAAGGAGAAGGCCATTCCCATGGCCTGGGAGCTGCTGACCACCCCGCAGGACCAGGGCGGCTATGGGCTGGACCCGGAACGGCTGTGGGTCACGGTGTACGAGGAGGACGACGAAGCGGCCCGCATCTGGGAAGAGTCCGTGGGCGTGCGCCCCGAGCGCATCCAGCGCATGGGCAAGCAGGACAACTACTGGAACACCGGCCAGCCCGGACCCGGTGGCCCGTGCTCGGAGATCTTCTACGATCGCGGCCCGCAGTACGGCGTCGACGGCGGACCGGCTGCTGACGACACCCGCTACATCGAGATCTGGAATCTCGTGTTCATGCAGTACCGCCTTTCCGAGGTGCGCTCGAAGGACGACTTCGACGTCGCCGGTGAGCTCGAGAACAAGAACATCGACACGGGCCTGGGTCTCGAGCGCCTCGCGATGGTGCTGCAGGGCGTGGAGAACATGTATGAGACCGACCAGGTCCGTCCCGTTCTTGACCGGGCCGCGCAGCTGGCCGGCGTCACCTACACCTCCACCGAGGATGCGGCTGATCCGCACTATGACAATGACGTGCGCCTGCGCATGGTGGCCGACCATGTGCGTTCGGCGCTCATGCTGATCGGCGATGGCGTCACCCCGGGCAACGAGGGCCGCGGCTACGTGCTGCGCCGCCTGATTCGCCGCGTGGTGCGCGCCCTGCGCCTGATGGGAGTCACCGACCCGGTGCTCCCGGAGCTGCTGCCCGTCTCGCGCGATGCGATGCAGGGCACCTACCCGGTGGTGGCCGACGAGTTCGACCGCATCTCCCGCATCGCCTACGCGGAAGAGAAGGCGTTCCTGCGCACCATCTCGGCGGGCACCGCGCGCCTGGATGCGGCCGTGGGTGCGGCCCGTACCGCTGGCGGAGGCATCGCCGGCGCAGATGCCTTCGAGCTGCATGACACCTATGGCTTCCCGATCGAGCTGACGCTCGAGATCGCGGCCGAGGCCGGCGTGGACGTGGATGAGGCCGGCTTCCGCAGCCTCATGACCGAGCAGCGCGAACGCGCCCGCGCCGATGCGAAGGCGAAGAAGTCCGGGCATGCGGACACCACCGCCCTGCAGGAGCTGCGCTCCCAGGGCGCGACGCACTTCACGGGCTACACCGAGTTCGCCACGGAGTCGACCGTGCGCGGCCTGGTGCTCGACGGCGTCGCCGTGGATGCCGCCTCGGCCGGCCAGGAGCTGGACCTCGTGCTGGACGCCACCCCGTTCTACGCCGAGGCTGGTGGCCAGGCGGCCGACACCGGCGTCATCACCGGCGATGGCTTCGAGATCGAGGTGCTCGACGTGCAGTCCCCGATCAAGGGGCTCTCGGTGCACCGCGTCAAGGTGCTCGCCGGTGAGGTGCCCGCGGGCGCCACCGCGCTGGGCAGCATCGATGTGCAGCGGCGCCTGGACGCCGAGAAGGCGCACACCGGCACGCACATCGTCCACGCCGCCCTGCACGAGATCCTCGGCAAGGAGGCCACGCAGTCGGGGTCCTTCAACAAGGAGGGCTACCTGCGCTTCGACTTCCGCTGGGCCGAGGCCGTGTCCGCGATGGCGCGCAGCGAGATCGAGGATCTCGCCAATGTCGCCATTCGGGACAACCACACCGTGCTCACGCAGGAGATGTCGCTGGACGAGGCCCAGGCCCTGGGCGCCATGAGCCTGTTCGGCGAGAAGTACGGGGACCGCGTGCGCGTCGTCGAGATCAACGGGGAGTTCTCGCGCGAGCTCTGCGGCGGCACCCACGTCAACCGCACCGCCGAGATCGGTTCGCTCACCCTGCTGGGCGAGCAGTCCGTGGGCTCCGGCAATCGCCGTGTGGAGGCCCTTGTCGGTCTCGACGCGTTCCGCCACCTGGCAGTCGAGCGCACCCTGGTCTCGGAGCTCTCCGAGATGTTCAAGGCGCCCGCGGCCGAGCTCAAGGACCGCATCGGCTCCACCCTGGACAAGCTCAAGACCGCCGAGAAGCAGATCACTGAGCTCAAGGCCGCGCAGCTGCAGGCCGAGGCGAGCTCTCTCGTCAACCATGCGAACACCGTGGACACCACCGGTGGTACCCGCGTCACCGTCCTGGCCCACCACGCCGGTGAGGTTGCCTCGGATCAGCTGCGCTCGCTCGTGCTGGATCTGCGCTCGCGGCTCGAGAATGCCGCGGGCAATGCCGCCGGCACCCCCGTGCTGGTGGCGATGACCGCGGTGGCCAAGGGCCGCCCGCTCATCGTGACCGCCACCAACCAGGCCGCCCGCGACGCCGGTGTCAAGGCCGGCGCCATGGTCAAGGTCGCCACGGGCGTGCTCGGTGGCGGCGGTGGTGGCAAGGACGACGTCGCCCAGGGTGGCGGCCAGGACGCGGCGCGCGTGGACGAGGCGCTGACCGCCGTGACCGCGGCCGTCCGCGAGATCTGAGCCGTGCCCGTGGGGGAGCAGCTGCACACCGCGCGCAGGGGTCGCACCCTGGGCGTGGATGTGGGCCGCGCCCGCGTGGGCCTCGCGTCCTCCGATCCGGACGCGCTGATCGCCACGCCGGTGGACACCCTGCGCCGGGACGCGGCGATGCAGCGGTGCGTGGGTGAGATCCTCGAGCACGTGCGTGAGCTCGACGCCGTGGCCGTGTACGTGGGTCTGCCCACCAGCATGTCTGGAGCCGAGACGGCCTCCACCCAGGACGCACGCGAGTACGCCCAGGCCCTGGCCACACGGCTGCAGCGCGCCGGGAGCGCGGCGGGAGTGTTCCTCGTGGACGAGCGCCTCTCCACCGTGGCCGCCCAGCGTGGCCTCCAGGCCAGCGGGCGGACCGTGAAGAACAGCCGTTCCGTGATTGACCAGGCGGCCGCGGTCGCCATCCTTCAAGACGCGATCGACGCCCAGCGCCGCACCGGGAGCTTCACCGGCACGCGCGTGGCCATCGATCCTGACCACGGCCCCACGGGCCCGACGCCAGACCAGGAGAGTCCAGCATGAACCGCAATCCGGACGATGCGCAGCCCGTGAACCCCGAGCACGGTGACGTGCCGGACTACGTCAGTGACGACGACCTCTTCCCGCCGGATCAGGACGCCGCGACGACACCGGGCGAGACATCGCACGACGACGTCGCCGCGGGCGAGGCTGCTGGCCTGCATGAAGGTGCACCCCTGCACCAGGACGCGCACGCGCGCGAGGACACGGAGAGCTCCTGGCTGCACGACGAGCATGCCGGGACCGAGCACGGGCACGACGACGATCCTCACGCCCTCGCCGCCCACCACGACGCGGACGGCCGCTACGCGTCCCACGGCGACGGGTACGCCGAGGACGGCTATGCCGCGCACAGCGACTCCCCACACCCGGAAGACGAGGACGAGTGGGACGAGGCGGCGGTGGCCCGTGCCGATGAGGAGCGGGCGCGTCGTCGTCGTTTCCGGCAGATCCGCGGTCTCGTGATCATCGGCGTGGCCATGCTGGTCATGGTCATTCTCGCGGTGCAGCTGATCGGCGGGCTGATCTCCCAGCGCACACCCAACGACTTCGCGTCCACGCAGGGCGATGAAGTGGTGTTCACGGTGAACGCCGGTGAGGGCGCCATCACCATCGGTCAGCGCCTCGAGCAGGAGGGCATCATCGCCACGCGCGGTCCCTTCGTTGAGGCCGTGCAGGCCAACGCTGGCCGCGAGATCCAGCCCGGCGAGTACCGCCTGCGCGAGCAGATGACGGCCGCCGATGCGGCCAGCGGCCTGCAGGGCGATGCCCGCGTGGCGGTGTCCTACGTGGTGGTCAACCGGGGCGAGCGCATCGACGAGGTCATCGACTCGATTGTCGGGGCCACACCGTACTCCCGTGAGGAGATCGTCGCCCTGACCGATGATCCACAGCGCTTTGGGCTGCCCGAGGAAGCCGAGAATCTCGAGGGCTACCTCGCGCCCGGCGAGTACCGGATCCCCACCACGGCCACCGCCGAGGAGATCATCCAGGAGCTCACCGCGCCCACCTTCGCCACCCTGGAGGAGAAGGGCATCACCGACGCGCAGGATCAGTACCGGACGGTCATCATCGCCTCGATCGTTGAGGCGGAGGCCCTGCCGCAGGACTACGCCACGGTGGCGGGCATCATCGAGAACCGCCTGGCCCCGGGCAACACCGAGACCAACGGCTACCTCCAGATCGACGCCACCGTGATCTACGGTCTCGCCGAGCGTCGCCTGCAGTTCACCGAGGAGGAGCGCCGGGACGCCTCCAACGCGTACAACACCTATGTCCACCCAGGGCTGACGCCCGGTCCCATCGGGGCTCCCTCGGAGGCGGCACTGGAGGCTTCGGCGAATCACGAGGACAACGACTACTTCTACTGGGTCACGGTGAACATCGCGACCGGTGAGACGAAGTTCGCCTCGACGCTGGCCGAGCATCTCGTGTACCAGAACGAATACCGGGCCTGGTGCGCGGAGAACCGCGACATCTGCTAATGCCGACCGCGGAGCGTGGCGGCTCGGTCTCGCCGGAGGCATCCCTGCGCGCCGGCGTGGTGGGCTCGCCCATCGCGCACTCGCTCTCGCCGGTGCTGCACCGCGCGGCCTACCGCGTCCTGGGCGCGCCGCTCCACTATGACCGCCACGAGGTGCCCGACGGCGGTCTGGCCGAGTTCTTGAGCGAGGTCGCCTCGGCGCCCGGCTGGCGCGGGCTGTCCGTGACCATGCCGCACAAGCAGGATGCTGCGCGGCTGGCCGGACAGGTCAGCGACCGCGTGGCCCTGCTCGGCGCCGCCAACACGCTCGTCTGGGACAGCCCGCACGCCCCCGGGCAGTGGTGGGCGCACAACACGGACGTCGACGGGATCATCGGGGCCCTGCGCTTCGCCGGCCTGGCAGCCCTGCCCCCCGGCGCGTCGGTCGCGGTGCTGGGCAATGGGGGCACCGCGACGGCGGCCGTGCTCGCAGCCCGGGACCTGGGAGCTGACGCCGTGGCCGTGCATGTGCGCTCCGCAGCCCGCGCCGCGGCGGTCGTGGAGCTGGCCAAGCGCATCGGTCTGCGCGCTGCAGCCCACCGGCTCGAGGACTTTCCGGGCGCGGCCGAGTCCTATGCGGGGGTCATCTGCACGCTGCCCCCGCGGGCGGCGGATCCGCTGGCCGCGGCGCTGGAGCAGCGAGGACGATGCGAGGGACCTGCGCTGCCGCGCCTGCTCGACGTCGCCTACGACCCGTGGCCCTCCGCCCTGGCCCAGGCGTGGCAGGCTCGGGGTGGATCGGTGGTGTCCGGGATCGAGATGCTGCTCTACCAGGCGCGCGAGCAGGTGGCCCTGTTCGCGGGGCAGGACGGCCGCGACGGTGATCCGGGCGACCCGGTGCTCGCGGCGATGGCGGCAGCCGTGGGACTGCCGGAGCGCGGCCGGGCTTGATGCGTCGCTGAACCGGCCGACGGAGCGAATCGTGAAAGAATCGCGGAATGGTGCGCTGGCTGACCGCAGGGGAATCACATGGCCCTGCCTTGACGACGATCGTAGAGGGACTGCCCGCAGGGGTGCCCGTGACCACGCAGGACATCCAGGATGCCCTCGCCCGACGCCGGCTCGGCTACGGCCGCGGCGCCCGGATGAAGTTCGAGCAGGACCAGGTCACCGTCCTGGGCGGGGTGCGCCACGGCGTGAGCATGGGATCGCCGATCGCGATCCAGGTGGGCAACACCGAATGGCCGAAGTGGGAGCAGGTCATGAGCCCGGACCCGGTGGATCCGGCGGAGCTGGAAGGGCTGGCGCGCGCGGCCGCCCTCACCCGTCCCCGTCCGGGCCACGCGGATCTGACCGGCATGCAGAAGTACGGGTTCACCGAGTCTCGCCCGCTGTTGGAGCGCGCCTCAGCCCGCGAGACCGCGGCCCGCGTGGCCGCGGCCACCGCCGCTCGCAGCCTGCTGGCCGAGCTGGGGATCGGCATCGTCTCGCACACTGTCAGCTTCGGTGGGGTGAGCCTGCCCGAGGACTACGCTTTCCCGCAGCCCGACGACGAAGCACGCCTCGACGCGGATCCCTGCCGGTGCGTGGACCCGGAGGTCTCGGCGCGCATGGTGGCCGAGGTGGATGCCGCCCGCAAGGAGGGCGAGACCCTCGGCGGCGTCGTCGAGGTCCTCGTGCACGGACTGCCGATCGGCTTGGGCTCTCATGTGCATGCCGACCGCCGCCTCGACGCCCGGCTGGCCGGCGCGCTCATGGGCATCCAGGCCATCAAGGGCGTGGAGATCGGTGACGGCTTCGCCACCGCCACCCGTCGCGGCTCGGCCGCCCATGACGCCATCGTGCGTGGCGCTGATGGCCGGCCCCGCCGCGTCACTGACCGCTCGGGCGGCATCGAAGCGGGCATGTCCACCGGCGAGGTGCTGCGCGTGCGCGCCGCCATGAAGCCGATCGCCACGGTGCCCCGCGCCCTGGCCACCGTCGACGTTGCCACGGGAGCCGAGACCACCGCGCACCACCAGCGCTCCGATGTGGCGGCCGTGCCGGCCGCGGGCATCGTGGCCGAAGCCATGGTGGCCCTGGTCCTCGCGGACGCCGTGATGGAGAAGTTCGGCGGGGACAGCCTCGAGGAAACCCGGCGTAACCTGCGTTCGTTCATGGAGAACCTGCCAACGCTGCCCGAGTACGACGCCGACGCCGCGGCTGACACCGCGCACATGGGCGATCCGCTGCCGTGACCCCCGGCACGGACGACGCCGGCACCGCGCCGAGCGAGACCAGCGACGCCGGCCCTGAGGACACCAGCCCACGTGGCCCCGCCCAGGTCGGGTCCGCGGCGTGGCACGCCATGACCGAGGCCGTGCATCGGGACCTGACGCGGCCTCGCGTGCCCAATGCCCGCCTGTGGCGGTGGCGGATGCGCCGCAGCATCGTGCTCGTCGGCCCCATGGGGGCCGGCAAGTCCGCGGTGGGGCGCCTCGTCGGCCGGCTCTGCGGGCGGGCCCACGTGGACGCCGATGCGGTGTTTGTCCAGGTCCACGGCTCGATCCCCGACTTCTTCGCCACCTTCGGCGAACCGGAGTTCCGGCGCGCCGAGGAGGAGGTGCTGGCCCACTTGCTCGGTCAGCACGTGCCGTTCGTGCTCTCGTGCGGCGGGGGAGCGGTCGTCTCGGAGGCCACCCGACGCCGGCTGATCGCCTCCGATGCGCTCGTCGTCCACCTCGACGTCGACGAACGACACGCGCTGCAGCGGGTGCGCGGCGGGGCGAACCGGCCCGTCCTGCGCGGCGACCCGCGGGGCACGTGGAGCCGGCTGCAGCGCGAGCGCGATCCGCTCTACCGCGAGGTGGCGGATTTGCACGTGGACACCTCCGGCCTGGCCACCGAGGACGTGGCCTGGCGTATCGTGGAGGAGATCCGCCACCCCAGCAAAGGAAGTGACCGACGCCCATGACGGAGCGCTCTGACCTGTCCACTCTCGATTCCCCTGACACCGAGGTATCGGTGGTGGAGGACGAGGCCACGGTCATCGAGGTCAGCGGCGGCTCGGCAGCCCAGTCCCAGGGGGGCTACGACGTCGTCGTGGGCCGCGGCCTGCTCGCCCGCCTGCCCGGCATGCTGGGTCCCGGCGTCCGCCGCGTCCTCGTGATCCACCCGCGTGCCCTGCGCGCCACCGGTGATGTCGTCAAGGCCGATCTGGAGGCCACCGGCCTGACTGCGCTGACCGCCGAGATTCCCGATGCCGAGGAGGGCAAGCACCTCCAGGTCGCCGGGTTCTGCTGGCAGGTGCTGGGTCAGAACAACTTCACCCGCTCCGATGCGATCGTCTCCGTGGGCGGCGGCGCCGTCTCGGACGTGGCCGGCTTCGTGGCGGCCACGTGGCTGCGCGGCGTGCGCGTCGTGCACATGCCGACCACGCTGCTGGGCATGGTGGATGCCGCGGTGGGCGGCAAGACCGGGATCAACACCTCCGAGGGCAAGAACCTCGTCGGTGCCTTCCACCCACCGGCCGGCGTGCTCGCCGATCTGGACACTCTGCTGACCCTGCCGCCCAACGAGCTCGTCTCGGGGCTGGCCGAGGTGGTCAAGTGCGGCTTCATCGCCGACCCCGCGATCCTCGATCTCATCGAGGCCGATCCGGCGGCCGCGCAGAATCCCCATGCCGCGAGCCTGCGCGAACTGATCGAGCGCTCCATCGCCGTCAAGGCCGAGATCGTCTCGGCCGATCTGCGCGAGTCCGGGCGCCGCGAGTACCTCAACTACGGCCACACCCTGGGACACGCCATCGAGCTGACCGAGCGCTACCAGTGGCGCCACGGCGCCGCCGTGTCCGTGGGCCTCGTGTTCGCCGCGGAGCTCGCCCGGTCCCTGGGTCGGCTTGACGACGCCACCGCGCAGCGGCACTGGAGCATCCTCTCCTCCCTCGGTCTGCCGGTCTCCTACCGCGGTGACCGTTGGCAGAGCCTGCTGGAGGGCATCCAGCGGGACAAGAAGAATCGGGGCGACCAGCTGCGCTTCGTGCTGCTCGACGGGCTGGCCGACCCCATGACCTATGACATCCCCGACGCCTCGCTGCTCTTCGCCGCCTATCAGGAGATCGCGGAGTAGCCCGACGCCTCGCGCAGTAGACTGTTCTGCGCGCTGTCACCCTTGAGTGCCGACGCCGTCGGCACGACCGACCATGACCAGGGGCGGGCCACACGGGCCGGCCCTCAGCACACCGACCGGGAGTACCACCGTGGCATCCAGCAATGACATCAAGAACGGCTCCGTCCTCAACCTCGAGGGCCAGCTGTGGAACGTCATCGAGTTCCAGCACGTGAAGCCGGGCAAGGGCGGCGCCTTCGTGCGCACCAAGATGAAGAACATCACCACGGGCAAGACGGTCGACAAGACCTTCAACGCCGGCGCCAAGGTCGAGTTCGCCACCGTGGATCGCTCGGACTACGAGTACCTGTACCAGGACGGCACGGACTACATCTTCATGGACATCAAGACCTACGACCAGGTCCCGGTCTCCGAGGCCGTCGTCGGCGATGCCGCGAAGTACATGCTCGAGAACATGAAGGTGACCATCGCGCTGAACGAGGGCACCCCGCTGTACCTCGAGATGCCGGCCTCCGTGGTCCTCGAGGTCACCTACACCGAGCCGGGCCTGCAGGGAGATCGCTCCAACGCCGGCACCAAGCCCGCGACCGTGGAGACCGGAGCCGAGATCCAGGTGCCGCTGTTCGTGGACCAGGGCACCAAGGTCAAGGTGGACACGCGCACCGGCGACTACCTCGGCCGCGTCAATGACTGAGGCTGACGCCGCCAAGCGCGGCACCACAGCCCGCAGCCGGTCGCGGCTGCGCGCGGTGGAGATCCTCTTCGAGGCCGAGGCACGCGGCACGGCCGCTGCCGAGGGCATCGCCGCGCGGCGTGAGAAGACCGATCTGCAGGTCAACGCCTACACCCAGCAGCTGGTGGACGGCGTGCTGGCCGAGCAGGAGCGCATCGATGAGGCGTTGACGTCCTACTCGCGCGGCTGGACCCTGGACCGCATGCCGGCCGTGGACCGCAGCATCCTGCGGGTGGGTGCCTGGGAGCTGCTCTTCAACGACGACGTCCCCGACGGCGTCGCCGTCTCCGAGGCCGTGGCCCTGGCACAGCAGCTTTCGACCGATGAGTCGCCCGAATTCGTCAACGGGCTGCTCGGGCGACTGCAGCAGGTCAAGCCGACCCTGGTCTTCTAGAACCGGTGTGTTCGAGAACCGGGGTCTTTTAGCGCCGGCGTCCGGCCGCGATTGCTAGACTCCGTCACATCAGCGTTTCCTTTAAAGTCCGTCCCGTGAGGCGGGGAAGGAGGCACGATCTTGGGTCCCACCCTGGACGCACCTCAGGGCGCGACGTCGTCGCGCTCGGCACGCACCGTCATGGCCGCCCCGGACATCGAGCGGGCGATCACGCGCATCGCGCACGAGATCCTCGAGTCCACGAAGGGCGCGGCCGACGTCATCCTCCTCGGCGTTCCCCGGCGCGGCGTTCCCTTGGCCCATCGGCTGGCCGAACGCTTGGCGCGCATCGATGCCGACTTCGACCCGGTGGCCAGCACGGGCGAGCTGGACGTCACCCTGTACCGGGACGATCTGCGCCGCTCCACCACGCGCACCCCGGCGCCCACCCGCCTCCCGGAGGCCGGTGTGGACAACAAGACCGTGGTGCTCGTGGACGATGTCCTCTACTCGGGACGCACCGTGCGCGCCGCACTCGACGCCGTCGCGGATGTGGGCCGACCCGCCGCGGTGCGCCTGGCCGTGCTGGTTGACCGTGGGCATCGTGAGCTGCCGATCCGCGCGGACTTCGTGGGCAAGAACCTGCCGACCTCCACGGCGGAGCGCGTCCAGGTCAGCCTGAGCGAGGTGGACGGCGAGGATGCCGTCACCATCACCGACCACGAGCGGCAGGGCTGAGGCATGCGGCATCTGCTCTCCACTCACGGGCTTGACCGTACCGACGCTCTGCGGATCCTTGACACGGCCGAGGAGATGGCCCAGGTCAATCAGCGCGAGGTCAAGAAGCTGCCGGCCCTGCGTGGGCGGACCGTGGTGAACCTCTTCTTCGAGGACTCCACGCGCACCCGCATCTCCTTCGAGGCCGCGGCCAAGCGCCTCTCCGCCGATGTGATCAACTTCGCCGCGAAGGGCTCCTCGGTGTCCAAGGGCGAGTCGCTCAAGGACACGGTGCAGACCCTCGAAGCGATCGGCGCGGATGCGATCGTGATGCGCCACTGGTCTTCTGGTGCCGCGCAGCAGCTCGCCGAATCCGGCTGGGTCAGCTCGGCGGTTGTCAACGCCGGCGATGGCACCCATGAGCACCCCACCCAGGCCCTGCTCGATGCCTTCACCCTGCGCACCCACCTCGCCGCCGAACGCGGCACGGCCCCGACGGGCACGGACCTGACGGGGATGCGCGTCGTCATCGTGGGCGACATCTTGCACTCCCGGGTGGCCCGCTCCAACATCTGGCTGCTGGCCACGCTGGGCGCCGACGTGGTGGTCGCCGCGCCGCCCACCCTGTTGCCCGTGGGCGTGCAGCACTGGCCGTGCCGAGTGACCTACTCGCTCGACGCCGCCCTGGCAGAGCAGCCCGACGCCGTCATGATGCTGCGCGTCCAGGCCGAGCGCATGGGTGGGGCCTTCTTCCCCTCGGCACGCGAGTACACCCGCACGTGGGGCCTCACCGCCGAGCGCTTCGCGAGCCTCTCCGCGCACCCGGGCCAGGTCTTGGCGACCCCGCTGGTGCTGCACCCGGGTCCCATGAACCGTGGCCTCGAGATCGCCACGGTGGCGGCCGACTCACCTCAGATGACCGCGCTCGAGCAGGTCGCCAACGGCGTCTCCGTCCGCATGGCGGTCCTGCACCTGATCCTCAACCACGAACCGGAGGCCCACTCATGAGCCCGACCGACACTGCCGCCGCGCCCGGTGGACTGCTGCTGCGCGATGCCACGCTGGCCTCGGGGGAGACCGGCCACGTCCTGATCCGCGCCGGCGTCATCGCCGCGCTCGGTCAGCAGGCCCTGAGCGAGGCGGGCGAGGCGGAGACCCTGGACTGTGCGGGGCTCGTGCTACTGCCCGGCCTCGTGGACCTGCACACGCATCTGCGTCAGCCCGGCAAGGAAGACGCGGAGACCGTGGAGACCGGCACGCGGGCCGCCGCGATGGGTGGCTTCACCTCCGTGCACGCGATGGCCAACTCCACGCCGACGGCGGACACCGCCTCCGTGGTGGAGCAGGTCTGGCGTCTGGGCCGCGCGGCCGGCTGGTGCGATGTGCATCCCGTGGGTGCCGTCACCGTGGGCCTGGCCGGGGAGGCCCTGGCGGACCTCGGGGCGATGGCTGACTCGGCGGCCACGGTGCGGATGTTCTCCGATGACGGGATGTGCGTGCACGACGCTGTGCTCATGCGCCGAGCCCTGGAGTACGTGAAGTCCTTCGACGGGTTCGTGGCTCAGCATGCCCAGGAGCCGCGGCTCACCGCCGGCGCGCAGATGAACGAGTCGGAGCTCTCGGGCGTGCTCGGCCTGGCCGGCTGGCCCGCGGTGGCCGAGGAGGCCATCATCGCCCGGGACGTGCTGCTGGCCCACCACGTGGACTCGCGCCTGCACATCTGCCATGTCTCGACCGCCGGTTCCGTGGAGATCCTGCGCTGGGCGAAGCAGCGCGGCATCGCCGTCACCGCCGAGGTCACCCCCCACCACCTGCTGCTCACCGAAGACCTGGTCCGCAGCTACGACCCGGTGTTCAAGGTCAACCCGCCGCTGCGTCGCGACGAGGACGTCCACGCGCTGCGCGCGGCGCTGGCCGAAGGGATCATCGACACCGTGGGCACCGATCACGCCCCGCACACCGCGGAAACCAAGCAGTGCGAGTGGTCCCAGGCCGCGATGGGCATGACGGGTCTCGAGACCGCCCTGTCCGTGGTGCAGGAGGCCATGGTGGACACCGGCCTGATGGACTGGGCCGGGGTGGCTCGGGCGATGTCCACGGCCCCGGCGCGCATCGCGGGTCTGCAGGACCAGGGCCAGGCCGATGACGACGGCGTCCCCCGGGTGGGTGCCGTCGCCAACGTGGTGCTGTGGGATCCCCGCGTGCGCCGCACCGTGGACCCGCAGACCCACGCCTCGCGGTCGCGCAACAGCCCCTACCGCGGCCGCGAGCTGCCCGGGGCCACCGTGCACACGATCTACCGCGGCCACGCGGTGGTCCGCGACGGTGCCCTCACCACCCCGGTGGCGCATGACCCCCAGGGGACGGACCCGCAGGGAGGTCAGCGATGATCGCCGCGCTGCTCACCCTCGCCAACGGGGTGCGTCCGGTCGCACCGCTGTCCGAGCCCAAGGACTACTCGGGGCTCTACCTGCCCATCATCGCCATCACCCTCCTCTCGATCGCCCTGGTTCTCGGGCTGATGTGGTGGGGCTGGCGCGCCCGCCAGCGTCGCCAGGCGCATCTGCCCCGCCCCCAGCTCGCCTCGCAGGCGGTGCTCGAGCGGGAGCCCGCCGCGAGCGCGCCAGGCATGTTCGTGGGCACCGTGCTCGGTGCGCACGGTCGCTTCGACCGCGTCGCCGTGCACAGCCTCGGGCTGCGCTCGGCAGCCCAGCTCGAGGTACACACGGACGGGGACACGCCCGGCGTCGTGATCTTGCGCCCGCGCGTGGACAACCTCTTCCTCCCGGCCCCCCAGATCCTGGACAGCGGCACCGGCGCCGGCATGGCCGGGAAGTTCGTGGAGCCCGACGGGCTGGTCTTGATCACGTGGCTGCTCGGCGACGCCCCGGTCACGAGCGGGTTCCGCCCCCGTGAGGCGGCCGCGCGCGACGAGCTGATCGCCGCCCTGTCCACCCTCACCGCACGCGCCGACGGCGCCTCCGTTTCCGACCCCGCCGCGCTGACCCCTTCCCGAGAGGACTCTGCCCGATGAGCACCCCCACCGAGCCCGCCCTGCTCGTCCTCGAGGACGGCAGCATCTTCCGCGGCCGTGCCTACGGCGCCCGCGGCGCCAGCCTCGGCGAGGCCGTCTTCACCACCGGGATGACCGGCTACCAGGAGACCCTCACCGACCCCTCCTACGCGGGACAGATCGTGGTGCAGACCGCGCCGCACATCGGCAACACCGGCGTCAACGACGAGGACCCCGAGTCTCGCGCCATCTGGGTGGCCGGCTACGTCGTGCGAGACGCCGCGCGCCGCCCCTCGAATTGGCGCAGCACCCGAACCCTGGACGAGGAGCTCGCGGCCTATGACGTCGTCGGGATCCAGGACGTGGACACCCGGGCCATCACGCGCGCGCTGCGGACCTCCGGGTCCATGAAGGCCGGGGTGTTCTCCGGGGCTGCCGCCGAGACGCCGGAGGCCGAGCTGCTCGCGCAGGTCCGCGACCAGCCGGCGATGAAGGGTCGCTCCCTGGCCGAGCAGGTCACCACCGAGCAGGCCTACGTCATCGAGCCGGCCGAGCACGGCTGGCAGGGTGAGCCGCTGGCCCAGATCGCCGCCCTGGATCTGGGGATCAAGGCCGCCACGCCACGGCATCTGGCGCAGCGCGGCATCCGCGTGCACGTGCTCCCGGCGACCGCGGACTTCGCCGCGATCCAGGCCTGCGAGCCCGACGGCGTCTTCCTCTCCAACGGTCCGGGCGATCCCGCCACCGCCGACGATCAGGTGGCAGTGCTGCGCCAGGTGCTCGACGCCGGTCTGCCGTTCTTCGGGATCTGCTTCGGCAACCAGATCTTCGGCCGCGCCCTGGGCTTCGGCACCTACAAGCTGCCCTTCGGCCACCGCGGCCCCAATCAGCCGGTCATGGACCGCGCCACGGGACGCGTGGAGATCACCTCGCAGAATCACGGCTTCGCCGTGGACGCCCCGATGGATGAGGTGGTCGAGGCACCCGAGTCCCGCTACGGCCGGGTCGAGGTGTCCCACTACTCGCTGAATGACCAGGTGGTCGAGGGGCTGCGCCTGCTGGACCGTCCCGCCTTCTCCGTCCAGTTCCATCCCGAGTCCGCGGCCGGCCCGCACGACTCCCACGCCCTCTTCGATCGGTTCGTGGCCATGCTCACCGATCGCGCTGCCACCACCACCGAAGGAGCCTGAGCCCATGCCGAAGCGCACCGATCTGACATCCGTCCTGGTCATCGGCTCCGGCCCCATCGTCATCGGGCAGGCGGCCGAGTTCGACTACTCCGGCACGCAGGCGATCCGGGTGCTCAAGGAGGAGGGCGTGCGCGTCATCCTCGTCAACTCGAACCCGGCCACGATCATGACTGACCCCGAGCTCGCGGACGCCACCTACGTGGAGCCGATCACCCCCGAGGTCGTCGCCAAGATCATCGAGAAGGAGCGACCCGACGCCGTCCTGCCCACCCTGGGCGGCCAGACGGCTCTGAACACCGCCATTGCCCTGGACAAGGACGGCGTGCTGGAGCAGTTCGGCGTCGAGCTGATCGGCGCCAACATCGAGGCCATCGAGCTGGGCGAGAACCGCGAGAAGTTCAAGGGCGTCGTCGAGCGCGCCGGCGGTGAGTCCGCCCGCTCGGTGATTGTGCACACGATGGACGAGGCCCTGGCCGCCGTGCAGGACCTGGGCTATCCCGTGGTGGTGCGGCCCTCGTTCACGATGGGTGGGCTGGGCTCCGGCCTCGCCTACGACGAGGCCGATCTGCACCGGATCTGCGGCGCTGGTCTGCAGTACAGCCCCACCACCGAGGTGCTCCTCGAGGAGTCGATCCTGGGCTGGAAGGAGTACGAGCTGGAGATGATGCGCGACCGCAACGACAACGTCGTCGTGGTCTGCTCCATCGAGAACGTGGACCCCGTGGGTGTCCACACCGGCGACTCCATCACGGTGGCGCCGGCCATGACGCTCACCGACCGCGAGTACCAGCGCCTGCGCGACATCTCGATCAACGTGATCCGCGAGGTCGGTGTGGACACGGGCGGCTGCAACATCCAGTTCGCCGTGAACCCCGAGGACGGGCGCGTCGTCGTCATCGAGATGAATCCGCGCGTCTCCCGGTCCTCGGCGCTGGCCTCAAAGGCCACCGGCTTCGCGATCGCCAAGATCGCCACGAAGCTGGCCCTGGGCTACACGATGGACGAGATCCCCAACGACATCACGCTCAAGACGCCGGCCTCTTTCGAGCCCGTGCTCGACTACGTGGTGGTCAAGGTGCCGCGCTTCGCCTTCGAGAAGTTCCCGGCCGCCGATCCCACGCTGACCACCACCATGAAGTCGGTGGGCGAGGCGATGGCCATCGGCCGCAACTTCACCGAGGCACTGCAGAAGGCCCTGCGCTCGCTCGAGCAGAAGGGCTCTCAGCTGCGCTTCGACACCGACGCCGATCCCCAGGCGCTGCTCGAGGCGGCCCGGACCGCGACGACGCAGCGCCTCGCCCAGACCCAGCAGGCCCTGTGCGCCGGCGCCACGCTCGAGGAGGCATTCGAGGCCACCGCGATCGATCCGTGGTTCCTCGACCAGTTCCAGCTCATCAACGAGGTGGCCAGCGAGATCCGCGAAGCGGAGCAGCTGGACGCACAGCTGCTGCACCGCGCCAAGCGCCACGGCTTCTCCGATGCTCAGATCGGCACCCTGCGCCACATGGACCCGGCCGTCGTGCGCGGCGTGCGTCACGCACTCGGCGTGCGCCCCGTGTTCAAGACGGTGGACACGTGTGCCGCCGAGTTCGAGGCCTTCACGCCCTACCGGTACTCCAGCTACGACCTCGAGACCGAGGTCACCGCTCACGAGAGCCCGTCCGTGATCATCCTGGGCTCCGGCCCCAACCGGATCGGCCAGGGCATCGAGTTCGACTACTCGTGCGTGCACGCCACCATGGCCCTGCGCGAGGCCGGCTACGAGACCGTGATGGTCAACTGCAACCCGGAGACCGTCTCCACGGACTATGACATCTCCGACCGCCTCTACTTCGAGCCGCTGACGCTCGAGGACGTGCTCGAGGTCATCCACGCCGAGCACGAGTCCGGCGGCGTGCTGGGCGTCTATGTGCAGCTCGGCGGCCAGACCCCGCTCAAGCTGGCCCAGGAGCTGGCCGATGCGGGCGTGCCGATCCTCGGCACCTCTCCGCAGGCCATCGACCTGGCCGAGCACCGCGGCGAGTTCTCCCGCGTGCTGGAGCGGGGCGGGCTGATCGCACCGAAGAACGGCACCGCCGTGTCCTTCGAGGACGCCAAGGCCGTGGCCGACGCGATCGGCTACCCCGTGCTGGTGCGGCCGTCCTATGTGCTCGGCGGGCGCGGCATGGAGATCGTCTACACCGAGGCCGCTCTCGAGCACTACGTCGCCCACGCCACGGAGATCACCCCGGATCAGCCGATGCTCGTGGACCGCTTCCTCGAGGACGCCATCGAGATCGACGTGGACGCCCTCTACGACGGCGAGCAGCTCTACGTCGGCGGCATCATGGAGCACATCGAGGAGGCCGGGATCCACTCCGGCGACTCGGCGTGCGTGCTGCCCCCGGTGACCCTGGGCCCGGACGTGCTCGAGCGTGTGCGCCATGCCACCCTGGCCATCGCTGAGGGCGTGGGTGTGCGCGGGCTGATCAACATCCAGTTCGCCTTGGCCTCGGATGTCCTCTACGTGATCGAGGCCAATCCGCGGGCCTCGCGCACCGTGCCGTTCGTGTCCAAGGCCACGGGTGTGCAGCTGGCCAAGGCGGCCGCGCTGGTCGGCGTCGGGCGCAGCATCGCGGACCTGCAGGAGTCCGGCATGCTGCCCCGGGACTACGACGGGGCCTCCCTTCCGTTGGAGGCGTCCGTGGCGGTCAAGGAGGCCGTGCTGCCCTTCACCCGCTTCCGCACCCCCCAGGGGCGGGTGGTCGACTCGCTGCTGGGTCCGGAGATGCGCTCGACCGGTGAGGTCATGGGCATCGACACCTACTTCGACACCGCCTTTGCGAAGTCGCAGGCCGCGGCGGGCAACCCCCTGCCGACCTCCGGGCGTGTCTTCGTCTCGGTGGCCAACCGAGACAAGCGCTCCCTGGTGGGTCACGCCAAGCGCCTCGTGGACCTCGGCTTCGAGATCGTGTCCACGGGTGGCACCGCCGATGTGCTGCGGCGCAACGGCATCGCGGCAGAGACGGTGGCCAAGATCGCCGACGCCGGCGACCCCGACGGCCGCGGCACCGTGCTCGAGCAGCTCCACGCCGGCACCGTGGACCTTGTGCTCAACACGCCCTCCGGCGGCGAGGCCCGCACCGACGGCTACGAGATCCGCGCCGCGGCCACCTCCCTGGGCGTGCCGATCATCACGACGCTGGCCGAGTTCGCCGCCTGTCTGCAGGCCATCGAGGCTCAGCGGGAGTACGCGTGGACCGTGACCTCGCTGCAGGAGCACGAGGCCCGACTGGCCGACGCGCTGGCGGGTCGCGCTGTGGCGGGTCAGCGGTGAGCGCGCCCGCGACTCCACCCGCCACCTTCGGGCAGCGACTGGCCTCGGCCATGGCCGAGGTGGGTCCGCTGTGCCTGGGCATCGACCCTCACCCGGGCCTGTTGCAGTCGTGGGGCCTGGATGACACGGCGGCCGGACTCGAGGTGTTCTCGCTGACCGTGGTGGAGGCGGCCACGGCGGGGCAGCACCCGCTCGCCGCCGCACTGAAGCCGCAAGTCGCCCTGTACGAGCGCCACGGCTCGGCCGGGCTGGCCGCGCTGGAACGCACCCTGGGCGCGGCTCGCGAGGCGGGCATGCTCACCATCGCCGACGCCAAGCGTGGGGACATCGGCTCCACGATGGCCGGCTATGCCGCTGCGTGGCTCGACGACGCCTCGCCGCTGGCCGCCGACGCGGTGACCCTGAGCCCCTACCTCGGCTACGAGTCCCTGCGCCCGGCCCTCGACGCGGCGCGGGCCACGGGGCGGGGGGTGTTCGTGCTGGCGCTGACCTCGAATCCAGAGGGCGCCTCGGTCCAGCACGCCGGTACCCAGGAGCCTGGCGCTGCCGTGGCGGCGCGCATCGCCGTCGCCGCCACGCAGGACAATGCGGCGGCCGCCTCGGCCGGTGAGTGGGGCTCCGTGGGGCTCGTGGTGGGAGCGACCGTGGCCGAGCAGGCACGAGAGCTCGGCATCGACCTGGCGGCTGTCCACGGCCCGCTGCTGGCTCCGGGCTTCGGTGCCCAGGGGGCCACCGCCGGGGGCATGCGGGCCGATTTCGGCGCCGCGTGGCCGCGCGTGCTCGCCTCGAGTTCGCGCGCGGTGTTGGCGCAGGGACCCTCTGTGGCAGGCCTGCGGGACGCGCTGGAGGCCACGCTGGCTGACCTGCGCTGATTGGGTTTTCTTCGCGCCCTGCGTGACGCATTTGTTGGACGATGATATTTTCCTTGCGTCAGGGATTTCCTGAGCATTCTCATCCTCTCCTCGCTGAGACCACTCGGTGCGGAGCCGTCGTCTAACGAGGGGTAGTAGCCGTGGCCTTGCGTGAACTCAGTGTTGAAGAGCGTGCCGAGGCGCGTGCCAAAGCGCTGCGCGCCCGGCAGCAGCGCGCCGAGCTCAAAGAGGCCTTCGCCCGCGGCGAGGTCTCCCTGGCCGAGCTGTTCGAGGTCGCGGACCGCGATCCGGCCATCGGGCGCCTGCGCACGGTGGACCTGCTGCTGTCCCTGCCTGGCGTCGGCGAGGTGCGCGCTCAGCGCATCATGGAGGCCTGCGGGATTTCCCCGGTCCGCCGCCTCAAGGGCCTGGGACGCCGTCAGCGCGAGGCCCTGATCGCCTATATTGGTCGCTGACCCCACCGCGGCACCCACCGGGCCGCGGTGACCGCGCCCCGTGGAAAGGCAGCCCTGACGTGAGCGTGAGCGCATCGCACGAGGACGAGACCGCCCCGCCGCACATTCCTGCGGCCCGCGCGAGCGTCAAGGATCCGCAGGAGGGCCCCCGTGTGACCGTGCTGGCCGGCCCCACCGCCGTGGGCAAGGGCACCGTCTCGGCCCACATTCGTGAGCACCATCCCGAAGTCTGGCTCTCGGTCTCGGCAACCACACGCGCCCCGCGCCCGGGCGAAGAGGATGGCCGCCACTACTTCTTCGTCAGCGCGGACGAGTTCGATGAGCTTGTCGCGGGCGAGCAGATGCTCGAGTGGGCCGTCGTCCACGGCGTCCACCGCTACGGGACACGCCGCGACCGGGTCCAGGAGGCGCTGGCCGCCGGGCAGCACGTCCTGCTCGAGATCGACCTGCAGGGGGCACGCCAGGTGCGTGAGACCCTGCCCGAGGCGACGTTCGTGTTTCTGGCCCCGCCGACCTGGGATGACCTGGTCCACCGACTGGTGGGTCGCGGCACGGAGGGCGAGGAGGAACTGCGCCGCCGCCTGGCAACCGCTAGACTGGAGCTCGCCGCAGAACCCGAGTTCGACGCCGTCGTGGTCAATGACCATGTGGAGCGCGCCGCCGCAGAGCTTTTGAGCATCATGGGCGTGAGCGCGTAAGAGCCGAGTCTGGGCAACGGTCTGGGCAGCAGCACGGCTGCGCCGCGGACCCTTCAGACTGCACCGAGGCCGTCGCCTCGGGACACCGACCGTCACTGTACGTCAATGAGTGGAGTACTCAAGCATGGACAACTACACCGGAATCGTGACCCCGCCGATCGATGATCTGCTCGAGCGCGTGGACTCGAAGTACGCCCTGGTTCTGTTCGCCGCCAAGCGCGCGCGTCAGATCAACGCCTACTACTCCCAGCTGCACGAGGGCCTGTTCGAGTACGTCGGCCCGCTCGTGGACACCGAGCTCAACGAGAAGCCCCTGTCGATCGCCCTGCGCGAGATCAACAAGGACATGCTGGTCAGCCGCGAGCTCACCGACGCGCCCGCCGAGGTCGACCTCTCCGGCGAGGACTTCGGCGACTTCTCGCTGCCGGGCGACGAGGACCCCTTCGCCGCCGAGGCGAGCACCGAGACCGAGGACGAGCAGGACAGCTGATCCGATGCGGATCGTCCTCGGCGTCTCCGGCGGCATCGCGGCCTACAAGGCGGCGTTGCTGCTGCGCCTCATGACCGAGGCCGGCCACGAGGTCACGGTGGTGACCACGCAGGCCGCCGAGAAGTTCGTCGGCCGGGCCACGTGGGAGGCCCTGTCCTCCCAGCCCGTCCGCTCGGACACCTTCGACGCCGTCGACGAGGTTAACCACGTCAAGCTCGGCCGGGCCGCGGATCTCGTGGTGGTCGCGCCGGCCACTGCGGACCTGCTGGCCCGCACCACCGCCGGGCTCGCCCCAGACCTGCTCGGCAATGTGCTGCTCACGGCCACGTGCCCCGTGCTCCTGGCCCCGGCGATGCACACCGAGATGTGGAACCACCCGGGCACCCAGCACAATGTGGCCACCCTGCGTGCCCGCGGCGTCCACGTGCTCACCCCGGCCTCGGGGCGGCTCACCGGCGCGGACACGGGCGTCGGCCGCCTGCCCGAACCCGAGGACATCTGGGCGCACGCCCAGTCGCTGGTCACGCAGGTGACGCAGGGAGGCGCCGCTGGTGATCCTGACAACTCCGGCGGCGCGCCGGACACCGCCGGCTCGGGCGC
>JAUNTT010000008.1:43776-44385 GCA_030538555.1 Micrococcus sp.
GACCCCGTGCGCTATCTCGGCAACCGCTCCTCCGGTAAGCAGGCCGTGGCGCTGGCCGAGTCCGCGCTCGCCCAGGGGGCGCGCGTCACCCTGATCGCCGCCGCGATGACCGCGCCGGTGCCCGAGGGCGTGCAGCGCGTGGACGTCGAGTCCACCGCCGAGCTGCTGGCCGCCGTGCGCGAGCACGCGCCCGGGGCCGACGTGCTCATCATGGCCGCCGCGGTCGCGGACTTCCGGCCCACCCAGGTGGCCACCACCAAGATCAAGAAGACCGCCGACGGTGCCTCGCCCACCATCGAGCTCGAGCGCACCGAGGACGTCCTGGCCACCGCCGTGGCCGAGAGGGCAGCGGGAGTGCCCATGCCGGGCCTCATCGTGGGCTTTGCCGCCGAGACCGGGGATCCGGACACGAGCGTGCTGGAGCACGCGCGCGCCAAGCTGCAGCGCAAGGGCTGCGAGCTGCTCGTGGTCAATGATGTCGCCGATGGGCGGGTCTTCGGCCAGGACGCGACCGCTGTGACCATCCTGGACCGCGACGGCGGCGCCGAGGTGTCTGCGCAGGGCACGAAGCGTGACGCCGCCGAGGCCGTCCTGCGCGCCGTGGCCCAC
>JAUNTT010000116.1 GCA_030538555.1 Micrococcus sp.
CCCTCCTGGGTGTCGGCGTCGCCCTCAGCGTCAGCCTCGGCGCCCTCGGCCTGTTCGGCAGCATCCTGGGCGGCGATCGCCCGGGTCAGCGCCTCGTTGAGGGCCTCCTGCTGGCGGCCGTACTCGGCCCAGTCGCCGTTCGCGAGCGCCTCCTCGGAGGCGTTGATCGCGTTCTGCGCTGCCTGCAGGGCCTCGGCGAGGTCACCGGACACGGCCGGGGCCGTGGACGGTTGCTCGTCGCCGGGCTCCGTCGTGTCCTCGTCACCGGTCTGGCCGTCCTCGAACTCCTGGGCCTCCTCGGGGGTGACCGCACCGGAGTCGCCGCCGAAGACCTGGTTCAGGGCCTCCTCGAGCGTGTCCGCGAAGCCCACCTTCTCGCCGCCGAAGGACACGAGGACCTTGCGCAGCGTCGGGTAGGAGGTGGTGCCGGAGGACCGGACGTACACGGGCTGCACGTACAGGATGCCGCCGGCCACGGGCAGGGTGATCATGTTGCCGTTGATCACCTCGGACGCACCCTGACGCAGCAGGTTCAGCTCCTGCGAGACGGTGTCATTCGAGTCGAAGTTCGCCTGAGCCTGGCCGGGGCCGGGCACCGTGGTCTGGCGCGGCAGCTCGAGGAGTCGCAGCGTCCCATAGGTGTCCTTCTTGACCCCGTCCTCACCGGTGCCGGCGTCGCCGTCGGCGGAGAGGAACCCGTAGAGCACGTTGCGCTGCTGCGTTCCCTCGGTGATCTGCGGGATGTAGGTGGAGGTGAGGCTGAACGCCGGCTCCTCCTGCTGCGGCATCTGCATCGTCATGTAGTACGGGGGCTGCTTGACGTTGCCATCGCCCTGCGTGGGGTCCGAGGGGACCGACCAGGCGTCGTTGTTCTCGTAGAAGTCACCCGGATTGGTCACGTGGTAGCGACCCAGCAGCTCACGCTGCACCTTGAACATGTCCTCGGGGTAGCGCACGTGGGCCATGAGGTCCGCGCTCATCTCGGAGTAGGGCTGCAGCGAGTTGGGGTACACGCTCTGCCAGGCCTGCAGCAGCGGATCCTCCGGCTCCCACGCGTAGAGCGTGACGGAGCCGTCATAGGCGTCCACGGTAGCCTTGACCGAGTTGCGGATGTAGTTCACCTGACCGGACAGGGCGAGGGCCGAGTTGCGGCTGAGCGCATCCGCGGTGGCCTCATTCAGCGCCTGCGCCGTCGAGTACGGGAACTCATTCGACGTCGTGTAGGCGTCGACAATCCACTTCACGCGACCGTCCACGATGGCCGGGTAGGGGTTGGTGTCCGCCGTGAGGTACGGGGCCACCTTCTCCACGCGCTCGACCGGGTTGCGGTCGTAGAGGATCTGCGACTCGCTGTTCACGTCCGAGGACAGCACCAGCTCGGGCGAGCCGAACTTCACGGCGTAGGCGAGCTGATGGAACAGGTTGCCCACGGAGGGGCCACCCTCACCGGAGAAGGTGTATGCGGTGTCCTCCGAGGAGTCGGCCGTCTGCGGACGGTCGCGTTCCTGTGGGGTGGCACCCTCGGGCGCCCCGACCACCGAGTACTGCGGCGAGTTCAGGCCGAAGTAGATGCGGGGCTCGTAGTCCGAGTCCGAGGCCAGGGCGCCGGAGGTCGGGATGCCCGAGAGCAGGAACTGCGGACGTCCACCGGCGGCCACCTCGGAGGCGTCCGCGGCGACCACGCCGTACCCGTGGGTGTAGATGATGTGGCTGTTCACCCAGGACTGCTGCTGGGAGACGTTGACATCGCGCACCGAGATCACGGTGTCGCGCATCTCGCCGTCGATCTCATAGCGATCCACGTGCAGGGTGTCCGGGAACCAGTAGTAAGGCCGGAACTGCTGCAGCTGACCGAAGGTCTGGGAGAGCAGGTTGGGGTCCATGAGGCGGATGTTCGCGGTGTTCGCAGACTCCCCCGCCAAGGCGCCCGCCTGAGCCTGGGTCGCACCCTCGTAGTTGGCGACGTCGACCTCATCGAGCCCGTAGGCCTCGCGCGTGAAGTCGATGTTGCGCTGAATGTACTGCGCCTCGAGGCTGCGCTCAGAGGGCTGCACCTGGTAGTTCTGCACGAGGAACGGGTAGCCCGTGCCCACCACCAGGGCGGTGATGATGAGCACCGCGGTGCCCACGATGGACAGGCGCCACTTGCCGTTGATGATCGTCACCACGAACAGGGCGGCCACGATGAGCGCCGTCACGGCAAGAATGGCCGAGGTGGGGATCACGGCGTTGACGTCCGTGTAGAGAGCACCGGCCCAGCCGCCGGACTGCGACTGCAGCGTGCGGTAGCGGTCCATCCAGAAGTTCACGCCCTGCACCAGCAGGAACAGCGCCGCGATGACGCCAATGTGGATCCGGGCCGCCTTCTCGACGACGATCCCCCCGCGCTCCTCGACGCGCACGGAGCCATAGAGGTAGTGCACGATCAGACCGGCGATGCCGGCGATGAGGATCACCGAGGTGATGAAGCCGGACACCATCGAGATGAACGGCAGCGTCGCCATGTAGAAGCTCAGGTCCATGCCGAACTGCGGGTCGTCCTGACCGTAGGGCACCTGATTGAAGAACAGCAGCACCGTCTGCCAGCCGTTCATCGCGGCCGAGCCGGCGAAGAGGCCGATCACGATCGGCACCACGGTGAACACGATCCGGCGGATGGGCTCCAGCTGACGCTGGTACTGGCTCAGCGAGTCACGCGCTGCGGCATTCGCGTCCGCGGGACGATGCCGCCACGCCAGCCAGATGGCCGCCCACACGGCCGCGCCCATCACGGCACCCGCGATGAGGAACAGGGCGGCGCGCGTCCAGATCTCGGTCCAGAACACATCGGCGTAGCCGATCTGGTTGAACCACAGCACATCCGTGTAGATGCCGGTGAAGAGCACGAACAGCCCCACCAGCACGGCCACGGAGATGATCGTCAGCACCAGGGCGCTGGGGCGGCCCGGGCCACGGCGGGCGCCGCCGGCCGGGCGCGATCCACGCTGTGCACCGCCGCCGCTACCGTTGCCGCTGTTCGAGGCGAAGGGGTTGAAGCCGAAAGGCCCACCCCCGTTGCCGTTGCCGGCACCACCGGTGCCGCCGCCGTCGTTGTTCGGCGGCGATCCGAAGGGACCTGACGGTCCTTGTCCGAAACTCACTCGTCTTCCTCCAGGTTGGGTCCCGCTTCACCAGGAAGCGAGGGTGTGTGCCGCACGCTCACGCGCGGCGGGTTGGTCAAGGGGTTCGATGGTGGGCCGCTCACCCGCACCGGGGGACGGCGTCGGGCTGCTCCCCCGCGGCGACAGCCGCGATGGTGTCGCGCGCCTGGGCCACGGTGTCCACGCCGTAGGCGTCAATGCCCTCGGGCACTCGACCGTCCAGTTCGGCGCAGTTCTGGCGCGGCGCGAGGAACAGCTCGGCGCCCTGCGCACGGGCGCCGTGGACCTTCTGGGCGATCCCGCCAATCGGCCCGACGAGGCCCGTGTCCGTCACAGTCCCGGTGCCGGCCACGTGCAGACCGCCGGTGAGGTCGCCGGGGCTGAGCCGGTCGACGACGGCGAGAGTGAACATCAGTCCGGCCGAGGGCCCGCCGATGTCCTCCAGGGCGATGTCAAGATCCACGGGGAACTCGTAGTCGGTGGCCAGGTAGGCACCGATGGCCCAGGTGTCGAAGGACCAGTCCGGGGCTGGGGCCACCGGCACATTCAGGTGGGTCTCCTCACCGTCGCGGCGCACGGTCATGGGCACCGGCTGACCATCGGAGTCGTTGAGGATCTCCTTGAGCCCGGTGACGGTGCGCACCTGCTCCCCCGCGGCCGTGAGCAGGACGTCGTCGGCGCGCAGGGTGTCCCGGGCCGCAGAGTCGTCCGTGAAGCCCTGGACCACGAGCTGTGCGGTGAAGTCGATCTCCAGCAGATTCAGTGCGGCGGCGGTCGCCAGGGACTGTGAGGACGTCATGGCGGCGGCGTTGCCAGCGCTGACCTCCTCCGCACTCGTGCCCGTGGGGTAGACCAGCTCGCGGGGTCGCAGATCCACGGTGGGATCCAGGACAGCGGAGACGACGTCGCCGACGGCGGTCTGGGAGATGGGCGGTCCACCCACCATCACGGTGGTCAGGTCGAGTCGGCCCTCCCCGGTGGCCGGGTCGTCCACGAGTCCGTCGTCGCGGATCTCCGCCACTGTGAGCACATCGCGCTCCCGGTACTGGCCGAGGACGTCGATGGCGGGTCCGGGGCTCTCCACGATGTACGGGGTGGGGCTCAGGAGCACGACGGCGGCGCTCAGCGCGGCGATCGGCCCGGCCAGGCGCGCGCGCGACCGCAAGCGCGCTCGGTGGGGTGAGCGCGGTGGGCGGGCTGCTGCATGCACGCGGGCGGGATCGCTTCCTGGGGTCGGTGGCGCCGGTCTCAGGGCCGCCCGTTCACCCGGGCGACAGTGGCCTCGAGTCTACCGGGACTTTCCCACCGGGACACCGGGACCCTCCGGGGGCCGGGTGCGTGGGGTGCGCTGTGGGCCGAATCGACACCGAACTTCCGCACGATGACGCGGATTCTCGGACTGCGGAGGCCCTCGTCGAGCGTGTATCGCACGCGGCGGGCCGATACGCTGGGGCCATGAGCCACGATCCGCAGAACTCCGGCCAGGATGATCCCCGCGACCCGCTCCAGGAGATGCTCAACCAGCTCTTCGGCGGCAACGCCCCCGATTCGGACGAGATTCGACGGGCGATGGAGCAGATGGGCGGTCCGGGTGGGATGCCCGGCGGGATGCCGGGCGGCATGGGCGGCTTCGATCCGGCCATGATGAATCCGCAGATGATGCAGCAGATGATGAGCCAGTTCCAGGCCATGATGGGCTCCGCCGGCTCCGCCGCCGAGGGCCCCGTGAATTGGGACCTGGCGAAGAACTCGGCGCGTCAGGCGGTGGCCGGGACCGATCCCTCGGTGGGCACGTTCGCCCGCCGCGAGATCGACGACGCCCTCCGCCTCGCCGAGATGTGGCTGGATCAGGCGACGCAGACCGAGCAGACCTCGCTGATCGGCGTCGCGTGGTCGCGCGCGGAGTGGGTCGAGTCCACGATGGCCAACTGGCGCCGCATGACCGCCCCGGTGGCGGAGTCCATGTCCCGGGCGATGTCCAGCGCCATCGAGTCGCAGCTGCCGGGCCAGCTGCCCGAGGGCATGGAGGGGATGCTGGGCAATATCGCTCCCCTGCTGCGCAACATGGGCGGCACCATGTTCGGTCTCCAGCTGGGCACCGCGATCGGCGCGCTGGGCAAGGACGTGCTCTCCGGCACCGACATTGGCTTCCCGCTGGCGGGCCACCAGCTGGCGATGGTGCCCGTCAACATCGAGGAGTTCGGTGACGGACTCTCCGTCCCGGACGACCAGATCCGCATCTACCTGGCCCTGCGCGAGGTCGCCCGCATGCGCCTGTTCCTGCACTCCCCGTGGCTGGAGCGGGAGCTGTTCGCCGCGATCGAGCAGTACGCGGCCGGCATCCGCCTCGACCTCGAGGGCATCGAGTCCGCGGCCGCATCGGTGGATCCCATGGACCCCTCGTCCATGCAGGGCGTTTTCGACGGCGCCTCCTTCATCGCCGAGCCGGACGCCACCCAGCGTGCCGCCTTGGAGCAGCTGGAGCTGCTGCTCGCGCTGGTGGAGGGCTGGGTGGACGTCGTCGTGGCTCAGGCCGCCGCGCCGCTCGAGTCCGCGACGGCGCTGCGCGAGACCATGAACCGTCGCCGAGCCTCCGGCGGACCCGCCGAGCACGCCTTCGCAGCACTCGTCGGCCTCGAGCTGCGACCGCGCCGCCTGCGCGAGGCAGCCGCATTCTGGGAGCACATCACCGAGACTCAGGGCACCGAGTACCGCGAGGACATCTGGAAGCACCCGGAGCGCCAGCCCACGGGCGAGGACCTCGACGATCCCAGCGGCTACGCGCAACGCCGAGCCGAGGCCGATGCCTCGACCGACGCCCTCGACGAGGACCTGCGCCGCCTCCTCGACGGCGGCTTCGGGGACGCCCCCTCGGAGCGCTAGAGGTCGAGTCACGCCGACGGAGGCGGCTCCGCGTCCAGCCCGCGGCCCTGGGCGAAGGTGACGCCGTCGAGAAAGGCCATGGCCCGCTCATACTGCGGATAACGTGCAACGAGCGCTTGGAAGCCCGCGCCGTGTCCGGCCTCCTGCAGGTGTGCCAGCTCGTGGACGATCACCGCGTCCACGACCCACTCCGGCATGGGCTCCAGGGCGCGCGCGAGGCGAATGGCCCGGGTGGCTGGAGTGCAGGAGCCCCACCGCCGCTGCTGCCGCGCTGACCACGCCACGGACGCCGGCGCCGGGACGTGCGGCAGGTACCGGGCATGCACCCGCAGCACCCGTTCCATCAGGGCGGCCTCGGAGGCCGGGGGTCGAGCGGTGCCCGGCCCCGGCCCAGCTCGCTCGATCATCCGGCGCACCCACTGCTGTTCCTCGTTGCTGCTCAGGGCGGCGGGGACCGAGATCCGCAGCCGGCCCTCGCGCCACGCGGCGGACACGGTGCGCGTGCGCGCGCTCGACCGGACGATGGTCACGGGGACCCCATCGACGACGACTTCGATCTCTTCGCGCCGCGCCGGCGCCGAGGTGGTACGCCGACGCGCACCGCGGGTGAGGCCGCGTCCCGAGGAGGCGGGGCGGCGTCGGGCGAGCGCTGGGCTGGACGGGGCAGAGGCAGGCAGCGGACGGTCAGGCATCGGAAGATCAGGCAT
>JAUNTT010000117.1 GCA_030538555.1 Micrococcus sp.
CCGTAGTACTTCATGGGGGGGAATTTCCCCCCCCCGGAGGGGGGGTGGGGGACCTTGCCCTCCACTGAGCGGGAGTGGGGACGTTGCCCACCCGGGAACGGGTGGTGGGGGGCGGTGCGGGGGCGGTGCCGTCCGTCACACGGCGTACCGGTTCGGGGCGGAGGACTAGGCTCGGAGGACGTTGTGCCGTAGGTCACAGCGGCATTTGTGATCGCCTGCAGGAGGAGCCCCGCGATGTCTACGCCGTCCGCCGACACCCTGTCCTACACCTCGGGTCCCACGGACCTCGAGCTGCTCGAGCAGACCCTGGCTGAGAACCTCGACGCCACGGCCGCGGAACACCCGGACGCCCCGGCCATCATCGAGTGCGGACCGCAGGGGGATCCCGAGACCGGCCGGACCTGGACGTATGCGCAACTGCAGCGCGACTCCCGCACGGTGGCGAAGGCCCTCATGGCGGCCGGCTATGACAAGGGCGAGCGCATCGGCATGTGGAGCCCCAATGTGGCGGAGTGGACCACCCTGCTCTACGGTGCCGCCCGCGCGGGTGTCATCCTCGTCAACCTCAACCCGGCCTACCGCACCCACGAGCTGACCTACGTGGTCGAGCAGTGCGGGATGCGCGGGCTCGTGGTCGCCTGTCCCGATGATCGGATGGATCCGCCGAGCACGGCTCGCGAGGTCGCGTGTGCCGGCGCGCCCGAGCTGCGTCAGCTGATCAATCTGCCGCAGCCCGGTGAGATGGGAGAAGACTCCTACCCGCACGCCGTGGACGGGGTGCTGGACTGCCGCAGCGGGGAGAACTCGGTCACGGAACTGACCTGGAGCGCCTTCCTGGCTGGCGCCGAGCAGATCAGCGATGAGGATCTGGCCGCACGCGAGGCCCAGGTCGGCGCCGAGGATCCGGTGAACCTGCAGTACACCTCCGGCACCACCGGCTTTCCCAAGGGCGTGACCCTGAGCCATCGCAACATTCTCAACAACGGCTTCCACATCGGCGAGCTGCTGGGCTACACCCCCGACGACGGCGTCGTGATTCCGGTGCCCTTCTTCCACTGCTTCGGCATGGTCATCGGCACCATCGCCGCGGTCTCCCACGCCTCGGTCTCCGTGATCCCGGCGCGCAGCTTTGACCCGGTCGCCTCGCTGCACGCCGCGGCCGCCACGGGGGCGACCAGCCTCTACGGCGTGCCGACCATGTTCATCTCCATGCTGGCGCGCGAGGACGAGGTGGCTTCTCTGGACCTGTCCCGCCTGCGCACCGGCGTGATGGCTGGCTCCACGTGCCCGGTGGAGGTGATGCGCCGCGTGATTGACAAGCTCAACATGTCCGAGGTGGCCATCTGCTACGGCATGACGGAGACGGCACCGGTGTCCACCATGACCCGCCGCGACGACTCCCTGGCGCGCCGCACCGAGACCGTGGGTCGGTCCATGCCGCACGTGGAGACCAAGATCGTGGATCCCATCACCGGCGAGGTGGTGCCCCGCGGTGCCACCGGCGAGCTGTGCACGCGCGGCTACTCGGTGATGAGCGGTTACTGGAACGAGCCGGAGCGCACCGAGGCGGTCGTGGACGCCGAGGGCTGGATGCACACGGGCGATCTCGCCTCGATGGACGAGGACGGCTACGCCCGGATTGAGGGCCGGATCAAGGACCTCATCATCCGGGGTGGCGAGAACATCTCTCCGCGCGAGGTCGAGGAGTTCCTCTACACCCACCCGGACATCCAGGACGTCCAGGTCATCGGCGTCCCGGACGAGAAGTACGGCGAGCAGCTGATGGCCTGCGTCATCCTGCGCGAGGGTGCCTCGGGACTGACGGCCGAGGACCTCAAGGAGTTCTCCGCCGGCAAGATCGCCCACTACAAGATCCCGCCGTATGTCCAGGTCCTCGATGCGTTCCCCATGACCGTCTCCGGCAAGGTGCGCAAGGTCGAGTTGCGCGAGGCCGCCACGAAGGCGCTGGCCGAGCAGTCCTGACCGGCGGCCTCAGTGCGCGGCGGGCAAGGGAAACACATCCCAGACCGTGCACCACGCCTCCGGGTCCGCCTGGTGCAGGAGCTCGTAGTACGTCCACGCCCAGGGATGAACGCCCTCGGCGTCCTGCGGGACGGGTCGCGGCGCGTCGGCGTGGTGCCACCGCCCGGCATGCAGGATGAAGTCGATGAACTCGGCGACTCCGGTCTGGTGCAGGCCAGCACCGGCTCGCGGCATGCTCATCTGCCCGGTCAAGGTGCGGGCCTGCGCGACGGCATAGAGGTCGGTCTCCTCCGCGTTTAGGACCAGCCCGCAGTTCTGCGTGAAGGCGTCGAGCCAGTCCATGGCCTCGCGCATGGCCGCTTCGACGTCGCGCTCGGCCGAGACGATCATCAGCGAGGCCCGCTTGCCGGGAACCAGGCCACTCGTGGGGCCGGGCCCGTGCGGTGCGTGCCGGTCCGGTGTCCTGGGGTCCTCGGCGGAGGTCTGGGGCAGGGTCATGATGCTCTCCTTGCAGGCTGATGCGCGTCCCGCCCGGCTCTCGGGCGTCGGTGGCATCACGCTAGGCAGGCCGATCACCGCCCCACCGGGCCGCCTCGGCGCGCCGTGGACAGGGCGCCCGAATCGATGCCCTGTGCAGGAATCGACTCGCCCTCAGTACCCGCGATGATCGGCCGGCGTGAGCTTCGGGCCGAACGCCTGCTTCCGCTCGCCGCTGAGCCCGATCATCCGCACCACCCGTTGCCGGTGCCCCTCCCACGGCTGCAACAGACGCAGCATGCCGTCGTCGTCGGTGCGCCTGCCGGTCAGCACCTGCCCGACGAACTGGGCGAGGTGATAGTCGCCCACGGCCACCAGATCGGCCGCCGCGTGGCTGCGCTGCAGGGCCTCCGCGGCGGTCCACACACCAATCCCGGGCAGCGAGCGCACCTGCTCGGACAGCCGCACCGCCGCCGCCACATCCGCTGGCTGCGCCGCGCGGCCCACCCGGTCCAGGGACCCGGCGCGTTCTGCCACCCGCAGCACGGCCTTGGCCTGCGAGGGCTGCACCCATCCGGCGTGCCACTGCCACGAGGGCACGCGCAGCACCCGCGCCGGATCCGGCGGCAGCAGCATCCGCGCAGGCACCGGACCCGGGGCGGGCTCCGAGGTCGCGCGGACCAACCACCGCCAGCCGTGGCGGGCCTGATCATGGGTGACCTTCTGCTCGAGCGTCACCGTCATGAGCTGCTGGGCCAGACGCCCGTGCGCGGCCAGGCGCAGACCGGGGCGACGTCGTCGGGCCTCGAGGACATGGGAGGGCAACTGGCCCGCCGTGCTCTCCAGCAGTGCATCGAACGCGGGCCAGCCGGCGTCGTCAAGGCCGAGCAGATGCGGCACCTCCGCGACGGCCGCCGCCGCACCCGGCCCCCACGCCCGGGCTTCAATGACCCCCGGACGCACGGGGGAATCAGGCGCCCGCACCAGCAGCGAGGCCGGCGCGAACTGGCCCGCGGCGTCGTCGCGCCGGGTGAGCCACACGCCCTCGCTCGTCACCCGGACGCACGGATCGCCCACGCCACGCTGCAGAGGGCGCAGAGTCAGGCGCACATCCACGGCGACGCCGGGAGTGAAGTGCGCCACGGCGTCCGCATCGCTGTGTGACGCTGGGGGAATGACCGGCATGGCTGGGATCGTAGCCGCCCGGTACCGTGGGGCCGGTGACTGAGAAGACTCCCATGCGCTATGCCGAGACCGTCCTGGACCTCATCGGGGGCACCCCGCTGGTCAAGCTCAACGCCGTCACGGAGGGCATTGAGGCCACCGTCCTGGTCAAGGTCGAGTACCTCAACCCCGGCGGATCGGTGAAGGATCGCATCGCGCTGAAGATGATCGAGGCGGCCGAGGCCGACGGCAAGCTCGCCCCCGGCGGCACCGTGGTGGAGCCCACCTCCGGCAACACCGGCGTTGGCCTGGCCATCGTGGCTCAGCAGAAGGGCTACCGCACCGTCTTCGTCACCCCGGACAAGGTCGGCCAGGAGAAGCGGGACGTGCTCGCCGCTTATGGCGCCGAGCTCGTGGTCACCCCCACCTCCGTGGAGCCGACGTCCGAGGAGTCCTATTACGGCGTGGCCAACCGGCTTGAAGCCGACATTGAGGGCGCATTCCAGCCCAATCAGTTCTTCAACCCCGCCGCGCCGGCCTCGCACTACGAGACCACGGGCCCCGAGATTTGGGCGGACACCGCCGGCCGGGTCACCCACGCCGTGATGGGCGCCGGCACCGGCGGCACCATCACCGGAACCGGCCGCTACCTCAAGGAGATCTCCGCGGACCGCCCGGAGGGGCCCGTCAAGATCATCGGCGCCGACCCCGAGGGCTCCGTCTACTCCGGCGGCACCGGCCGGCCCTACTTCGTGGAGGGCGTCGGCGAGGACATGTGGGTGGACAACTATGACCCGTCCGTTCCGGATGAGGTCATCGCCGTGACCGACGCGGAGGCCTTCGCCATGACCCGGCGCCTGGCTGCCGAGGAGGGCCTGCTGGTCGGCGGCTCCTCCGGGCTGGCCGTCGTCGCCGGCCTGCGCAAGGCCCGGGAACTGGGTCCCGACGACGTCATGGTCATCGTCCTGCCCGACTCCGGCCGCGGCTATCTCGCCAAGATCTTCAACGATCCGTGGATGGACGATCGCGGCTTCGACTACGCTCACACCGACTCCGTGTTGCCGGGCTGGGCGCACGGCCGCTCCCGCTCCGCCGTCGCCGAGACGACCACCGAGCACACGGGCCCGCACCGCGAGGCCTCCGGGGACATGGACGCCCCCGTGGCCTCGGGCGCCGCGACGCCGGCCGCCGAGGCGCGCTGGCACGCCACCGCCGGTGAGGTCCTCGCGGACAAGGCCGACCTGTTCCCCGGCTCCGTGCCCACGCTGGTGACCGCGACGGCGGAGACCACCGTGGCCGACGCCGTCGCCACCCTGACCCGCTACGGCGTGGACGCCCTGCCCGTGGTCCCGCAGTTGCGTCACGATCTGCGCATCGGTGAGATCCGCGGCACCGTCAGCGCCGCCGCGCTCGCCGAGGCCTTGGCCACCGGCGCGGTGAGCCCGGACAGCCCGGTGGGGGAGATCATGGCCGACACTCTGCCCACGATCGGCGCGAGCACCTCGCTCACGCAGGCCAAGCAGCGCCTCGCCGAGCACCCGACGCTGCTGGTGTGCCACGGCGGCCACGTGCAGGGAATCCTCACCCTGCACGATGTGTTGGCTTATGTGACCGCCTGAGCGCGGAAAGCCACTCCCCTCGCCACGCAACACCCCGCGACGTCCACCGACCCCGTCTCCAAGGAGCGAGCTTCCTCATGACCGCCGAACACCCGCTTGCCGAGAACACCACCGCGCTGGGCACCGACGCCGCCGCGTCCGCCGAGCCCGGCCCCGTGGTCCAGGCCGGCCAGGGCTTCAGCACCCGGGCCATTCACGCCGGCCAGGAGCTGGACGAGGTCTTCGGCGCCGTGGTCCCGCCCATCCACCTCTCCAGCACCTACGCCCCGATCAAGATCGGTGAGCTGCGCCGCGGCTACGACTACGGACGCGGCACCAACCCCACCCGCGACTCGCTGCAGCGCCAGCTGGCCGCGCTCGAAGCCGGCGTCGACGCCGACGGCAACCCGCTGGCCACCGCACTCACCTTCGCGTCCGGGCTGGCCGCGGAGACCGCGCTGATCATGGGTGCCGCCGAGCCGGGCACCACCATCGTGCTGGGCAACGACGTCTACGGCGGCTCCTACCGCCTGATCTCCAAGGTCCTGGCCAAGTGGGGGATTCGCCACGCCGTCGTAGACATGGGCGATGAGGCTCAGGTGGCCGACGCTGTCGAGCGCGCGCAGGCCCAGGGCCCGGTCATGGTGTGGCTCGAGACCCCCTCGAACCCGATGATGAAGGTCTCCGACGTCGCCGCGATCGCCGAGATCGCCCACGCGCACGACGCGCTGCTCGTGGTGGACAACACCTTCGCCACCCCCTACCTGCAGACCCCGCTGCAGCTGGGTGCCGACGTCGTGGTCCACTCGACCACGAAGTACATCGGTGGTCATTCGGACGTGATCGGCGGCGCCGTCGTGATCAAGGATGCCGAGCTGGCGGCCGAGGTGCAGTTCCAGCAGTTCGCGGCCGGTGCCGTCAACGGGCCGTGGGACGCCTACCTGACCACGCGCGGTCTCAAGACGCTGGGTGTGCGCATGGACCGTCACCAGGCCAACGCCCAGGCCGTGGCCGACTGGCTCACCGAGCAGCCCGGGGTGGAGCGCGTGCTCTACCCGGGCCTTGCCGACCACCCGGGCCACGAGCTCGCCGCCGCCCAGATGCGCGGCTTCGGCGGCATGGTCTCCGTGCAGTTCACCGGCGGTGCGGCCGCGGCCAAGCAGGTCGCCGAGGCCACGCGCGTGTTCCAGCTCGCCGAGTCGCTGGGCGGCATCGAGTCGCTGATGAACTACCCGGCCGAGATGACGCACGCCTCCGTGGCGGGCACCGAGCTGGCCGTGCCGGACAATCTTGTGCGCCTGTCCGTGGGCATCGAGGATGCCGCGGATCTGATCGCCGACCTCGAGCAGGCGATGAGCGGGCTGCGCCGCTGAGGTTGCGCGGTGAGAC
>JAUNTT010000118.1:0-2491 GCA_030538555.1 Micrococcus sp.
TGCACCGGCCCAGCGTTCCCGGGTGAGTACTGCACCGCTGGCGCGGCCTAGCGAGAACGGTGCACGAGCCTCCCGGCAGCATCCGGGGTGACCACTACTCGCCCCGGACGACCACACCCCACACTTTCGGCCGTGGGGTTGCGCGATGTGACCCGTGCCATATACCGTCTGTGGCCTGACCACTGTGGTCAGGCCACAACACGTCTTCGTCGACGCCCGGGTCCAGCCCTGCGCGCACCGCCGCCGCAGAACGCACCACAGCAACAACAGCAACAACAGCAACAACAGCGATCACCGCAGACCCAGCGCGTCCCTCTTGCACAGGAGCACCACGTGTCCACGTACACCGCCACGACCGACGCCGTCGCCGGCAGCCTTGGGCTCTCGGCCGCGCTCGGCACTGTCCCGCTGCTGACGTTCTTCGTCATGCTGCTCTTCGTCAAGGCCAAGGCCTGGCAGTCCGGCCTCACGGCACTGGCCGCGGCCCTGATCGTGGCGGTCTTCGCCTTCGGGATGCCCGCAGACATTGCGCTACTCTCGGCCTCTCAGGGTGCCGTCTTCGGCTTCTTCCCGATCGTCTGGATCGTGGTGATGGCCCTGTGGTTCTACCAGATCACGGTGCTCTCCGGCCGCTTCGAGGACATGCGCTCGATCTTCGACACCGTCGGCGGCGGCGACATCCGCATCCAGGCCGTGCTGATCGCCTTCTGCTTCGGCGGCCTGCTCGAGGCCCTCGCCGGCTTCGGCGCGCCCGTGGCCATCACCGCCACCATGCTGCTGGCCCTGGGTGTGCCGCCGCTGAAGACCGCCACCGTGGTGCTGCTGGCCAACACCGCGCCGGTGGCCTTCGGCGCCGTCGGCACCCCCATCACCACGGCCGGCCAGCTCACCGGCATCCCGGCCACCGAGATCGGCGCGATCGTCGGCCACCAGGCCCCGTTCGTCGCCATCTTCGTGCCGTTCTTCCTCGTCCTGATCCTCGACGGCGTCCGCGGCATCAAGCAGACCTGGCCCGCGTTGCTCACCATCGGCGCCACGTTCTCCATCGGCATCTGGATGGCCGCCACGTACTTCTCCTACGAGCTGACCGACGTCGTCGCCGCCCTGTTCGCCATGGTGTCGGCCGTCATCCTGCTGCGCTTCTGGCGTCCGAAGGGTGCCGCCGAGGCCTCCGAGCGCCTCGGCATCGCACCAGCCAAGCCCGCCTCCGATCTCACCCCCGTGCGCATCTGGATGGCTGTGCTGCCCTACCTGCTGGTCATCACCGTCTTCGGCGTGGCCAAGTTGTGGGAGATCGGCTTCGACCTGGCCGGCTGGATCACCTCCACCAATCAGCGCATCGAATGGCCGGGTCTGCACGGGCGCCTGCTCAACGCGGCCGGCGAGCCCATCGGTGGCACCATCTACACGTTCCCGTGGCTGTCCTCCCCGGGCACCCTGCTGCTCATCAGCGGCCTGATCATGGCCGTCATCTACTCGGTCTTCAACGCCAACGGCCGCTTCCCGCTCACCGTGGGCAACGCGATCGCCGAGATCGGCCGCTCCTTCTACAAGATGCGCTGGTCCGCGCTGACCATCGTCTCGGTGCTGTCCCTGGCCTACGTCATGAACTTCTCCGGCCAGACGCTGGCCATGGGCACCGCGATTGCCGCGGTGGGTGCGGCCTTCGCGTTCCTCTCCCCCGTGCTCGGCTGGCTCGGCACTGCCGTGACCGGCTCGGACACCTCGGCCAACGCCCTGTTCGCCAACCTGCAGCAGACCGCCGCCAACCAGATCGGTCTGGATCCGGCGCTGATGGTCGCCGCGAACACCTCCGGCGGCGTGGTCGGCAAGATGATCTCGCCGCAGTCGCTGGCGATCGCGGCCACGGCGGTGTCCATGGAGGGCCAGGAGTCGAAGATCTTCCGCGCCGTGCTGCCCTGGTCCGTGGGCCTGCTGCTCATGGTCTGCGCCATCGTCTACCTGCAGTCCAACGTCCTGCACTGGATGCTGCCGTGATCTGAGCCGTCCGGCGACGACGTCACGCGACGTCGTCGGGAATCCTCCGGCGCGAACCGGGGCTGTGAGCGGGAATCCCCTATTCTGCTCACAGCCCCTGTTCTTTTTTTCCCGACGCCGCCGAGATCCCCCCGGCGCGCGCCGCATCCCTGGAGTGACCGCCCGTGCCTGAGTCTGCCGCCCGCACCTACACCGTGATCCTCGATTGGCTCGAGGATCAGCTGCGCTCGGGCGAGATCCGCGTCGGGGACAAGCTGCCCGGCGAGCGCATTCTGGCCGAGCGCTTCGGAATCTCGCGGCCCTCGGTGCGCGAGGCCACCCGCATCCTCGACGCCATGGGCCTCGTGCGCACGGCCACGGGATCCGGCCCGAACTCGGGAGCCATCGTCATCTCTGAGCCCTCGGCCGCGCTGTCCTGGGCGCTGCGCATGCACGTGGCCACGCGCTCGCTGCCGGTCGCGGACATCGTGCGCACCCGCATCCTGCTGGAAAC
>JAUNTT010000118.1:2501-6593 GCA_030538555.1 Micrococcus sp.
CCCGCAGCGGCGCCTCCCGCACCGACGCCGGCCACCCGGATGCCGCCCTGCGCAGCGACGTCCTGGCCCGCGCCGCGGAGCTGCTGGACCGCATGGACGCCCCGGAGCTGCCCTCGAAGCAGTACCACCGGCTCGACGCCGAATTCCACGTTCTGCTCAGCTCGCTCAGCGGCAATGTGGTGCTGGAGACGATGATGGCGTCCCTGCGCCAGGCCACGATCGGCTACGTGCAGGAGACGGTCGCGCTGATCGACGACTGGGGGGCGGTGCGGGATCGGCTGCAGGCCCAGCACCGCGAGATTCTCGACGCCGTCGCCGCCGGAGACGGCGAGACCGCGGCCACCGCGCTGGCCGAGCACATCACGTGGTTCTACGGTCACAGCCGCGCCCTGCTCGAGGACGACGCCGACTGAGCGGGTCCGCCGTGCAGGGACGGCCCCGCCTGCGCGGCCCGGTCCGGCGTGTTCACAAGCGCAACGCGGTCCCCACATTCACCGCGTGGTCCGGGGGCAGCGCGAAGCGTTCAGCCGGTTCGTCCGTCAGCGCGCTGAGCCGCACGAAGAGCCCCGCCTCGAGCGCCCGCCACGATCGTCCCGCGGGGGCCACATACCGGGTGGAGCTCAGGAAGTAGCTGGCCTGCGCCAGCTCCCGTGCGCTCCAGCCCAGTTGCTGCGCGTGTTCGTGCAGCCGGGCCGGGACATCGACGTGCTCGAAGAAGCCCACGTGCAGGGTCACAAGCGTCCAGCCCGGCAGTTGCGGCAACGGGGTCACCGTGAGCCGCTCGTCGTCGGCCAGATACGGGCGATGATGCGTGGCCACGTGCACCACGAGGACCCGCTGATGGACGCTGCGCTGGGACCGCAGGTGCGAGATCAGGGCGGCGGGCGCCGTCGTCGGGGTGGGGGCGAGATAGACGGCCGTGCTGGGCACCCGGGTGATGGTGCCCGCCTCCTCCCAGCGGGCGACCTGTTCGGCCACCGCGGCGAGGTCTCGGGCGTTGTACTGCCGGTAGGAGTTGACCCGGCGCCGGCCGCGATGCCACACCACCATGACCGCGAACATGGTGCAGCCGATGGCCAGCGGCAGCCAGCCACCCTCGGCCACCTTGACGGCGTTGCCGGCGAGGAAGCTGAGTTCCAGCGGCAGGACGACCAGCGCGAAGCCGGCCACCGCCCACCACGGCCACCGCCACCGCAGCCGCGCGTAGACCAGCACCAGCAGGGTGGTGATGACCATCGTGGAGGTGACCGCGAGGCCATAGGCCGTGGCCAGGGCCACCGAGGAGCCGAAGCCGAGCACCACCCCGACGACGGCCACGGCCAGCACGGCGTTGACCACCGGCACGTACACCTGACCCGACGCGCTGCGGGAGGTGTGCCGCACACTCATCGCGGGCAGGAATCCGAGCCGCATGGCCTGACGCGACACCGAGTACGCGCCCGTGATGACGGCCTGGGAGGCGATGACGGTCGCCACGATGGCCAAGACGGTCAGCGGCAGTGCCGCCCAGCTCGGAGCCAACAGGAAGAACGGGCTGGCCACCGCGCTCGGGTCCGCCAGAATCAGCGCCCCCTGGCCGAGGTAGTTCAGCGCGAGAGCCGGCAGCACCAGCCCCACCCACGCCCACGTGATCGGCGCGCGACCGAAGTGACCTATGTCCGCGTAGAGCGCCTCGGCACCGGTGACCACCAGCACGATGCCGCCCCCTGCGACGAGCGCGATGCCCGGCTCCGCAACGGCGAACTGCAGCCCTGGCAGCGGGGACAACGCCCACAGGATCCGCGGCTGGGCGAGGATCGCGGGGACGCCCACGGCGGCGAGGCTGAGGAACCAGAGCGCCATGATGGGGCCGAACAAGGCACCCACCCGCGCGGTGCCCCAGCGCTGCACCCCGAAGAGCACGACGACGATGCCCACCGTCAGCGGCAGGACCCACGGCTGCAGGTGCGGCGCCCGCAGGGCCATGCCCTCGACGGCGGAGAGCACGGAGATCGCCGGGGTGATCACGGAGTCGCCGAAGAAGAAGCAGCAGCCGATCAGACCGGCACCAAACGCCCAGCGGCCCCAGCGGGTCCGGCGTGGCGTGGCGACGGATGTGCGGTGGGTGCCGCCAGTGCGGGTCGCGCTGCGAGGGTCGATGCGTCGGCGCACCAGGGTGGCCAGCGAGAGCACACCACCCTCCCCCTCGTGATCCGCGCGCAGGGTCACCACCACGTAGGTCAGCGTCACGATGATCAGCAGCGACCAGATCACCAGCGAGATCACCCCGGTCACGTGGGCGTCGGAGGTGTTCACGGCGTTGTGCGCGGCGGAGAACACGGTCTGCAGGGCGTACAGGGGCGAGGTGCCGATGTCGCCGAACACCACACCCAGGGCCGCCACCGTCAGCAGCGGACCACCGACCCGAGGATGCTGCGCGCTGTTCACGCACCGGACGCTACGCCCGTTGCTGGGAGAAAGCTCCTGTGATCCTGCTCACTGGCCCGGAGGCCGTCAGGCGAAGGCGTGGACCAGCGCGCCGACGAAGACGAGCGAGGTGGCCAGGCCCGCGCACGCGAACTCCACGACGATGCCCAGCCCCAGCGCCTTGAGCGCGCCGACGCTCGAGCTCAGCGCGGCGCGGACGTCCTTGCGTCGCGCCCACTCGGCCACGAACAGGCCGAGCGCGAAGCCGAGGAACAGGCCCACCACGGGCACCACGAAGATCCCGACGACGCCGGTCGCCAACCCGGCCAGGATCGGCCCGCGCGGGACCTTCTCGCGGCGCAGTCGCCGGCCGGTCAGCACCCAGGACGCACTCCAACCGGCCAGGGCGAAGCCGACGGCGATGAGCCCGAAGATCCACGACGCGGTGGAGCCCAGCACCCACGCCCACACCAGCGCGGCGAGCGCGGTGATCGCGGAGCCGGGCAGGATCGGGTAGACAGTGCCGACCACGCCGATGAGCATGACGACGAGCGCAAGGATCGTGACGACGGTGTCCATGGGTCTAGAGCCCCTTCACGAAGTCGCGGTGGAAGGAGAAGTCACCGGTCACTTCCGGGTGGAAGCTGGTGGCCAGCAGGTGGCCCTGGCGCACGGCGACGGGCAGCTCGGCATCGTCGGCCAGGCCCAGCTCGGCCGGATCGGCGGCCAGCCGGGTAGCGGGAACGGAGGCCAGCACGTCGACGTCCGGGCCGGCGTCGAGCACCGCGGGCGCGCGGATGAACACGGCATGGACGGGTTCGTCCGAGACGGCCGGCACGGCGAGGTTCTCCTCGAAGGAGTCCACCTGCGTACCGAACGCGTTGCGGCGCACCCGGACGTCCAGCACGCCGAGACTCCCCTGCCCCGGTGCGGGATTGTGGACCTCGCGGGCGAGCAGGATCATGCCGGCGCACGTCCCGTAGGCGGGCAGACCGGCGTCGAGCGCCTCGATCAGCGGCTGTTTGAGCCCCATGATCCGGGCGAGCCGATCCATCACGGAGGACTCCCCGCCGGGCAGCACGATGCCGTCCAGGCCCGTCAGGTCAGCCGGGCGGCGGACCTGACGGGTGCGGGCGCCCAGGCCCGTGAGCACGTGCTCGTGCTCGCGGACGTCGCCCTGCAGCGCGAAGACGCCGACGAGGGGCCCGGTGGTCACCAGCCGCGCTCGGCCAGGCGATGCGGGGCGGGCAGATCGCCCACGTTGATGCCCACCATCGCCTCGCCCAGGCCGCGGGAGGCCTCGGCGATGGCGGCGGGGTCGTCGAACTGTGCGGTGGCCTTGACGATGGCCTTGGCGCGCTCGGCCGGGTTGCCGGACTTGAAGATGCCGGAGCCCACGAACACGCCGTCGGCGCCCATCTGCATCATCAGCGCGGCGTCGGCGGGGGTGGCCACGCCGCCGGCGGTGAACATCACGACGGGCAGGGTGCCGGTCTCGGCGACCTCGGCGACCAGCTCGTAGGGTGCCTGCAACTCCTTGGCGGCCACGTACAGCTCGTCCTTGGCCAGGCCGGCCAGCGCACCGATCTCCTTGCGGATGGTGCGGATGTGCTTGACGGCCTCGGACACGTCGCCGGTGCCGGCCTCACCCTTGGAGCGGATCATGGCCGCGCCCTCGGTGATCCG
>JAUNTT010000119.1 GCA_030538555.1 Micrococcus sp.
TGTTCATCTACGGCGAGTCCGGGCTGGGCAAGACCCACCTGCTGCACGCGATCGGCCACTACGCCCGCCGGCTCTACCCGGGGCTGCGGGTGCGCTACGTGAACTCGGAGGAGTTCACCAACGACTTCATCAACTCCATCCGCCATGACGAGGGCGCGTCCTTCAAGCAGCTCTACCGGAATGTGGACATCCTGCTGATCGATGACATCCAGTTCCTCGCGGACAAGGAAGCGACCGTGGAGGAGTTCTTCCACACCTTCAACACGCTCTACAACAACAACAAGCAGGTGGTCATCACCTCGGACCTGCCGCCCAAGCAGCTTTCGGGCTTCGAGGAGCGCCTGCGCAGCCGCTTCGAGTGGGGCCTGATCACGGACATCCAGCCGCCGGATCTCGAGACCCGCATCGCGATCCTGCGCAAGAAGGCCGAGGCCGAGGGGCTCGTGGCCCCGCCGGAGGCGCTCGAGTACATCGCCAGCCGCATCTCCACCAACATCCGCGAGCTCGAGGGCGCCCTGATCCGCGTCACCGCGTTCGCCTCATTGAACCGCCAGGACGTGGATCTCGCGCTGGCCGAGCATGTGCTCAAGGACCTGATCACGGACGACGACGTCCAGGAGATCACCCCGGAGCTGATCCTGCAGGCGACCGTGGACTACTTCGGGCTGACGATGGAGCAGCTGACCAGCAAGTCCCGCACGCGTACGTTCACCAATGCGCGGCAGATCGCGATGTACCTGCTGCGCGAGCTCACCGAGATGTCCCTGCCCAAGATCGGTCAAGAGCTGGGCGGGCGCGACCACACCACGGTGATGCACGCGGACCGCAAGATCCGACAGCTCATGGCGGAGCGGCGGCAGATCTTCAATCAGGTCACGGAGCTGACCAACGAGATCAAGCGCAAGCAGCGCGGGGGCTGAACCTTCCACCCCTACCCGAGGGTTTCCTCCACACTGTCCACCTCTGTGGACAACGGTGTGGATGACGCCCGGTGGTGTGGACGGGATGGCCCTTTCGAGCGCCGCATGATGACAGGGTGAACAGCCGGGGTACACGGGGTGTTGATCGGGCGACGAGCAGCGCCTGGAACCACACCCTTGTCATTTCTCTCTCCACACTCCTCCACAGCTGTCCACAGCCGACATCGGGCGGAATGCGCGGGATCACGCGGGTCCACGCTGTGCTTGTGGAGACAATTGTGGACAGCACGAGGATGATCGCACCGCATCTCGGGACAACCCCACCCCGCACTGTGCACCGCGGTGACGGCCGGCACCGGTGTCGTCCACGGCAGATGCACACCCCTCAACGAGAGCATGCACGCCCTGGCCCACAGGAGGATCGGTGGATCGAGGCCGAAAAGCCGAGTTGTCCACAGAATCCACACGTGCTGTCACCACTACTGATCTCCCTTTCTCCTCATGTCAAGCAACATGCAACGCCGCGGCCCGCACACCGCATCACCCCCTCGAGGCCCGGACCTGACACATCGCCCACGAACCGCCTATGCTGACTTCACGCGCCTGCTGGTGATCCCGCGTGCCTACACTCGGGGAGCACGACGCAGTCGTAGAATCCCGCTCGCTTCCCTCGCAGTGGCCGATTCACCGCCGATGTCCCAGGCCAGAGAGGCAGAGAACAGCCCGTGAAGTTCACCGTCGAACGCGACATCCTCACCGAGGCCGTCTCTTGGACTGCTCGTTCCCTCTCGCCTCGTCCGCCGGTCCCGGTGCTCTCCGGGCTGCTGATCACCGCCGAGGCCGGCGTCGTCTCCATTGCGAGCTTCGACTATGAGACCTCCGCACGCCTGGACATCGAGGCCGATGTGGAGGCCACCGGCCAGGTGCTGGTCTCCGGTCGCCTGCTCAATGACATCGTCCGCTCGCTGCCCGCGGCCCCCGTGACCGTGGAGCTCGACGGCGGCAAGGTACTGGTGAGCTGCAAGTCCTCCCGGTTCAGCCTGGCCACGATGCCGGTGAGCGAGTACCCGGCGCTGCCCGAACTGCCAGAGGTCGCCGGCACCGTGGACGGTGCGGCCTTCGCCCACGCCATCGCCCAGGTCAGCGTTGCCGCGTCGAAGGACGACACCCTGCCGATCCTCACCGCCATCAAGGTGGAGATCGAGGGCGACCGCATGACCTTCCTCGCCACGGACCGCTACCGGCTGGCCATGAAGGAGATCACCTGGACGCCCAGCGATCCGGGGGTCTCCACCTCCCTGCTCATCAAGGCGCGCACCCTGACCGAGGTCGCCAAGTCTCTCGGTGGGGCCGGCGCCCTGGAGCTGCGCTTCTCGGACAGCGTGGACCTCGTCGGCTTCGCCTCGGCCGGACGCCGCACCACCTCGGTGCTGGTCGATGGCGAGTACCCCAAGATCCGTTCGCTGTTCCCCGAGTCCTCCCCGATCCACGCGACCGTGGGCACGGCAGAACTCGTGGAGTCCTCCCGTCGCGTGGCCCTGGTGGCCGAGCGCAACTCCTCGCTGCGCATGGTCTTCACCGACGGCCAGGTGGCCCTCGAGGCCGGCACCGGCGACGACGCCTCCGCGAACGAGGCCGTGCCCTGCACGCTCGAGGGTGAGGACATCACCGTGGCGTTCAACCCCGCCTACCTCTCGGAGGGGCTGGCTGTGGTGGATCAGCCGCAGGTGAAGTTCTCCTTCACCACCGCGCCCAAGCCGGTGCTGCTCACGGGCGTCTCCGAGGAGCACGGCACCGTCTCGGACTATCGGTATCTCGTGATGCCGGTGCGCATCACCTGATCCGACGCGTCACTCCCTGCCGTCTGTAGCACCTCGGTGTATCTCTCTCACCTCAGCCTCGCGGACTATCGCTCCTACCTCAGCGCGCACGTCGCATTGAGCCCTGGCGCCACCGTGCTGGTCGGCGCCAATGGGGTGGGTAAGACCAATCTGGTGGAGGCCGTCGGCTATCTGGCCACCCAGCAGTCTCATCGGGTGAGCCAGGATGCCCAGCTCGTGCGCTTCGGCGCGGACCGCGCGGTGATCGCCGCACGCATCCACCGGGGACAGCGCAGCGTGGGCCTGCAGCTGGAGCTGCTGCCGGGACGCTCCAACCGGGTGGCCATCAATCGTGGCGCCCCGGTGCGCGCCCGCGAGGGTCTGGGCATTCTGCGCACGGTGGTCTTCGCCCCCGAGGACTTGGCCCTGGTCACTGCGGATCCGGGGGGTCGGCGTCGTTTCTTGGATCAGCTCATGGTGCAGTTGCGCCCGGCCCTGGGCGAGGCGGCCGCGGACTACGAGCGGGTGCTGCGCCAGCGCAATGCGCTGCTCAAGTCGGCGCGCACCGCCCGGCGCTGGGACGCCGATCTCGAGGCGAGTCTGGCGGTGTGGGATGAGCATCTCAGCACCGCCGGCGCCCGCCTGCTCCACGGGCGCCTGCATGTGCTGCAGCGCCTGGCCACCCCGCTGCAGGCCAACTACACCGCCCTGACCAATGGCTCCAAGCACGCCACCTTCCGTTACGAGTCCACGGTGCCTGCCGCCAGCGGCACGCATGAACAGGTGCCGGAGCCGGCGGTCCTCGCGGCCAGCATGCGGGAGGCGTTGGCTGCGGAGCGCGAGCAGGAGCGCGCCCGTGCGCTGACCGTGGTGGGTCCGCACCGCGACGAGCTCGCCCTGTTCCTGGGGCCGGCGCCAGCCCGCGGCTTCGCCTCGCATGGCGAGACGTGGTCCCTGGCCGTGTCCCTGCGCCTGGCTGCCTATGACGTGCTCGTCGAGGACGATCCGGATCCCGACGCGCGGCCCGTGCTGATCCTCGACGACGTCTTCGCCGAGCTCGACGCCGCCCGCCGCACCCGCCTGGCCGGTCTGGTCGGACGGGCCGAGCAGGTGCTGCTCACGGCGGCCGTCGTGGAGGACATTCCCGCCGAGCTCGGCGCCACCCGCGTCCTGGTGCGTCAAGACGCTGCTGGCTCTCGGCTGCTGGCCAACGACGACGCCACCCCGGTGGAGGGCGACATCCGCGCGCCGCGGGACGGCGCCGGGGACGTCGACGCCGCGACAGGCGCACGGGAGTCAGGCGGGACCGGACCAGGCCGCGCGGAGACCGACACGTCTGACAATCCGGAATCGCCGTGACGGCCACGACCACCCCGAGCGGGCCGGACAATATCCAGCCGGGCAACAGCAAGCCGGACAACAGTGAGTCGCCGACCGAGCTGCCGGAAGGCAACCCGGACCTGGCGCTCGTGCAGCTGCGCCGGTTCCGGGATGCTGCGGTGGAGCGCGGAGAGCGCCGACAGACCGGACGCATGACCGCCCGGGCACGCACCGAGGCCCGCGTCGAGGAACTCAAGCAGCGTCGTCGTGCCTCACCGGGGGCCTCGGACCGGGACCCGGCCATGGTGGGCGGGATCTTCGACCGCCTGATCCGGGACCGTGGCTGGTCCACGCCGGTGGCGGTGGGTTCGGTGCTGACCCGATGGGCCGAGCTGGTCGGCCCGGAGATCGCGCTGCACTGCACCCCGGAGAGCTTCGAGAACTCGGTGGTGCGGGTGCGCACGTCCTCCACGGCGTGGGCCACTCAGCTGCGCTTGATCTCCTCGCTGCTGCTGCAGAAGTTCGACGACGAGCTGGGGCCCGGCGTCGTGTCCCGCATCGAAGTGCTGGGGCCGAGCGCGCCGAGCTGGCGCAAGGGACCGCGCACCGTGCGCGGCGGCCGGGGTCCCCGCGACACCTATGGGTGAAGGTCCACCGGGAGGTGTCGTCGCGCGGACCGAGAAGAGCGCGCCACGGGCCGAACAACTGTGGATGACGCCGTCGAAGGCATGTGGAGTGGGCACACTCGGACGTATCGGTGTTGTCAGCAAGTCAGTCGGCAGCGTCGCAGGGCTCAGGGAGGAAGGCCGACATGGACATTTTCGGAACTCCCATCCTCACCGCTCGTGACGCTGCTCGACATGGCGGAGATCCGCCGGATCGTGGACATCGTGCGAGAAGACACGGGGGATCCATTCGCTCTGGCCAGTCGACGCATGGGGGCATGGGGGTCAGCAGAATCGACGCCTGGCCACGCTTCGACGTGCCCGATACCCGGAACACGCCGACGTGGTTATTGACCCGCGCTTCGCGTGGGGCAGCCCGATCGTTGCTGCGACGCGCACCCCGTTGACGCTGTGGTCCAGCTGTGGCTGTCGGGAGAGAGCATGTCCACCGTCGCCGAAGAGCTCGACCTGAGCCAAGCCGTCGTCGAAGACATCTGCCGCGTCGCCGCCTAAGTTCTTCGTCGACCGAAGTCTCGGCAAGAGAACAGTCCATGAGCTGCGACAACGGGGCTGGATCCTCCACATGATTGCTGAGCGATATCCCTACGACGCTCAGGATGTGCTGGACGAGGAGTGGATTGCCGAAGGTTGCAGGCAGGGGTGGAGTCTGCTGACGAAGGACGGGAGGATCGTTCGTCGGTGGCCGTCGCCGACCGGCACCACCGTGAAGCCGTGGGCGGCGCTCTGGACGCCTCAAGGGCCTGTCGACGAGTTGCCCCTCGTCTCCCCATCCGTGAGGTGCTCTCATCGCGACTCTGAGCCTGCTCAGGGCATCTTCACCGCCGGGACACCGTGGCAGATGAGTGGATTCGGCGTCGTTCCCGTAGAATGGACACAATCTGCGCGTCCCGCCTGCCGGGGCGCCACCGCTGTGCCCTCGTGCGAGGCCTGTCGACGTCCGACTCAGGCCCCCGCGCGCGTGCGCGAGGCGCTGACCGCCCGCGCCACCGAGACCCCTCGGTGCGCCGGACGCCGCCGCGCCGGAAGCCGCCTGTTGAGAAGAGGAGTCGAGACCACCCGTGAACGACGCACCCACCGAGGCGCTGCCCGAGAACGCTGAGCACCCCGAGACCACCCCCGCGGCCGCCGCTGAGGCGAAGCCCGATCGCAAGGTCCCCGGTGACTACGGCGCCTCCGCCATCACCGTGCTCGAGGGCCTCGAGGCCGTCCGCAAGCGCCCGGGCATGTACATCGGCTCGACCGGCCCCCGCGGTCTGCACCACCTGGTCTACGAGGTCGTGGACAACTCCGTGGACGAGGCCCTGGCCGGCTACGCCGACGCCATCGACGTCACCCTGACCGCCGATGGCGGCGTGCGCGTGCAGGACAACGGCCGCGGCATCCCCGTGGATCTGCACCCCACCGAGGGCAAGCCGACCGTCGAAGTGGTCATGACCATCCTCCACGCCGGCGGCAAGTTCGGCGGCGGCGGGTACGCGGTCTCCGGCGGCCTGCACGGCGTCGGCATCTCCGTGGTGAACGCGCTGTCATCCCGCGTGGACACCGAGGTCCGCCGCCAGGGTCACGTGTGGCGGATGTCCTTCGCCGACGGCGGCATCCCGCAGGGCGAGCTGGTGAAGGGTGAGGCCACCGAGGAGACCGGCACCACCCAGACCTTTTACCCGGATCCGAGCATCTTCACCGAGACGGTCGAGTTCGACTTCGAGACGCTGCGCGCCCGCTTCCAGCAGATGGCCTTCCTGAACAAGG
>JAUNTT010000120.1 GCA_030538555.1 Micrococcus sp.
GATGTGGCTGGTCGTCACAGTGATGGGACCGAAGGCCGGACGGTCGCGGTGTTCAGCCCCAGCCGCCCCAGAACGCCTCGAGGTCGGGGTGCGGGGCCACGGCGGCCCAGCCGATCCGGCACAGCGGCACGCGCAGGGTCCGTGGGAGGGGGCCCGACGACGTCGCCCCGGCCCGGATGCTGGTGCACCGCACGAGTGCGGCGCCGTCGTCGTCGCAGAACAGCACCGCGGCGTATCCGGCGCGCTACCACGCCAGCAGCAGGCGGCTCACCGCCCGGGGATCGGGGTGGACACATTGCGGTGGGCGGCGAACGGGATGCCGGCGCGGCGCAGGGCGGTGTCCAGGACGTCGTCGGGCACGAACCCGGTGACGCGGAACTCGAGGCCATGCTCGCGAGCGCGCCTGGAGACTCGCCACGATGTCCTCGTGCCCGGACGCCACGGGCCTCAGCGCGGTCACACGCCGAGGCAGCGGTGCGATGGGTCCGCGCTCGCTCCCGCCGGATCGCGTCTCGGCGTGCAGCGCGATCAGGGCGTCAAGGGCTTCCTCGTGGCCCTTGCCCGGGTACACGTGGCCGAGCACGACGACGTCCTGATCGATCCCGGCCAGCTCCGGGGGCAGCGGGGCCGGGTCGGCTGGCGGCGCACGCCGCGCACACCGCGCCTCGCCCTCGGCTGGCTGCGGGACGTCATGCAGCCACAGGGTGGCACGCTCGGGCAGGGCGTCGGCGAGCGCCGCCACGGCCTCGGCCGGGGTGTTCCCGAACAGGGCGTCGGTCACCTCGACGTGCACCGCAGTGACCGGGTCGCTCCCGACCCCGGTGCCGTGGACCTCGGCGCTACCGACCCCGGAATCGCCGACCCAAGAAACGCCGACCCCGGCGTCGTTGACCGCCCCGGCGAGCGATTCCACGGAGTCCAGGTGCCGGGCGTGCACGGCCACCCCCGTGACCGGCGTGACGCGGGCCAGTTCCTCCGCAACGATGGCCCCGTGCAGCACCACCCCGTGATCCGAGGGTCCGACGCGCAGGCACAGGACGCGCGGCAGCGCTGGCTCCGCGGCGGATGCAGTGTCTGTCACTCAAGCACCTGCAGGGTCCGCAGCGTGTCCCCGAAGCGCTCGAGGGCGACCTGAACGGCGCGCGGATTCTCCCGCAGCCACGCGCGATGCTCGCTCGCGATCTCGGCGGCGGCCACGGGCTCCCCGCCGATCAGCCAGTCCTCGCGCGCATCCACCTCGAGTCCCAGGGCGGAGACGACCTGCTCCTCGAGCGGGGTGCGCACTCCGCCCAGGAGCACCCGGCCCGGTTCGGGGATCACGACGTCGGCCGGATCGGCGCCCAGCCGCTCCAGCACCCGCGCGGCCACCGCCCGCAGGACAGGATTGTCTGGGTGGTTGGCCGTGTGGAATCCCACGCCACGGTCCGCGGCGACGAGATCGCTCACGGGCATCAGCTCCCGCTGAGCTTCGCGTCGAGCCAACCGCTCGGCCGACTCGATGGCGAGCGAGCGCACCGCATTGGCGGGCACCTGGACCGGGGCGTCGTCGTCGGGATTTTCCAGCAGGCTCATCCCGGGCCGAGCCAGGCCCAACTGCACCGCGACCCGCGCCACCTCCCGCAGATCCAAGTAGGGCACGCGCGGCGGATCCTCACCGGGGCGCTCGGCGGCCCCGCGAGCCACCTTCCAGTGCCGCAGGGTGACCTGCCACGGGAAGCGGGAGGTGTCATAGACCACCGGCAACCGCAGTACTTGAGCACCGGGCGGCAACTGCTCGACGAGCCGCGCCGTGCCCACGGGCATCGTCCGATAGTCATCGGGAATGGGCTGGGAGATCAGGACGCGGGTGTGGGCCAGCACGCGTCGCAAATGCGGCACCTCGTCGGGCTGGATCTCGAAGGCGGGCGGGATGCGGACGGAACTCAGCCCGGCCAGCGCACCCGTCTCATGCAACGGATCCCCGGCAGGCACGCCCATGACCAAGCGGCGCAACGACTCGGCCTGGCAGTTGCCCCACACCAGCACGAGGCCCTCTTCCGGCAGCGGGTCAAGCCCGTAGAAGTGCCCGTAGTGCCGGCGGCGCCCCTCAGCAGGGTCCGGTTCTACTGCGGTCTGGGTCATCGTTCCTCGTCAGAGCCGAGTGTGAACTGTCATAGTGAAACGGCCTCGGCACTCGCCGGGACGTGTTCGCTTCCACCCTAGGAGCGCCCGACGCCGCACAGGAAGGCCCCGCATGCGAGTCACGGTGCAACCCGCCCCCAGCGGCCACCCCTATGTCCCGCACGTGCGGCTGCCGAGTGTGGGGGCGGACGTGGAGGTCTGGCCGGACCCGCCGGTCCCCGGGGCCGACGCCGGCCAGTGGTGGCCGCCTCGCGCCTTGCGGCCGTCCGGGCTGCGCGAGCACCGGCCCGGGGTCCTGCACGTGCACTTCGGCCTGGAGCACTACTCCCCCGCGCAGCTCGCTGCGGCGATGAGCGCCGCGGGCCAGGCCGGCACGGCCGTGGTGGTCACCGTGCCGCACGACCCCGTGGCTGGGGGGGTGCCCGCACGCTGGGCCCGCCATCCTGGACAAGATCGAAGACGCCGGCGATCTCGAGGAGCTCCGCGAGGCCATCGGCCGCGACCCAGCCGCGACGATCCAGTCGCTCTCGACCGGCCGCGGTGACGTGGCACAGCACGTGTCGGAATAGAGCACTCAACACCGCCCATTCCGACAGTTTCTCTGCCACCTCGCCAGCTGCCAGGGGGGGCGGTCGACGCCAAGCCACCGCAGCTCCACACACAACGAAAGGCCGAGAGCGACTGCTCCCGGCCCTTCAAAAATTGTGGAGCTAAGGGGAATTGAACCCCTGACCTCGTCATTGCGAACGACGCGCTCTACCAACTGAGCTATAGCCCCGCATCGCGGCGGTCATCGCCGCAAGGCACCGTAGAAGCATACTCGCTCCCGCACCTGCCCCGCCACGTGACCGCCGCTACCCAGCCTGCGGCACCCAGATAAACGCCTCAGCGCTCGAGCAGGATCACATCCAGGCGCCGCGGCCCGTGCACGCCCTCCACGCGCTCCAGCTCGATGTCCGAGGTCGCCGACGGGCCCGAGATCATGGTGATCACCGCACGCGGGTCCACGCGCTCCAGCGCCTCCGGGATCAGCTCCACCACGGTGTCCAGTCCCACGATGCACACGTGATGATCCGGCACCAGAGAGATGGCACGGCGGCCCTCATCGGCCCGGCCCGTGAGGAAGATGGTCCCCGTCTCCGAGCAGGACACCGTGGAGGAGGTCACCACGGCATCGATCTCGTTCAGCGCACGCACGCCCTGCGCACCGGGCTGCCCCACGGCCGGTTCGGTAATCCGTTCCCGTCCCACGCCAGCGGACTCCTCCGGCAACCACGCTGGATCCAAACCCTCGGGGACCACGTACCGGTCGGCGTCGTGCAGCAACTCCCCTACCCGGGCGGCAACGGTGTCCGCGGTCTCCCGATACACGGCGGCCTTGTAGTCCAGCAGGCGGTCCTCGAGCTGCTCGATCACCGCGTCGCGGCTGGCCTCCGAGCGGCGCCGATACGTGCGCTCCACCGGATCCGGCGTCGGCTGATCGGCCAGCGCCTCCCGAATGCGTCCCAGGATCACTGACTTCGCGTCCGTCTGCGCCTTCACTGCGTCTCCTCCGCGTCGCTGGTCTTGGCGGCGTTGTCCGCCGTCGTGGTCTCGCCCGTCGGATTCCCGACGCCGTCCGCCCCGGTCCGCAGGCCACCGTCGGCGGCGACGCGGGCCTGCGTCTGGTCCGCGTTCTTCTTCCACCAGTGGCGGAAGGACTGCTTCGGCGGGGCGGGGATGTCCCGCTGATCGGTCCAGCCGCCGGCCACACCGGGCAGCCAGGACAGCGTGCCGTTCAGGCCCGCGGCGGCACGGCCGACCGGCAGGCCCCGCTCGGCCAGGGACATCATGGTGCCCGAGGACATGACGGCCCGCGCGCCCTTCATCATCAGATCCATCTCGGAGGGCACCGGCACACGGGACTCGGCCTTCTTCGCGGCGTGCGTGGCGCGAACGTCCTGATCGCGCAGATGCACCAGGATCTCGGGGATGTTGATGGCCACGGGGCACACGTCATAGCAGGCGCCGCACAGCGAGGAGGCGTAGGGCAGCGAGCCATTCGAGCTTTCCTCGATGCCCGTCAGCTGCGGGGACAGGATCGCGCCGATCGGTCCCGGGTAGGTGGAACCGTAGGCGTGGCCGCCGGTCTGTTCGTAAACCGGGCAGACGTTCATGCACGCCGAGCAGCGGATGCAGTGCAGCGCGGAGCGGCCCTTCGGGTCCGACAGCACCGCGGATCGGCCGTTGTCCAGCAGCACCAGGTGGAACTCCTGGGGGCCATCGCCCTCGGTGACGCCGGTCCACAGCGAGGTGTAGGGGTTCATGCGCTCGCCCGTGGAGGAGCGCGGCAGCAGCTGCAAGAACACCTCGAGGTCCTGGAATGTGGGCACGATCTTCTCGATGCCCATCACCGTGATCAGTGTCTGCGGCAAGGTCAGGCACATGCGGCCGTTGCCTTCGGACTCCACCACGGTCAGGGTGCCGGTCTCGGCGACGCCGAAGTTCGCGCCCGAGATCGCCACGGTGGTGGAGAGGAACTTCTCCCGCAGGTGCCGGCGCGCGGCCTCCGCGAGCACGGGCGGATCCGAGGTCAGGGACTCGTCGGTCTCCTCCATCTCCCGCACGAAGATCTCGCGGATCTCATCGCGGTTCTTGTGGATGGCCGGGACGAGGATGTGGGAGGGCTTGTCATGGCCCAACTGCACGATCAGCTCGGCCAGATCCGTCTCCGTGGCGGCGATGCCCTCGGCGTTCAGCGCGGTCTCGAGGTCGATCTCCTGCGTCGCCATCGACTTGACCTTGATGACCTCGTCCACGCCCTTGGCCTTGACCAGCTCGGTGATGATGCGGTTGGCCTCCGCGGCATCCCGCGCCCAGTGCACGACGCCGCCGCGCTCCGTGACCTTGGCCTCGAACTGTTCCAGCAGGGCCGGCAGATCCGCCATGACCTGCTGCTTCAGTGCGGAGCCCGCCTGACGCAGCTGTGCCCAGTCCGGCAGCTCCCCGGCCACCCGGGCGCGCTTGCCGCGGATGGTGTGAGTGGCGTGGCGAATGTTGGCGCGCATCTGTGCGTTGCCCAGCTGCTTCTTGGCGGCCGAGGGGAACGGCTCATTCAGGACGACGTTGCCCTGCCCGTAGGCCGGGCGCAGGGTCGGCATGCCCAGCGCGGTGCGGCGGCCTGCCGCGGGAGTCGGTGCGGTGCGGCTCATCGTGCAGCCTCCTTGGCGGTGGTCGTGGTGAAGCGGGCCCGGCGTCGTCGGTCCCCAGGGATGGAGAGCTCGACCGGGCCGGTGACCTCGAGCGGGTTTTCGCGCGTGGAGGCGAGGATTTCGGCGAAGTGCAGTGTCTGGACGGGGGCGCCGTCGGAGGTGGTGGTGCCCCGGCGGGACATCGCGCCGCCGAGGTGCATGAGGCAGGAGGCGTCGCCGCCCGAGCACAGCGAGGCACCCGTGGCCTCGATGTTGCCGATCTTCTCCTCGGCCATGGCCCCGGAGACGTCGGCGTTCTTCATGGAGAAGGTGCCGCCGAAGCCGCAGCACTCGTCGGCGTCGGGCAGCTCGCGGTAGTCGATGCCGGCCACGGAGGAGAGCAGGTTCTTCTGGCGATCGCCGAGGCGCAGCAGCCGCATGCCGTGGCAGGACGGGTGGTAGGTGACCGTGTGCGGGAAGTAGGAGCCGAGCTGCGCGGCGGCATCGGTGACGCCGAGGACGTCGGTGAGCAGTTGGGCGAGCTCGTAGGTGCGCCCGGCGACCTCTTTGGCGGCCCGGGCGAGACCCTCGTCCCCAGCGGTGCGGGCAACCATGGGCTGCTGATGGCCCAGCGAGGCGACGCACGAACCGGACGGGGCGACGGCGACGTCGTAGTCCACGGCCGTGAACGCCTCGACGTGGTTCTTCACCACCGGCAGGGCGTCATCGAGGTAACCGGAGTTGACGTGCATCTGGCCGCAGCAGCCCTGGCCCTGCGGGAACACGACCTCGTGGCCGAGGCGCTCGAGCAGGCGGACCGTGGCCAGCGCGACCTTGGGGTACATCGCGTCAACGATGCACGTGGCGAACAGGGCGATCTTCATTGCCGTCCTCCTGCGAGGGCCGTGGGTGGATTCCGAAGAGTGTGGTCAGACCATAGCAGATGAGGTGGCGTGCGCCACACCCCGGGGTGGGAAGTGTCCCGACCCCGGGCTCCCGGGTGGGAAGTGTCCCGGCCCCAGCGC
>JAUNTT010000121.1 GCA_030538555.1 Micrococcus sp.
TGGTAGTCGCGATTGGCCGGTGACGTGGGGACGGGGCCGGGCACGGGGCAGTTGACGTTGACAGACCAGCACTGGCCCGTGGAGGTGCTCATCACGTCGTACTGCACCTGCGGGTCCAGGCCGAGGCGCTCGCCGAGCACGAAGGCCTCCGCGGCGCCGATCTGCGTGATGGCCAGCATCATGTTGTTGCAGATCTTCGCGGCCTGGCCCATGCCGTGGTCGCCGCAGTGGACGATGCGCGCACCCATGATCTGCAGCAGCGGCTCGACGCGGGCGAAGGCCTCCGGCTCGGCGCCGACCATGAAGGCCAGCGTGCCGTTCTGGGCACCCACCACACCGCCGGAGACCGGGGCGTCGACGGCGTCGAATCCGGCCTCAGCGGCCAGCTCGCCGGCGCGCTGGGCCTCGGCGATGTCGATCGTGGAGCAGTCCACGAACAGGGCGCCGGGCTTCGCGGCGGCCAGCAGCCCCTCGCCGTGCTCACCGCCGGTGTAGGTGTCGATCACGAGGCGGCCGTTGGGCAGCATCGTGATGACGACATCGGCCTCCCGGACGGCGTCGGGACCGGTCTCGGCGATCTCGATGCCGGCTGCCCGGGCCGCCTCGACGGCCTCCGGGACGGGATCGAAGCCGGTGACCTTCAGCCCGGCGGCCACGAGGTTCGCGGCCATCGGCCCGCCCATGTTGCCCAGGCCCAGGAACGCCACATGCTGGGCGTCCGCGGGCACCTGGACGTCGGCGGCGTCGGGGGTGTGCCGGACGTTCTCGGTGTTCTCAGTCATCTCTGCTCATCCTCTCTCCTCGCGCTCGAGGCTCAGGAGCCCTCGGGCATCACGAAGGAGGCGCCCGAGCGGATGCCGGAGGGCCAACGCGTGGTGACGGTCTTGGTCTTGGTGTAGAACTTCAGCCCGTCCATGCCGTACTGGTTGAGATCGCCGAAGCCGGAGGCCTTCCACCCGCCGAAGCTGTAGTAGGCGATCGGCACCGGGATCGGCACGTTGACGCCGACCATGCCCACGTTCACGCGGGTGGCGAAGTCGCGGGCGGCGTCGCCGTCGCGGGTGAAGATGGACACGCCATTGCCGAACTCGTGCTCGCTGGGCAGGCGCAGCGCCTCCTCGTAGTCCTTCGCGCGGACCACGCACAGCACGGGGCCGAAGATCTCCTCGCGGTAGATCCGCATGTCCGGGGTCACGCGGTCGAACAGGGTGGCGCCCACGTAGAAGCCGTTCTCGTAGCCCTCGACGACGGCGCCGCGGCCGTCCACGAGCAGCTCCGCGCCTTCCTCCTCGCCCGCGGCAATGAGGGACTCGATGCGCTCCTTGGCCTGCGCGGTGACGACGGGACCGAAGTCCACACCCTCGCCGGTGGAGGGGCCGAGGGTCAGGCCGTCGATCTGCTCGCGCAGCTTGGCCACGAGGGCGTCGGCGGTCTCGTCCCCCACGGCCACGGCCACGGAGATGGCCATGCAGCGCTCGCCGGCGGAGCCGTAGGCGGCACCGATCAGGGCGTCGGCGGCCTGGTCCAGGTCCGCGTCCGGCATGATCACGAGGTGGTTCTTCGCGCCGCCGAAGCACTGGGCTCGCTTGCCCTGGTTGGTGGCGCGCGAGTAGATGGCCTGCGCGATGGGGGTGGAGCCGACGAAGCCCACGGCGTGCACGCGCTCGTCGTCGATCAGGGCGTCCACGGCCTCCTTGCCGCCGTGCACCACGTTGAGGGCGCCGGCGGGCAGGCCGGCCTCGAAGGCCAGCTCGGCCAGGCGGACGGGCACGGAGGGGTCACGCTCGGAAGGCTTGAGGACCACGGTGTTGCCGGCGGCCAGGGCGATGCCGGCCTTCCACAGCGGGATCATGGCCGGGAAGTTGAACGGGGTGATGCCGGCGACCACACCGAGGGGCTGACGGATCGAGTGCACGTCCACACCACGGCCGGCCTCCGAGGTGAACTCGCCCTTGAGCAGGTGCGGGGCGCCGGCGGCGAACTCCACCACCTCGACGCCGCGCAGGATGTCACCGTGGGCGTCCGGGACGGTCTTGCCGTGCTCGCGGGCGATGTCCTGGGCCAGCTCCTCGGCGTTCGCGTTGATCAGGCGCACCCACTCGAGCAGGACGCGCGAGCGGCGCTGCGGGTTGGTGCCGGACCACTCCGGGAAAGCGCGGTGGGCCGACTCGACGGCGGCGGCCACCTGGGCGGCATCGCCGAGGGGCACCTGCGCGGAGACCTCGCCGGTCATGGGGGTGAACACGTCCTGCGTGGGAGCGTCGCCGCCGTCGACGCGCTCGCCGTGGATGAAGTGGGGAATCACGGTGGTCATGGGAGTGAGCTCCGTCCGTTCGCTGCGGGAGGGCCCGGACTGGGCCCCGCGGGGGTGGGCGTGGCGGGTCCGCGCCGTGGGCCGGGGGCGGGGTCGCGCCTCGGCCGCACGCGCTGTGAGCCACGTCTCAGACACGACGGTAGCGCGTGCGGTGCTCCGAGGTCACCCCAGCGCACTGTGTGAACCGCGATTAACCGAACATTGCGGCGCGGTGCGCTGCGTCCGGCGCCGGATTGGCGCGCGTGCGCCGCGGCGGGTATAGTCGTCCGAGTTGTCCCGCCGTGAGTGCACTGTCTGATGGCGGAGCGAGGATCTTTAGCTCAGTTGGTTAGAGCGTTCGCTTCACACGCGAGAGGTCGCTGGTTCGAGTCCAGTAAGATCCACGGTGCAGAGTCGAGGCCTTCCACGTAAGACTGGGGGGCCTCGAGTGTTGTCTGGGCACCCCACGGCAGGAGAATCACGTGCCTGAGAAGCCGCATCCCCACCGGCCGGACCCCGCGCACGGTGTGACCCCGGACGTCGCCTTCGACCCGCACGTCAGCGAGCCGCCCGTCGAACTCTCCGCGATTCCCATCATCCAGCCCGCCCACGCCGAGCCCGTGCTCGATCCGGTGATGAGCGCCCACGCGGACCTCTCCTTCAGCGCCGAGGACGCCGGATTCCCCGATGTCGTGATGAGCGACGACGTCGTGCCCGATGCCGTGATGCCCGCGGCCGACGCCCCGCTCACCGAGCCGCCCCTGTCCGAGCCGGTGCCGACGTCGGTGCTCGACGCCGCCCCCGCACGCCGCTCCCGACTGCGCCGACCGCGCCTGCGCCGTCCCTCCCGCCCCCGCACGGGCTCCACCGCCGCGGATGCGCTGGCCGACGCCGAGGATGCGGACCGCCACGTCTTCCAGGAGTCCCTGCCCACCCAGGCTCTGGCCTTGGTCAATCGGGTCAGTGCCTCGGCCTACGGCGGCCGCGTGCGCTCGCGGATCAGTGCCCGCAAGGACCGGGACGAGGAGGCCGCGGAGGTGCGAGCGGCCCTGGACTTCGCGCTCAAGCTCGGCGAGACCATGTTCAGTTACGGGGCAAGCTCGCTGGACGTGGAGTCCTCGATCATCGTGGTGACGCAGACCTTCGGCATCCACGAGATTGAGGTCGACCTCACCAACCAGGCCATTTCGCTGAACTATCAGCCCGACTCCTCTCGCGGGCAGCTGCCGTACACGTTGCAGCGCGTGGTTCGGTCCTGGAGCACCAACTTCGCCGGTCTCGGGGCGCTGCACCGGCTTGTCGAGGACATCGCCGATGGCTCCGTGACGCGTGACCAGGCCCAGCGGCGCCTGGTCGAGATCCGGCACACCCCCAAGCCCTATCCGGTGTGGATGGAGTACCTCTTCGCGGGCGTGTTCGTCGGCCTGTTCGTGCCCTACATCGGTGGCTCGATCCTCGGGGCCGTGATCGGCTTCGTGTCCACCCTGATCGTGTTCTGGGCCAAGATCCGCCTCGAGCGCTGGGGTCTGCCGGAGTTCTTCTCCACGATGATCGGCGCGTTCCTCGCCACGGCCATCGCGCTGACGCTGTTCGCCATGGACGTGCCGATCAACCCCTCGATCGTGATCGCCGGCGGCATCATGATGCTGCTGCCCGCCGCCCGCTTCGTCATGGCGCTGCAGGACGCGATGACCGGGTTCCCGCTCACCGCCGCGGGCCGTCTGGTCTCCGCGATGCTCGTCTACATGGGCCTGATCGGCGGCATCACCGTGGGCGTGGTGGGTGCGAACATCGCCGGTTTCGCCCGCCTGGATCTGGCCGAGGCACCCCCGACGGCGGCCCTGCCAGCTCTCGTGCTTATGGCCCTCGTGGCCTGCGCCGCGATGTCCGACTCCGTGGTGGAGCAGGCGACGTGGAAGACGCTGCTGGCGTGCGCGGGGGTGGGCGCCTTGGCTTACCTGGGCTTCCTGGTGGCCTCGACCATCGGCTTCGGTCCGCGGCTGAGCCCGGCCATCGCCGCGACCGTGGTGGGCTTCGCGGGTCGCCTGATCGCCTTGAAGCTCGGCTCCCCGCCGATCGTGGTGGTGCTGCCCAGCATGCTGTTCCTGTTGCCGGGCTTGATGATCTTCCGTGCTCTCTACGGTTTCTCCATCCAGGAGGGCACCATCGTCGAGGGCATGGCCGGGATGTTGACCGCCACCGTGATCATCGTGGCCATCGCGGCCGGCGTCGTCTTCGGCGACACGCTCGCCCGCCCGCTGACGGATCGGCTCTACGGCCGCACCGCGCGAGCCCACAGCGCGCGCACCGCCACCGGCACGCATCAGCGCTGAGGTGCGCTCGGCCGGGTCAGGCCTGGGGCAGGGACCAGTCGATCTCGGCCACCCCGTGCTCGCGGAGCCACGCATTGGTGCGGCTGAACGGTCTCGAGCCGAAGAAGCCGCGGTGCGCACTCAGCGGCGAGGGATGCGGGGACTCGATGGCGCCCGCGCCGGCAGCCGTGAGCATCGGGGCCAGGCGGCGGGCATCGGCGCCCCACAGGATCGCCATGAGCGGTGTCCCGCGCCGGCACAGCGCCTCGACGGCCGCCTGCGTGTACTCCTCCCATCCCAGCCCGCGGTGGCTGCCCGCCTTCCCGGCGTTCACCGTGAGACAGCGGTTGAGCAGCAGCACGCCCTGCCGGGTCCACGCGGTGAGATCGCCGTGGGCGGCGGGCGTGATGCCGAGATCGGCGTCGAGCTCGCGGTAGATGTTGACCAAGGAGCGCGGCAGCGGCCGCACGGCGGCGTCCACGGCGAAGCTCAGGCCGATGGCGTGGCCCGGCGTCGGGTAGGGATCCTGGCCCAGGATCAGGACGCGGACCTCGTCGAAGGGCTGGCGCAGCGCGCGCAGGATGTGCTCGCGTGCCGGGAGCACCTGGTCGCCGGCCTCGCGGCGGGCGGCCACCCGCTCGCCGATGCGCTGCAGGAGGGGCTCGACGCCGGCCAGCGCGCGCTCCCATCCGGGGTCGAGGGGACGGGTCAGTTCCATGGCTCGAGGCTAGTGGTCTCCTACGATGGATCCCATGCCCGCGCAGCCCCCCGAACCGCTCACCGAGCGCGAGCGCCGCGTGCTGGAGCTCGAGTCGCAGCGCTGGCGCTATTCCGGCGCGAAAGATCAAGCAATTCGAGATCGGCTGAATCTGACGCCCACCGCCTACTATCAGATATTGACGGGACTGCTCGATCGCGAAGCCGCCGTGGCCGACCGGCCGCTGCTGGTGAAGCGGCTGCGCGCGCGGCGCACCACCGTGTTCCGCGCCGAGCGCCCCACCTTCCCCCGCCCCACCCCAGCTCAGGAGAACTGATCACCGATGGCCTACACCCCGGATCGCTTTGACGATGTCGCGGAGTACACCGACCAGCGCGGAGCGCACCGCAATGACTTCGCGGGTGCCGCCGGGGGTGGCGGCAAGCTCAGCCCGCTGCTGATCATCGCCGCCGTGGTGGTCCTGGTGGGCCTGGCTGTCGGCGTGCTGCTGCCCCAGCTGATGCGCGGCGACGACGGTCCCACCGCCTCCGAGACCACCGCCACCGCCACCGACGAGCCCGGGCAGGCCTCCTCCCCGACGACGACGGGCGAGGCCACCGACGAGGGCACCGCCGAGGGCACGGATCCCGCCGGCACCGAGCCCGCGAGCGAGGATGCCGACGCGCAGGCCGCCGAGGCGTCGCGTCAGGCGGCCGAGGCCAGCGCTGCTGAGGCCTCGCGCCAGTCCGCGGAGGAGTCTGCGGCCGCCGCATCTCGCCAGGCCGCCGAGGAGTCCGCGGCTGCTGCCCGTCAGGCGCAGGAGGCCGAGCAGTCGCGCGCCGCCGCCGCCTCCCAGCAGGCCGCCGAGTCCCGCGCCGCCGATGCCTCGCGCGAGGCGGAGGCCTCCCGTGCCGCGGAGGCGTCGCGTTCGGCTGAGGCGACGCGCTCTGCAGAGGCCTCGCGCTCCGCCGCCGCGTCCCCGAGCCCGACCGCGTCCCCGAGCCC
>JAUNTT010000122.1 GCA_030538555.1 Micrococcus sp.
AACTAAAAGGCATAGGCCGCTTCCCCGTCGTGCGTGCGAGATGCGCCCAACCCTTGAGCGATGCGCCAGGGACCGACGACGCTCATCCGGTGAGTGCGGCTCAGTCCTCTAGACAGATGATCGATGCCCTACGTCAACGGCGACCATAACCACAGCATCACGACGCCCGTCGACGATCACTCGGAAATCTTCGACACGAATCTGCCATGGGCCACCCAGCGGGCCCTGAATGCGTGTGCAGACCACGGTCGGGTCATCGAGCACCGCGACCTCGTCGAGCTTGCCGATAACCCTGAGTGCGATCTGACGATCGATCTGGCGAAGTGCTTGGCCTGCGCGTGGCGAATACTCGACCTGCCGCCCCACGAGGTCAACTCAGCCTTGAAATCCCCACTGGAGATCGCCTTGAGCTCACCTCGGCGGAGCGCTTCCACCTCGAGGCGTAGCGCGTCGGCGTACTCCAACTCGTCACAGTCTTTCGCGATTGCCCCACATCCACAGCTTGCTCACAGTATGCCCTCTGACTAGGCTTGATCGATCATGTCTGACCGTCGCTCCTCCGTTGCACCGAGCCACGTCATGCGTGTCGGGTGGGCGGCTTTGACGGTCACGGCATTGACCCTCACGGCGTGCACGAGCCCCGCGGATCCGTCGCCCTCGCCGAACTCCCCCACGCACACGTCAGCTCCAACCTCAGACGCGTCGCCCACTCCCGCAGCCTCGCCATCCGACGAGGACCCCACCTCCACCTCCGAGCCGGCCTCCCCCACCTCCCCCGCCGAGCCGCGCTCCATCCGCATCAACACCTCGGGCGACCTGCTCTGGAACGAGGCCCTGTGGGAGGCCGCCCGCACGGGTGAGCACAGCTTTGACTTCGTGCCGCAGCTCGAGTCGCTGCGCCCGGCCCTCGACGAGGCAGACCTCGCCATCTGCCACCAGGAGGTCCCGGTCACCTCCCCCGGTGGCCGCCTGACCCAGTACCCCACCTTCCGCGCCCCGCAAGAGACGATCTCCGCCGTCGCCGAGGTCGGCTTCGATCTGTGCACCACCGCGTCCAACCACACGATGGACGACGGCTGGGACGGCCTGGTCCGCACCCTCGACGTGCTCGCCGAGCACGGCCTCGGCGCCACCGGGTCTTGGGCCACCGAAGCCGACGCCACCTCCCCGGACATCTTCACCACGGACAACGGCGTCAAGGTCGGCATCGTCTCCCAGACCTACGGGCTCAACGGCATCCCCCACGCTCCCGGCAAGGAATGGTCGGTCGACTTCCTGGACCCCTACCAGGCCATTGAGGACGCGAAGGCGGCCCGCGCGGCGGGTGCCGACGTCGTGCTCTTCCACATGCACGCCGGGGACGAGTACACCCACTTACCGGACGCCAACCAGCAGTACATGGTCAACGTCATCGCCCGCTCCGGCGAGGTGGACGCCGTCATCGGCCAGCACCCACACTGGACCCAGCCCGTGGACCTGGTGCAGGGCATGTGGGTGGTCTACAGCACCGGCAACCTCATGGCCTCGATGCCCAACGCCGGCCCCGAAGTCCACGACGGCGCCCTCGTCGAACTCACCTTCACCGAGCAGCCCGACGGCAGCTTCGCCGTCGACGACGTCACGTGGGCGCCCACGCTCATCACCACCGCCCAGGACGATCCCACCGGCATCCCCCGGGTGCTCCTGATCCCGGATGAACTCGACGACGCCGACCCGCACCTGCGCCAGCGCATGCTCGACTCCGCCGCGCGCACGGAATCCGTGCTCACCTCGCGCGTCGGCGAGCAGATGCGACAGCGCGGCGCGGAACCCGTCACTCCATAGTCCGTTCCGCGGCGTGGCGCGCCGCCGGCATCCCGGAGCGGGACCGTTATGGTTGACCCGTCATGTGCCGCGCTCCCCCGTCGGCTTCGCATCGTCTCGCAAAGGCTTCCCTCCCATGCCGTCCCCCCGCGCCCTGCGCCTGGCCTCCGTGGCCGCGTCCGTTCTCCTCGTTGCTGCGGGGACCAGTCCCGCAGCCCTCGCCGCGCCGCTCGCCACGGGGCTGGACTCGACGGGGCCGGACACCACCCCGAACGCCTCCGCCGGCCTGGCTCCCGTCCTGGAAGCCGACGGCGATGCCCTCGCCCACCGCTACCTCGTGATGCTCGACGACGACGCCGACCTCGATCGCACCGCGCGCGCCGTGCAGGCCCTGGGTGGCGCGGTCACACACCGCTACCCCGCGCTCGGCGGCTTCGCAGCCACCGTGTCGGCCACGCAGCTAGCTGCCGTACGCAGCCTTCCGGGCGTGCGGTGGGTCGAGCAGGACGCCGCCGTCGACGTCGCCTCGACGGCGGCGACCACGCAGACCTCGGCACCGTGGGCGCTGGACCGCATCGACCAGCGCGCACTGCCCCTGGACGGCAGCTACACGAACACCGCGACCGGTGCCGGCGTGCGTGCCTACGTCATCGACTCCGGCATCCGCGCCGACCACACCGAGTTCGGCTCCCGCGTGGTCGGCGGCTACGACGGCGTCGGTGACGGGCTGGGCACGGGTGACTGCGTCGGCCACGGCACCGCCATCGCCTCCGCGATCGGCGGGGCGAGCTTCGGCGCGGCCAAGGACGCGACGCTCGTTCCGGTCCGCGTCCTGAACTGCAATAACTTCGGCTCCTACTCCACCCTGATCGCCGGCGTGGACTGGGTCGCACGGAATCATCAGTCCCCCGCCGTGGCCAACATCAGCATTCAGGCCGGCGCGTCCGCGACCTTCGACGCCGCCGTCGCGCAATTGATCTCCGCCGGCGTGCCCACCGTGGTGGCCGCGGGCAACACGGCGACCGATGCCTGCGAAAGTTCCCCGGCGCGGGTACCCACCGCGGTGACGGTCGGCGCCGTAGCCGCCACCGGTGCGGCCGTGGCCGGTACCAACTGGGGCTCGTGTATCGACCTCTTCGCTCCCGGCCAGGACGTCGCGACGGCGTCCCACACCGGACCCGACGCCGTCCAATCCGTCTCCGGCACATCACTCTCGGCCGCCATCGTCTCCGGTGCGGTGGCCACCCACCTGCAGCACAATCCGGCGAGCAGCCCCGCACAAGTTTCGGCGGCGGTGACCACGACGGCGACAACCGGCCAGGTGACCGGGCGCATCGGGGCCAGCCCAGATCGACTGCTCTACTCCCCCGCGTTGCAGCCCCAGGCTCCCGCACCGGCGCCGGATCCCACACCGGCGCCGGCGGTGGTCAACGGTGGCTTCGAGGACGGGTCCCGAGGGTGGTCGGGAGCCACATCAGCGATCATCGCCTCGGCCAACGCCGCCAGCGGCGGCCGTCACGCGCAGCTCGGCGGCCTCGGGCGCAGCCACACGCAGACCCTGCAGCAGGTGATCGATGTGCCCGCGGACGCCAGCGCCCTCGACGTGTCCGTGCGCGTCGCCTCGAACGAGTGGACCACCTGGTACGCCTACGACCGGCTCAGCCTGCAGATCGTGGATGCGCGCGGACGCGTCACCACGCTGCGACAGTGGAGCAATCTGCACCGCTCAGGCCGCTATCAGCCCGCGTCGCTGGATTTGCGGGCCTGGCGCGGTCAGCAGGTCACGCTGCGCTGGGTGGCTACGGAGAATGCCTCCCGGGCCACGTTCTTCCTCATCGACGACCTCGCGGTGCGCTGAGAACGGGGCAGCGTCACCGTGGGACGATGGGCGGATGACTGACTCCCCTGTGCCTGAGCGTTCTCCCCGCCGTGCCGTCTCGCCGTGGGCGCCGTCCTTCGCGCTGCTCGCCGACGGCCTGGTGGTGCTGGGCTTCGTGGCGATCGGACAGGGAGAGCACAACACCGCAGACGGCGCACCCGGCTTGCTGGTGACGGCCTCTCCCTTCCTGCTGGGTCTGGTGATCATGACCGTGGCGACGGGCGGGCTGCGCACTGATGCGCACACCACGTGGTCCCGCCTGTGGCCCCACGGCGTGGTGGTCTGGCTGGGCACGCTGGTCATCGGCATGGTGGGACGCGTGGTGGCGGACCTCGGTGGGGCGCCGCTCGCCTTCATCCTCGTGGCCGCCGGATCGCTCGCCCTCGGCCTGCTGGGACGGCGCGCGGTCACCTCGCTGCCGCGTCGTCGCTGGTCACAAGCGGCTTCGCGTCAACGTTGAAGCCCTCGAGCGACTGACATTCAACCTTCACTTCAGATTCAGAAAGAGGCTCGACATGGTCACCGCCATCGTGATGATCAAGACCGCCAAGAACGGCATCCCGGAGACCGCGCAGGAGATCGCCGCAGTCGAGGGCGTCACCGCTGTGTACTCCGTCACGGGCACGTGGGATCTCGTGGCGATGGTCTCGCTGCGCGCCTACGAGGATCTCGCGGACGTGATTGCCGACCACCTCTCGAAGGTGGCCGGCATTGAGGACACCGAGACGATGCTCGCGTTCCGCACCTACGCTCGCCAGGACCTCGAGGAGGGCTGGGCGCTCGGCTTCGACGAGTGAGCTGACCGCGCGGCGTCGCGAAGGTCAGGAGCGGGAAAACTCCACCCACCGGCGCAGCGCCTCGGTGGCGGCGCCCGAGTCGATGGACTCCCGGGCCACCTCGATCTTGGCCGCGATCCGCTCCGGCAGCGGCGCCGTCGTGTCCGCCTCGGCGGCCGCCAGGCCCAGTGCCGTGTTCAGCAGCACCGCCTCCCGGACGGGCGAGACCTGACCCGCGAGCACGTCGCGCACGATCTGCGCATTGTGGACGCCGTCGCGACCGGCCAGGGCCTCGACCGAGGTCAGTTCAATCCCGAACTCTCGAGGGTCCAGCTCGAACTCTGTGACGCCCTCGCGCACCTCGAAGACCGTGGTGGGACCGGACGTGGTCACCTTGTCTCGACCATCGCTGCCGCGAAAGACGAAGCCGCGCACGCCCCGGTCCGCGAGGACCTGAGCCAGCAGCGGCGCCATCGGAGCCGAGGAGCAGCCCAGAGCCTGCGCCGTGACCTGGGCCGGATTGCTGAGCGGGCCCAGGAAGTTGAACACGGTGGGCACGCCGAGCTGCTTGCGCACCGGGGCGACGTGCTTCATGGAGGGGTGGTACTGCTGGGCGAAGAGGAAGGTAATGCCGGCCTCCACCGCACAGGCCTCCGCCTTCTCGGGCGGCATTGAAAGATCCACGCCGAGCGCCTCAATCACATCGGCCGCACCCGCCGTCGAGGACGCGCCGCGATTTCCGTGCTTCACCACCCGCACGCCGGCGCCCGCCGCCACGAGGGAGGACATGGTGGACAGATTGACGGTGCCGAGACGATCCCCGCCGGTGCCCACGATGTCGAGGGTCTCCCCCGGCACCGACACGGGACGGGCGTGGTCCACCATGACCTGGGTGAGGCCGCGCAGCTCCGGCACCGTGACCCCCTTGGCGGCGAGAGCGATGAGAAACGCCCCGACCTGCCCCTCGGAGGCAGCCCCGCTCATCAACTCCTCCATCGCCCACGCGGCCGAGGCGTCGTCGAGGTCCTCGGCGAGGGTGAGGCGCCGGAGGATGTCCGGCCAGCTGTGATTCTCTGCGGAAGCGCGCGGGGTGACAGTCACGCTGGAAACTGTAGTCCGGCGCCCGCCAGCCGCGTGATCCTGGGAGAAATCTGAAGACTCGCGGCGCAGTCTCCCTGAACATGTCTCCATCGCGCGACGAAACAGTGACGACACGGTAGGTTCCATTTAGGCGCGTCGACCCTCTTCGGGACATAATGGGTCCGTGACCACAGCTACTCCCACTCTCCAGCAGGCCGCGCCCACTGGGCTCCCGAGCCGCCCCAACATGGTCCAGGTCGGAACCATGGTGTGGCTGGCCAGCGAGCTCATGTTCTTCGGCGGGCTCTTCGCCATGTACTTCACGCTGCGTTCGACGTCCCCAGAGTTGTGGGCCGAGAACACCGCGCTGCTCAACATCCCGCTCGCGGCGATCAACACCACCATCCTGGTGCTGTCCTCCGTCACCGCGCAGTTCGGCGTGTGGGCCGCAGAGCGACTCCAGCCGCGTCGCACCGGCGGGATCTTCGCCGTGAAGAGCTGGGGCATGGTCGAGTGGTTCATCCTCACCTTCCTCATGGGCAGCGTCTTCGTGGCCGTGCAGTCCTACGAGTACGCCGTCCTGGTCAGCGAGGGCGTCACCATCGCCGCCAACGCCTACGGCTCGGCGTTCTACATCACCACCGGCTTCCACGCCCTGCACGTGACCGGCGGCCTCATCGCCTTCCTGTTCA
>JAUNTT010000123.1 GCA_030538555.1 Micrococcus sp.
CCTTGCCCCACGCGGAGCCGACCTGCTTCCACAGCGGACCGGTGACGTAGGGCAGGCCGTACTTCGCGCACAGCTCACGCACCTTGGGCGCCACCTGCGCGTAGCGGTTGGACGGCAGGTCCGGGAACAGGTGATGCTCCACCTGGTGGGAGAGATTGCCGGTCATGAAGTGCATGGCCGCCGAGCCCTCGATGTTCGCGGAGCCGATCATCTGGCGCACGTACCAGTCACCGCGGGTCTCCCCCTCCACCATCTCCTCGGTGAAGGTGTCCACGCCCTCGGGGAAATGCCCGCAGAAGATCACGGAGTGGGCCCAGATGTTGCGCAGGCCATTGGCGGTCAGCGTCGCCCACAGCGCGCGCTTGCCGCGACCGTTGAGGACCTCGGCGGCGAAGGGTGTGGCGGCGTAGTCCTTGGCGAACTGCTTGAGCGCCTTGATTCCCACCGCGCGCAGGTCCCCGCGCAGGTCCTTCCAGGACTTGTCCCCGGCGCGCACGCGGTCCAGCTCGAGGTCATAGAGGGCGATGCCCCACTCGAAGATCGGGGCAAGCCCCGCGTTGATCACGGGGTTGAGCAGGTGGCGCGGCTTCCACGGCTCGTCCGCGTCCATGCGCAGCACGTTGTAGCCCACGTCCCGGTCCTTGCCCACCACATTGGTCCAGCGGTGGTGGAGGTCATTGTGGGTGTGCTGCCACGCCCGAGATGGGGTCACGAAGTCCCACTCCCACGTGGTGGAGTGGATGTCCGGGTCCCGCATCCAGTCCCACTGCCCGTGGAGCACGTTGTGGCCGATCTCCATGTTCTCCACGATCTTGGCCACGGCCAGCATCCCGACGCCGGCCACCCAGCCGCGCTTGCCCTGCGTCGCGATGATCGTGCCGCGTCCGGCCAGCTCGAGCAGGCGCTGGGCCCGGATGACGGTGCGGATGTAGCGGGCATCGGCGGCCCCGCGCTGGGCGATGACCTCATCGCGGATCGCGTCGAGCTCGCGGCCCAGTTCGGCGATCTGCTCGTCGGTGAGGTGCGCGGCGGCCGGCGGACGCACGGTGGGGTGCCCGGTCTCGGCCAGGGCACCCGAGCGGCGCCGCTGCGGGGAGGAGGGGGCGATCAGCGCGAGGGTCATGGCTACTCGCTTTCTGCACCGACACGAGGTGGTGCGGGGTTCGGGCCTGAGGTTCTCAGGTTCGGGTGGTCACGTGAGGTGAGCGGACGGCGTCGGGACGGGTGGGCCCGCCTGACCGCCGCGAGGTCAGAGGTCGAGGCAGACGGGTCCGGCCGCCGCGGAGACGCAGGTCTGGATGAGCTGGCCAGGCTCGCCGTGGACCTCTCCGGTGCGCAGGTCGGTCACCTGACCGGAGCGCAGCGGGGTGAGGCAGGCGTGGCAGATGCCCATGCGGCAGCCGCTGGGGGCGGCGATCCCGGCGTCCTCTGCCACCTCGAGCAGGGGCACGTCGCCGCCGGCATCGACCTCGAGGTCGGAGGTCTCGAAGGTGGTGAGTCCCCCGGCGCCGGCGGTCCCGCCGGCCAGGTCCACGCGGAAGCGCTCAATTGTCAGCTCGGAGTCGCCGTGGCGCTCCCACAGGGCGACGGCGTCGTCGAGAAACGCGGTGGGCCCGCACGCGTAGGCCGCCCGCTCGCGCCAGTCCGGGCAGAGCCGCGCGATCGCGTCCGGGGCGCTCAGGTCCAGGCGGCCCTGCTCGCGGGTGTAGTGATGGTGCACGCGCAGGCCCGGGAACTGATCGGCCAGCTCGGCAAGCTCCTCGCGGAAGAGAGCGTCGGCGGGGGTGCGGGCGGAGTGGATCAGGACGACGTCGGCATCCTCGCGGGCCGGAACGAGGGTGCGGATCATGGACATCACGGGGGTGAGCCCCGAGCCGGCGGTGAGCATGAGCAGCGGGCGCGTCTCCGAGGGGAGCACGAAGTCACCCGAGGGCAGATCGAGGAAGAGCACGTCTCCGGGCCGAGTGGTCCGCACCAGCGCGGAGGAGACGACGCCGATCTCCTTCACCGTGATCTCCGGGTCCCGGCCCGCGGGGGCGGAGAGCGAATAGGTGCGCCATTGCCGCACCCCGTTGACGTCCACGCCGATCCGTGCCCACTGCCCGGCCTCATGCCGACGCCAGCCGCGGCCCGGTCGAAACGCGATGGTCACGGTGTCCGCGGTGGGATGGGTGACGGAGGTGACCACGCCGCGCAGCTGCCGTGACGAGTGCACGGGGTCAAAGACGGAGAAGACGTCCTGGGGGCGCAGCGGGGTGATCAGAGATCGCGCCATGCGGGCCAGGAGTGCTTCGGGAGCCATGGCTCCAGCCTAGTCAGTCGGACGGGCGCAATTCTGTGTGTCGGGCGTAGGCTTGGGGGGTCATCTTTATTGCCTCGAGACAATCTCAGGAGTCCCCGCCCATGGCACCCGCCGCGGCCACCCCGTCCCCGCACCCGTGGTCCGCCCTGCCACCCGAGCTGCCCGCCGTGCTCGCGCCGGTGGTCCCAGCGCTGGCCGCGCGGCTCATCGAGGCCGTCCCGCAGCATGTGCCCGCGTATGCGGCCGCCACGGAGGGCCGGTATTGGACCGCGCTGGCTCGCGGCGTGAACACCGCGCTGAGCCGGCTGGTGGCGCTGCCCGGCACGGACGAGCCCGCCCTGAACCCGGACTCCGCACGGCTGGTGGCCGGCCTGGGCGCCGGGGAGTTCCGGGAGGGACGGTCCATGGACGCGCTGCTGGCGGCCTACCGGGTGGGTGCGCGCATCTCCTTCCGTGAGCTCTCCGCCGCGTGCATCGAGGCCGGGCTGGATCTGTCGGTCATGGTGGATCTGGGCGAGTCGATCTGGGCCTACATCGACGAGCTCTCCGCCGTCAGCGCGCAGGCCTATGCGGCCGAACAGATGGCGCAGGCGGGGCTGAGGGAGCGCCGTCGCGTGGAGCTGGTGGACGCCCTCATGGGAGGTGAGGCCAGCCGTGCCGAGGTGCACCGCCTGGCCGCGGCCGCCCAGTGGCGCGTCCCGCCTCGGGTCTGCGCCGTGGTGATGGCCGTGGAGGCCGCCGCCCGGGCGCGGCTGCAGTTGGGGGCGAGCGGCGTCGTCGTGGAACGGGAGGCGGAGGCCGTGGCGATCGTTGCCGGCCGGGAGGGGCCGCAGACGCGGCTGCTGCGGATGCTGGCCGGAACGGGTGCCGTGGTCGGGCCCGCCGTCGACTGGCCGGATCTGCCCTATTCGCATCAGGTGGCGCAGGTGCTGGCGTCGCAGCGCGACTCCCGCGTCCGTCAGCCGGTGCAGGCCGGAGATCACCTGGTGGAGATCATCCTCGGCTCACAGCCGCGCACCGTGGCCCAGTTGGCCGAGACCGTGCTCGCGCCGCTGCAGGCGGTGAGCGAGGCCAAGCGGGCCGTCTACCAGGACACGCTGCTGGCCTGGCTGCGGCATCACGGGCAGCGCGGTCCGATGGCCGAGGACTTGCGTGTGCACCAGCAGACCGTGGGTTACCGGGTGAAACGGCTGCGGGACCTGTTCGGCGAGCAGCTGGCCGACCCGGAGTCGCGCTTCGCGCTCGAGCTCGCCCTGCGCGCCCGGACTCTGGTCACCGGCCCGGACGGGCCGTAGCGTGCGGAGCATGACTCATCATGATGGCAACCACGCATCCGCCCAGGTCAACACCGCCGGAACCGGTGCCGCGGACACCGCCTCCGCCGAGGAGGTGGCCAAGGTCCACGAGCTGCTCGAGGACATGGACATCGCAATGCTCACCACCCACGCCACGGACGGCACCGGACGCCTGGTCAGCCGTCCGCTGTCCACGCAGGTGGCCGAGGAGGACGGCGACGTGCTGTTCCTCGTGAAGTCCACCTCCGACGTCGTCGAGGAAGTCCGCGCGAACCCGCAGGTCAACGTGGCGTACGCGAAGTCCACGGCCTGGGTGTCGCTGGCCGGCACCGCCGAGATCATCAAGGATCGCGACCTCGTGGCGCAGCTGTGGTCCTCTGGCGCCGATCACTTCATGGAGGGCGGCCCGGAGAACCCGGAGAACGTGGTGCTCAAGGTCGATGGTGACAGCGCCACCTACTGGGGCGGCGAGTCGCTGGTCGGCACCGTGGTGAAGACCATCAAGGCCATGCGCAACAAGGACAAGGACGGCTCGGAGGAGCGCAACGAGGACGGCGGCGCCACCACGGTGCAGCTGCCCTGAGCGGACGGCGTCGGGCCCGGGGCGTCAGACCCGGGGGCGTCGGCCGATGCGGTCGGCGCGCGGACGGCACGCCGGGGCGTGGGCGAGAATGAGCGCATGAGCGCGCCCCCGCCCCCGGAGACCGCCCGGCACTTCTATCGACCCGAAGACGGGCACGGCCTGGCCCACTCCCCGTTCACTTCGATCGTGGCCCCGCGGCCCATTGGGTGGATCTCCACGCGCGGTGCCGATGGCGTGCTGAATCTGGCGCCGTACAGCTTTTTTAACGCGTTCAACTACATGCCGCCGCTGGTGGGGTTCTCGAGCGTGGGCCGCAAGGACAGCGCGAAGAACGCCGAAGACACGGGCGAGTTCTGCTGGAATCTGGTCAGTGAGGATCTGGCGGAGGCCATGAATCTCACCTCCGCCGAGGTGGGCCCCGAGGTGGACGAATTCGCCCTGGCCGGTCTTCAGCCTGCCGACTCGACGGTGGTGTCCGTGCCGTATGTGGCGCAGTCCCCGGTGGTCTTCGAGTGCCGGACCTCCCAGGTGGTTGCGCTGACGGATGCCGCCGGGGGCCCGACGCCAGCCCTGATGGTCCTCGGCGAAGTGGTGGGGGTGCACATTGCCCAGGAACTGCTGGTAGACGGCGTGTTCTCCACCGAGCTGGCTCGGCCATTGAGCCGCGGCGGCGGACCCACCGCCTACCTTCACGCTGCTCCCGGAGAACCGCCGGGACCTGCGCCGGCCTCAGGTGTAGGCGGGGCGGAAGCACGGGAATCAGCGGGTCGCTCGCTGGTCACCGTCGTCTGCGCGATCCCGTGCTGACCGGTTGGCCCCGACTCCTCTGGGCGGCCTTCGTCCTCGTCGTCCCCGTGCTCGGACCCGCGGTCTACTTCTGGGCGCGTTCCCGCGCCACGGCGTCCTCACCCCGCGGCTCGGCTGATCACGAGACGCTCTTGAATAACGCGTAGATCCCCAGCAGTACCAACGGGGGGATGGCCGCCATCCCGGCGAGCGCGCCCCAGAACCGGACACCCTCGTCCAGCGGGAAGAAGGGGTTGAGCCTGCTGTGGCCGGAGGTCACCACGAACAACTGGGGCTTGTTGGGCAGGTAGGACACTGCGACGTCGAGACCGTCCCGCCCATGCCACGTGTCCGTGTGGTGATACGTCTCGCCTCGGATGACATGGCCCTCCTGCGTGCGGAACTCCACGAGTTCCCGGTCACCCCGCGAGCAGAACACGCGAAGGAACCAGCCGTGGCGCTGTGAGTCCAGCACGACGCCGGTCGTCTTCTCACCGCGCACAAGAATGCGCCCACGCCGCGTCACTCGGAATAACGACCGCGCGAACATCGAGGCGCAGACGAGCAGCGGCAGGCTGAACACCACGAGGACCCTCACTGTGCACCTCCGTGAGGCATTGCGTCCCGGACCGTGGTCCCCGTCAGCTCTCTCATGTCATCCCTCCTGAGCCAAGAGTCTAGACAAAAGCAGGAGCGGGTCGCGCCCGTTGTCCACAGGATGGTGCTGTGGATCCTCGTCGTCGTCCTCGTTCCGGTGCTCGGACCCATCGCGAGGTTCGTGGCCCGGCGGCGCATCGCCTCCGCCGCCCGCGAGCCTTCAGGTGTGACGCGCTAGCTAGCCATCGGCTTATGGCCATCGATCCCTGTGCCGAAACGGCTGCGTAACTCCGGGGATAGCTCGATGCGACATGGCACCTCGGCGAGCTGAGAGGGTGTGAGGTCCATGCCCTATAGCCGCAGGAGGCGCGTGTACTCCGCCCAGGACCGTGCGGCACTCGCATCCTCCCCCTCACTCTCATCGGGCAGCAGCGCGCAATCGACGTGCTCGTGCAGTTCCGAGAGGGTCAATGAGCTGGCGGGGAGAATCGTGAGTCCGCGATCCCAGCGCAATGAGAGCCTCTCACCGTCCCCGAACTCCACGAACTCATCGATCTCCACGGACAATCCGGACTCGGATCCACAAGGAGGAGAAACCGGCTCTTCGCGGTTGGTGGTGAACCGCAGCGTCGCGTCGTAGACATCGAACAGCT
>JAUNTT010000124.1 GCA_030538555.1 Micrococcus sp.
CGTCCTCGCGGGCATCCTGGGCGCGCTCGAGTGCCGCGGCAATGCCGGTGACCGTGCGAAGCAGGCTCAGCAAGGGAGCGACGGCGGGCTGGTCCTTGAGCACGGTCCCGGTGGCATCGCGGTGGACCGGCACCGACTCCCCCTCCAAGAACCGTGCCAGCTCCTGGACGTGGGTGCCGGAGCGTGCGAGGACGGCGATCTCGGCCAGGGGTACCTGGTCTTCGTGATGGATTCGCAGGACCTCCTGCAGCACGAACTGCAGCTCGGCCTCACGCGAAGCCAGCACGGCAGTGGTGGGCACGGCCGTGGCCGGGCTCGGCTCGGCGCGCGGTGCGTCGTCGGGCGCCGACGGCTCCACCGCCTCGGTGCCGCCGCGCGGGGCGGCGGGGGTCAGTTCCGTCCTGGCCCGCACGATGGCGGCACTGGGCGTGCCAATGCGAGCTGCGATCCGCTGCCAGTCGGCGAGCACCTTCGGACCCAAGCGGTGGCCCTGAGTGAGCACGTGCACCCGCTGCTGGGAATCGCGTGCACCCGCGGCGCCACCCAGCACGTCCGGGTAGGTGTGCACGAGGTCCGGCCGGGCCCCGCGGAAGCCCTGCACGGTGGTGTCCGGGCTGGCCGTCAGCACGCAGTCGACATCGGTCACCAGAACACGCAGCAGGTCATGCATGGCGGGGCTGGCCTCCTGCAGGTCATCGACCACGATCAGCTGCCAGTGCGCCCGCTCCGCGGCGGCGAACTCCTCCCCCACGGACATCGTCGGCGGTGCCGACGGCGCGTCCCCGCCCGGCGTCGCCGAGCCCGCTCGAGCGTCGTCGCTCGCGGGCGGCGCCCCCACGCGCAGCAACTCGACGGCGGCGGCAATGAGTCCGGCAGGGTCGAAGGCCTCCGCCATGCCGAGGTCGAGGCGGTCCCGATAGTCCTGGATCAGGACCGCGGCTGCTTCCCATTCCGGCCGGCCGTGCTGACGACCCGCAGCCTGCAGCCAGCCGGGCTCGAGGCCGAGCTCGCTCATCCGGTCCACGAGTTCCCGTACTTCCTGGCGGAACCCTCGGGTGGGCAACGCGGGCCGCAGATCTTCCGGCCACATCGTCACGGCGCCCACGCTGGCCGTCAGCCCCTCGATCAGCTCGGCGATCACGGTGTCTTGCTCGGCACCGGAGAGCAGCCGCGGGGCGTGCTCCAGGTGGCTCAAGGGACCGTGCAGCCGCGCCCGACGCAGCAGGTCGAAGGCGTAGGAGGACCATGTGCGCACGGGCGTGGCCGCGCGAGTGTCCCGGCCGGCCGCGCTCAAGCGGGCGCCCAGCTGCTCGCGCAGCGTGGCCGCCGCCCGGCGCGTCGGAGCCAACACGAGCACTCGGTGCGGATCCAGCCCGGCCTCCAGGCGGCGTGCCACCAGCTCCACGGCCAGCGTGCTGCGCCCCGTGCCAGGACCGCCCACCACGAGCACCGGCCCGTGTCCGGGTTCACGCCCCAGCACCGCCTCCTGTTCGGCAGTGAACGTCACCGGACCGGACAGAGCACCCCGCACCCCGTGCAGGCGGACCTGGGGGGCGGCGTCGTCGACGTCTGGGCTGCTCATGGATCTCATCGTTGCAGACCGACCGACACGTTAAGCGTTCAGCCCAGCCGGGCGCGCAGTCGCTCGATCTGTCGCAGCTGCGACGTGGTCGGCTGCCAGGCCGCGCGCCGGACGTCCACCCTGTCCACGTCAACGCCCGAACCCGCCTCCGCCCCCGCCGCACCGCAACCGCGCACGGGAATGGACTCCGCCACCCACCGCTCGCGCGCCTGCCCGAGCAGGTGCTCGGGCAGGGAGCCGTCCGCGCGCACCACCCGCCACCACGGGGTGCCCGGCTCGCTTTCGGCCAGGGCGCGCCCGGCCTGGCGCGGACCACCCGCGCCGAGCAGGCCGGCGAGGCCGCCGTAGGTGATCACGTGTCCGTGCGGCACCAGCCACGCCACGGCGGCGAGCGCCTCGAGCACCGTGAGCGGTCCTGGTGAGGCGGCAGGGCGGGGAGGCGTCATGGTCACCAGTGTGCTCTCCTCAACGTCGTCGAGCCCTGAGGTAGCGTGATCGCGTGAGCAGCTGGCATGAGCAGATTCGAGCGGGATTCGACCTCGAGACCACGGGGCGAGACCCCCGGCAGGCGCGCATTGTGACCGCCACGATCGTGATGGTCGACGGGTCCGGCCGAATGGCCAGCCAAGCCGAGTGGCTGGTCAATCCGGGGGTGCCGATCCCGGAGGAAGCCGCTGCAGTCCACGGCGTGAGCACCGAGAAGGCGCAGGCCGAGGGTCTGCCCGCGCGGCAGGGTGTGAGCGAGATCCTCGAGACCCTGCGCGACCTTTTCGCCGCGCGCATCCCGGTCATCGCCTTCAACGGCGTCTATGACTTCACGGTCGCCCACCATGAGGCCCAGCGCCAGGGGCTGACACCCCTGGACCCGACGCCGGTCATCGACCCGTTCGTGCTGGATCGGCAATTCGACCGCTTCCGCAAGGGCAAGCGCACCCTGTCCGCGGTGTCCGAGGTCCATGGCGTGACCCTCGAGAACGCCCACACCTCCGCGGCGGATGCCCTCGCCGCGGTGCAGGTGGCCGATGCCCTTGCCCGCCTGCACGCGAAGATCCGGATCGACCCGGTGCAGCTGCACGAGCGTCAGATCACATGGAAGGCAGAGCAGGCTGCCAGCTTTGAGGAGTACCTGCGCCGCAAGGATCCGCAGGCCAGCATCTCGCGCTCCTGGCCGGTCGAATCCGACTGAGTCCTTCGGGCGCGACGGCGCCTCTCCGGCTGTCCCTTACGGTCGTGCCGCAGCAGCCGCCTGCGCGGCGGCAGGCAGCGCGTCGAGCACGTGGCTGATCGCGGCGTCGTCGTGCGCGGCGGAGACGAACCAGGCCTCGAAGACGCTCGGCGGCAGATACACCCCGGACTCCAGCAGCGACTGGAAGAAGGGCGCATAGCGGAACACGTCCTGGCCCTGCGCGTCGGCGTAGGTGCGCACCCCGGTCTCGCTCGTGCCGAACGCCACGGAGAACAGGGTGCCGGCGCGCTGGATCGAGTGGTCGACGCCGGCCGCATTCAGAGCCTCGCTCAGGCCGGTGCGCAGCGCATCGGAGGCCTGCGTGATGCGAGCGTAGGCGTCGTCGTCGGCGTGGGTCAGGGTGGCGTAGCCGGCGGCCATGGCCACCGGATTCCCGGACAGGGTGCCGGCCTGGTAGACCGGCCCCAGCGGGGCGAGGTGGTTCATGATCGCTGCGCTGCCGCCCAGGCCTGCGGTGGGCAGGCCGCCGCCGATGACCTTGCCGAAGCACCAGATGTCCGGGGTCCAGCCCTCGTGCTCACCGCTGAGACCCCACCCGCCGGTGGGGGTGGACCGGAAGCCGGTGAGGACCTCGTCCCAGATCAGCAGGGAACCGTGGCGCGCGGTGATCTCGCGCAGGAACCGGTTGAAGCCCTCCGCTGGCTCCACCACGCCCATGTTGCAGGGTACGGCTTCGGTGATGACGGCGGCGATGCTCTGAGGGTGCGCGGCGAAGGCCGCTTCGAGCTGTTCGCGCGAGTTGTACTCGACCACGATGGTCTCCGAGGCGGCCGCCTCCGTGACCCCTGCGGAGCCGGGCAGCGCCTGCGTGGCCACCCCCGAGCCGGCCGCGGCCAGCAGGCCGTCTGAGTGGCCGTGGTAGCAGCCGGCGAACTTGATGATGAGGTTGCGCCCGGTCACGCCGCGCGCCAGGCGCAGGGCCGTCATCGTGGCCTCGGTGCCCGTCGAGACGAAACGGATGCGCTCGAGCGGCAGACGCTGCGTGATCAGTTCCGCAAGCCGGGTCTCCCCCAGCACGGAGGTACCGAAGGACAGTCCGGCGTCGACGGCGCGATTCACGGCCTCCACGACGGCCGGATGCTGGTGGCCCAGCAGCATGGGGCCCCACGAGCACACGAGGTCCACGTAGCGCTTGCCCTCAATGTCGGTCAGATACGGGCCCTGAGCCGAGGCCATGAAGCGCGGCGTGCCCCCCACCGAGCCGAAGGCGCGCACGGGCGAGTCCACGCCGCCGGGAATCACGGCCTGAGCGGCGGCGAACGCCTCGGCGTTGGTGATGCTGTCCACGGTGCTCACAGGGAGCCCTCCTTGATCCAGCGGCCCAGTTCGGCCGCCCAGTAGGTGAGAACGGTGTCGGCGCCCGCGCGTCGGATGCTCAGCACGGACTCGGCGATGGCGGCGCGGCGATCGATCCAGCCGTTCGCGGCCGCGGCCTCGATCATCGCGTACTCGCCGGAGATCTGATAGGCCGCCACGGGCACGTCGGCGAGCTCTGCGACGTCACGGACGATGTCGAGGTAGCTCATGGCCGGTTTGACCATGACCATGTCGGCCCCCTCGTCGAGGTCCAGCAGCACCTCGTGCAGGGCCTCCGTCCGATTGGCGGCGTCCATCTGATAGGTCTTGCGATCGCCGGTGAGCTGCGAGTCGACGGCGTCGCGGAAGGGTCCGTAGAACGCCGAGGAGTACTTCGCCGCATAGGCGAGGATGACGGTCTCGGTGTGGCCGGCCGCCTCGAGGGCCTCGCGGATCACCCGCACCTGGCCATCCATCATGCCGGAGGGACCGAGCACGTCCGCGCCAGCCTCGGCCTGCGCCACCGCCATCTGCGCATAGATCTCCAGGGTGGCGTCATTGTCCACTCGGCCCTCGTCGGTGAGCACACCGCAGTGGCCGTGGTCGGTGAACTCATCGAGGCAGACATCGGACATCACCAGCAGCTCCTCACCGACCTCCGCCTTCACATCGGCAATCGCCCGGTTCAACACGCCCTCGGGGTCCAACGAGGCGCTGCCGCGGGCGTCGCGGGTCTCGGGGACGCCGAAGAGCATGATCCCGCCGAGGCCCAGATCGGCGGCCTCGCGTGCGGCGACCTTGAGGCTGTCGGAGGTGTGCTGCACGACGCCGGGCATCGAAGCGATCTCGCGGGGCTCGGCGGCGCCCTCCTTGATGAAGGCCGGCAGGATCAGCTGCGCGGGGTGCACGCGCGTCTCGGCGACGAGCCGTCGCACGGCCGGGGACTGGCGCAGACGGCGGGGACGGTGGTGCGGGAACGGCATGGGGTGCTCGGGCTCCTGAGGATTCGTCGGATCAGTCCAGTCTAGGTGGGCCCGGGTCACGACGACGGCGCATCCGTGAGCAGGTGAGCGGCCAGGGTGCGGTACACGGCCCACCCCCTCTGCCCAGACTCAGTACACGTCGGTGGCTCCCGGCCCGTCATAGTCGGTGCCGGTGGTGCGGTCCGCGAAGCGCTGCTTCGAGGCGTCCATCGCCTCCTCGGACAGCGGGTAGTAGTACTGGCGTGGCGCCACCGAGCTCACCCGGCCCAGGTAGTCCTCCACGAACGCCGCGAGGTCGGCGTCGTCCTCGACCGCCTCGTGGGCGACGTAGAGGAACAGCGGCCGCGCCAGTGGATAGTCGCCGGCCTGGACCGCGGCGAGGCTGGGGGCCACGCCGGCCACGGTCAGGTTCGTCAGGTGCAGGCGGGTCTGTCCATCGGTGGCCAGGTAGTTGCCGATGCCCATGAACCCGACGCCGGCTGCGTCGTCGGCGATCCACGAAGAGAGTTCCCGGACGTCGTGGGTGCCGCGGTAGTCCTCGCGGATCTCCCCGCCGTCCAGGACGAGCTCCTCGACGAACGCCAGGGTGCCCGAGCCGGCGTCGCGGCCGTAGAGACCCACCTCGTCGGCGGGCCACGAGCTGTCCAGGTCCTGCCAGGTCTGCACCGACGAGTCGGCCTCCCAGAGCTGCCGCAGCTGCTCCATGCTCATGTCGTCAACGAAGGAGGCTTCCTTGTTGCGCACGAACGTCACGGCATCCAGCGCGATGGGCAGCTCGATGAACTCGACCCCGTTCTCCTCGCATTGGGCCTGGAAGTCCTTGTCGGCCTCGGCGCCCGGGATCGGCACCGAGGCATTGTGCACCACGGTCTCGCCGGTGCAGAACGACTCGAATCCGGCCAGGGTGCCCTCCTCCTCCACCGTGACATCGGCGCCGATCTCGCGGGCCACGGCACGCGTGATCGGGGCGACGGTGGACGAGCCGGAGATCGTGATGCCGGAGGCCTCGGAGGCGGTGCCGTCGTCGGAGGCGCAGGCGCTCAGCACGAGGCCGGCGGCGGCGAGCACGGCGCCGGCGCGCAGGGT
>JAUNTT010000125.1:0-1423 GCA_030538555.1 Micrococcus sp.
CTCGGCCTGCGAGGCATTGAGCTCCTCTCGGCCGGCGTCGAGCTGAGCCTGGCCGTCCTCGATCTGGGCGGCACCCTGCTCCGCCTCGGTGCGCCCGGCGGCGAGGTCCTCGCGGGCCTGATCGAGCTGCGCGCGGCCGTCCTCGATCTGCGCGGTGGCGTCCTGCTGCTGCTCCTGCACCTCGAAGGGGCTCAGCGTGGAGTCCACGATGTCTTCGCGCGCCACCCGATTCAGCAGGGACGTGATGTCCCCGCGCTGGGAGTCGGTGAACTCGGAGCCGTCCTCGGTGGCGAAGACCACCTGGCCGCGGCCCTTGGAAGCCTCGGGGAACTCACGCTCGAGGCGCTCGGTGAGCTGCGCCGTCGGGGTGTTGGGGATGGTCACCGCCGTGGACAGCGTGCCGCCGAAGGAGAGGAACCCGGTGACACCAAGGGCGAGGAGCAAGGCCCACCCCACGATGGCGAGCAGGGGCTTGCGGGCAGCCCCGATTCCGAGTCTGTAGAGCAGAGTGGCCATGAGCCAGCGCCTTCCGAAGGGGAGGTGAAGCAGAGGGAATGGCGTCCGCGGACCGGCCGGCCGGCCACGCAGAGGCCGAGGTCAGGAGCACGCGGGGCGCGCAGACTCAACTCTACTCAAAACGGAACACTGCGTTCCACTCACACTCAACGAGATCGCGTGGAATGTGACGAACCGCATGGAGCGGACGATTCGACCCGTAGACTGTGCGCTCGATGGAGACTTCAGAAACGACGCCGAAGCGCCGCGGCCGCCCGCGCAGCCAGTCCTCCCGTGAGGCCATCCTGCGTGCCGCCGCCGAGCTCATGGCACCAGGACAGTTCGCGGGACTGACCATGGAGGGGATCGCCGCACGGGCCGGCGTGAGCAAGCAGACCGTGTACCGCTGGTGGCCGTCCAAGATCGACGTGCTGGTGGAGGCGATGGGGGAGGGCTACCTCGAGTTGCCGCTGCCGGGCCCCTCGGACACCGGCGACCTGCGCGAGGATCTGCGCCGCTGGATGCTGGCGATGCGCTTCGAGATCGAGGGCGGTGGGGCCTCCGGGCTGTCGCAGGCTCTCGTCGGTGCGCTGGCACAGCAGGGCGGGCACGGTGACAACATCCGTTCCGTTCTTGTGGACCCGCTCGTGGAGGTGGTGACCCAGCGTTTCGCCGTGGCTCGCCTGCCCGAGGGCACCGATATCGGCTTCCTCGTGGACGCCCTGGCCGGGCTGATCATGCAGTATGTGCTCTTCGGTCAGCACATGAGCGAGGAGTGGATCGACCGGGCCCTGACGTCGCTGATCCCCCCGGAGCTCCCGGCCGACCCGGCCTGACCCAACCCCTGCGCGCCCCGCCCCACCCCCCGTTTTTGGGGGGGGTGTGTGGGGGGGGGGGGGGGCCCGCCCCCCCGGCGGGTGGCGGCTCC
>JAUNTT010000125.1:1433-3398 GCA_030538555.1 Micrococcus sp.
TGCGGGTCGAAGCTCGGCGCTCTGCGGCCCCCAGAGCACCGAGATTCGACCCGAAAACCCAGGGTGTGGGGTCAGTGGCTCGGGGGGGAGAGAAAGAGAGAAGTGCAGGGGCCCAGCGGTCAGTGGCTCAGCGGCGGGGTCTGTCCCTCGGACTGCGCCTTCGTCAGCCACTCCTGAATGTCTGCGGTGGTCTGACGGGCTCGCACGATCAGCGTGCCCAGCTGCAGCGACTCGGCCGAGAGGGAGAGCAACAGCTGTCCCAGTGGCGGCTGAATGAAGCTGGCCAGGACCAGATGGCCGTGGCCGGTGGAAATGTTGACCATCGTCTGCCCGCGCGAGGCTCCACCCTCGGACACGATCTCCGCCTGCGAGGAGGCCAGCGCGAACTGCGAGGAGTTCAGGGCAGCCATCCGGCCCACGTTGTCCGGTTCGATGCCCATCGCGCACAGGTTCATGCCGTCGGCCGTGCACAGCATCGCGCTGCGGATCTCCGGTACGGATGCGCGCAGCGCCTCGAGCCGCGGCAGGGCCAGGCCGCCGATGGCCCGGGACCACAGCTCCCAGTGTTCGGCGACCTCGGGGTCGACCGTGATGTCCTCGAGCGACTCAGGGTTCTCGGCGCCGATGGACTGGGCGGTGGAGGATTGCTGCGGGCTCATCCGTTGCTCCCGGGAGTCAGGGCCAGGCTGGCGAGCGTCACGCGGGCGACGTCCTCGCGCACGCGCGGATCGGCGGTGGTCATGGGGATGGAATGGAAGCGCGGGTCCAGGTTGTGCCGGGCCACGGCGATCGCCTTGTCCGGATCGGCGGCCTCGAGGCGGGTCAGCACGATTACGGTGCGCTGCCACACGCTCTCATCGCCGAGCAGATCCAGCCAGCGGCTGACCTGGAAGGAGGCGTCCGGGCGTTGACCGTAGATCCACAGCACCAGCCGGGAGCGGGCGGCGGTCACGGAGGTGCGTGCCGAGGAGAATCGCACCTGACCGGGGGTGCCGTACAGGCCGACCTTGCGCCCCTCGGGGTCGGTCCATTCGCCGTAGTCGATGCCGACCGTCGTCGTCGTCTTCCCGCCCTCGGCTACCTCGGTGAAGGCCAGCGTGGACTGGGTGACGTCCGTGCCGACGACGTCGATGTCCGACAACGCGGTGACCGCCGTCGTCTTGCCGACGCCCGTGGGGCCGACGAAGACCACCTGGTGCGCCGTGGTGGCGCCGAGCACCACGTGGGACGAGGGATCAGGCATCGAGCTTCTTTCGTGAGGGGCGATCAGCCGGGGCGGGGCGCGTCATGATCGCGCGGACAGGCGTCACCAGTCTTCGGACTCCGCCATCGTACCGCCGCCGGTTCTCGCGGAGACCGAACGGCTCACGGGGCACCCTGAAGACACCGCGTGAAAAAGCGGCACGCGGGATGCAGGCATCCATACTGGACGCCGCGGTTCGTGTTATGGGCGAGGAACTGTAGGATCATCAACGACGCGGCACTTCTACGTATTGCGGCGTCGCCTCCGCGTCCCCGCTTTCATACAGAGGAGATACTCATGGCTAGCCAGGAAGAGCTGACCCGGGTCATCGACAACATCAACGCCGATGTGAACGGCTTCATCGGTGCGTCCATCGTCGATCTGGAGACCGGCATGCCGCTGGCCTCGCGTTCGACGCGCTCGGACTTCGACCTCGAGGTGGCCTCGGCCTACAACTCCGAGATGGTCAAGGCCAAGCTGAAGACGATCTCCATCCTCAACATCCGCACCAAGCTTGAGGACATGCTCCTCACCCTGGGCGACCAGCTGCACCTGATCAAGATGATCAACGAGACCACGTTCCTCTACGTGGCCGCTGACCGTTCCGGCACCAACCTCGCGCTGCTGCGTGCGGCCGTGAACCGTCACACCTCGAACATCCGCTGAATCTCTCAGCGCTGACGCCCGCACGCCGGGCGTGACCACACCCCCGTGACCGCTCC
>JAUNTT010000125.1:3408-6193 GCA_030538555.1 Micrococcus sp.
TGTGGTGTTTCCGATGTGTTGTCGCCGCCGACCTGTGTCCGGCAGATCTCGTCGCCTAGACCGTCCCGCGGACCACGATGTCCGCGCCTGCGTCCGGGCGGTGCTCCGCCAGGTAGCGCGCCTCGTGGGCCGCCCACCGCTCCCAATGCGGCGCGAACGTCGCGCCGTCGCGCACCAGGGCCCGACGACGTCGCTCGTCCGCGTCGGCCTCCAGCCAGATCCCGACGTCGACCAGCTCGCGCGCGGGCCGGCACAGCGCGCCCACGCCTTCACACACGATGACCGGCGCCGCCGGCACCTCGCGGCACGGCCCGGGGGCCTCCGCAGCCCAGTCCCACACGGGCCAGGCGCCGGGTGCGCCGTCGCGCAGGCGACGCAGCGCGGCGAGGTAGGGGCCGGCGTCGTGGGTCACGGCGGACAGCCCATCCCAACCGGGGTACATCTCATCCAGCGGCACGACGCTGACCTGGGTGTACCGGCGCAGCCGGGTCACGAGCGCCGCGGTGAGGGTGGACTTGCCGGAGCCGGAGCGCCCGTCGATCCCGAGGATCACCGGGGCGGGCTCAGGCATCGCCGGTGAGCTCGGCGATCGACTCGGTGGCGGCGGTGATGACCCGCAGCGCGGTGGCAATGTCCTCGGCGCTGATCTCGGCGAGACCGTCGCTGATCGCCAGGGACATCGGCAGGAACGCGGCCCGGCCGTCGGTGACGGCGGATTCCGTATGGCGCACCAGGACCCGACGCCGGTCCTCGTCCGAGCGGTGCCGCTCGGCGTGCCCGGAGGCCACGAGGCGGTCCACGACGGCCGTGGTGGCGGCCTTGGTCAGGTGCAGGTGCCGCCCCAGGTCCGAGGCGGTGGTCTCCTGGCCTGCGGCGGCGCGGCGGGCGAGGATCGAGACGGCGCGCAGGTCCGTGCGGTGCAGGTGCAGGTCTCGCGCGGCGGCGTCGGCCACGCGGTCCGCGCGTTCGCTGAAGATCCGCAGGGCCGTAAGCAGGGCGCGGTGCTCCTGCGGCACGGGGAGGGTATGCGGGTCCATGCCGCTGATCCTACGGGCACCCCCGCTCCTGTTCGACGGTCGAAGCATCAGGCTAGGCTCAGGGTTGTGCCACGACTGCCTGATCTGAGCGAATTCCGGACCCCGCTGCGGCGGCGTCGAACCACGACGGTGGCCGAGGGGGAGTCCGCACGGTCTGCCTTGAGCGCGTCGACAGAGCGCGGCGAGCACGCCGGCAGGGGTGACGCGGGCGGCGGCGACGCTGCTGGGTCGGGGCGGCAGCCCTCGGCGCTGCTGCGCTTCGGCCTGGCCGCCGTGCTGTTCCTCGTGTGGTTCGCGGTGATGGGCGTGGGCGGGCCGACCTTCGGCAATCTCTCCGATGTGCAGTCCAACGATCAGGCGACGTTCTTGCCGGCCTCGGCGGAGTCCACGATCGCGGGCGAGCGGGCCGCCGACTTCCGCGACGGCACCGCGATTCCGGCGGTCATCGTCGGTTCGGCGTCCACGGCCGATCCGGCGGCAGCGTTCCCGGCGTTGGCCGCCCTGGGCGAGGCGATCGGTGAGGTGGCCGGCGTCGATCAGGTCATCGGTCCGATCCCGAGCGAGGACGGCGAGGCCGTGCAGCTCGTGGCGCTGATCGGCTCGGGAGACGACGCCGAACGCGAGTCCGCCGACGTGGTGGCCGATCTGCGGGAGCTGCTCGACGATCCTGCAGGCGCCGATGCGGAGTTGGCCGACACCGTGGTGAGCGAGGCGACGTGGCACGTGACCGGTCCGGCGGGACTCTCCGCGGATCTGGGCGGGGCGTTCGCGGGCATCGATGGGCTGCTGCTGATCGTCGCGCTCGTGGTGGTCTTCGTGATACTCATCAGCGTCTACCGCTCCGTGCTGCTGCCGATCCTGGTGCTGCTGACCTCGGTCGCGGCGCTGTGTGCGGCGATTGTGGCCGTGTACTGGATGGCCACGTGGGACTGGATCCAGCTCAACGGCCAGGCCCAGGGCATCCTCTCGATCCTGGTCATCGGCGCGACCACCGACTACTGCCTGCTGCTGGTGGCGCGGCATCGCGAGGAGCTGCTGCGCCGCGAGAAGCTGACGTCGGCCCTGCTGGCGGCGCTCAAGGGCAGCTTCGGTGCCATCACCGCCTCGGCGACGACGGTCGGCTTCGCGCTGCTGATCCTGCTGTTCTCGGATCTCAATTCCAACAGCTCGCTGGGTCCCATCGCGGCCTCCGGCATCCTCTTCGCGTGGCTCGCTGCCCTGACGTTCCTGCCGGCGCTGCTGCAGCTCTTCGGGCGCGCGGCGTTCTGGCCCACGATCCCCTCGGCCGCGAATGCCGCGAAGCGCGAGGAGAAGCGGGCCGCGAAGGGCAAGGTGTTCGAGCAGCCTCGCGATGAGCGCGGACGGCGCATCGAGGGACTCGAGGAGGACCACGGGATCTGGACGCGCGTGGCGGCCGTGGTGGCGCGCCGGGCGCGGACGGTGTGGCTCGTGACCGCGGCCGTCCTGCTGGCTCTGGCGGCTGGCATCACGCAGTTGCAGGCCTCCGGGGTGTCGCAGACCGATGTGCTGCTCGGTTCCTCTGACGCGCGCGACGGTCAGGAGCTGCTGGCCGAGCACTTCGACGCCGGCGCGGGCTCGCCCGCCGAGATCGTCGCGCCGGAGGGCGTCCGTGACGAGGTCATCACCGTGGTGGAGGCGCAGTCGGGTGTGGCCTCGGCCGAGTTCGAGGTGGACCGCAGTGAGCAGGAGGCCGCGGCGCAGTCAGGTCAGGAGGCGCAGGCAGGTCA
>JAUNTT010000126.1 GCA_030538555.1 Micrococcus sp.
AGCTGACAGCGGGACAACCCAGACTCGAGCGTCGGCAATCGGCTCGGGCTCTCCGGCCCTCAGTCCTGACCGGCCACCGCGTCCCGAACGCGCTGGGCCAGTTCCGGGCGCAGGGCACCGCGGGCCTCGGCACGGTCGGCGGTCGCGAGCGCCAACGCCTGCCACACGTGCAACACATCCTCCGCCATGCCGCCGTCCACGAGTTCGCGCAACGTGTCCCGATGTGCCGCCACGGTCTGCACATCGCCGCGGGCCACGGGACCGGTGAGGGCGGCGTCGCCGTCGCTCAGCGCATTCTCCAACGACGCGCTCATCAGCGGACGCAGCAGCCGCGCCGTCTCACTCACCCCGATCTCCGCCAAGAGCTGCGCGGACTGGGCCGTCAGGGTGACCACATGGTTCGAGGCGTGCGAGAGCGCCAGGTGGTACTGAGCCCGATCGGCCTCCTTGATGACCACCGGCTCCCCGCCCATCTCCACCACAAGCGCTTGCGCCACGGGCAGCACCACCGCGTCCGCGGTCACCCCGAAGAGGCAGTCCTGCAACCGCGCAAGGTCCAAGCTCAGCCCGGTGAAGGTCATGGCCGGGTGGATCGCCAGCGGGATCGCCCCGGCCGCGCGCACCGCGTGCATCACCTGCACGCCGTAACGGCCCGAGGTGTGCACCAGCAGGTGCCCGGTCTGCACGTATCCCGCCGCCACAAGGCCGGAGACCAGTTCGGGCAGGACGTCGTCGGGCACGGCGAACAGCACCATCTCCGAGCGACGCAGGATCTCCGGGATCTCCAGCACTGGCACGTCCGGCAGCAGCGCCTCGGCACGCGTCCGGCTGGCCTCGGAGACCGCGTGCACGCCGGTGATGGTGTGCCCGGCACCGCGCAGGGCGGCCCCGAGCACGGCGCCCACGCGCCCAGCGCCGATCACGCCGATGCCGAGCCGGCCGGGTCGTTGCTCCGCCGGGACGCCGGGGCTCATCGAGGGCCCGCCTGGGAGGACGACGCCGCCCCCGTCGTCGCGCCGTCTACCTCACCCTCGGCCGACCGCACCGCCGCCCCCGACTCCGCCCCCAACGCTGCGCCGTCACCGGCGTCCTCGCCACCCCGCGCGGCCTGCCCCATGCGCTCGAGTTGCCGGTTGAACCGTTCGAGCTCCTCGGTCCGCATCCACTGGTTGCGGTCCTTGTATCGCCGGGCCACCGCGGCGATCTGTGCCTCGTCCTCGAAGAGGCGGTGGGCGGTGTCGGCGTCGATGTCGTCCGTGTACAGCGGGACGATGCGCCCGGGGACGTAGACGACGACGGAGGCGACCCGGAGGCGCCGCTGCAGCGGACCCTGGCCGAGCTGTGCGGCCTCGATCCGCTCATGCGGGACGATCTTGACCTTCCGTCCCAGCCGGCCGGAGCGGAAGATGAGCAGGGTGGGGGTGGTGGTGAAGCCATTGCGCCGCCACGTGTGCCAGTGGAAGTACCACGCGGCACGCTGCGGAATGTGCGTGAAACCGCCCTCTTCGCCGATGCCCACGGCCGCCAGGCGCATCAGCTCGGCCGGGGTCAGCCCCGCCTCCCCGCGCGGATCCCTGTCCAGGCCCGGATCGGGGACGACGACGGTCAGCACGCGGAGCACGTCCTCCCACGGCCCCACCGGCAGCGCCACATTGCGCGCACCCCCGGATTCGAGCTCGCCGTAGCCGGCCACCATCACCTTGACGCTGTACCAGCCGAAGGGCCGCCAGAACAGCGGCTGGCGGATCAGCACGCCCTGCACGCGGCCGGGCGGAATGGTCTGCGAGGTGGACTCCGTGAGCCCATAGGTCAGGCGCAGCCCGTCCTCGGTGTGGAAGACGGTGAACCCCCACCCCTTGTTCAGCGAGCCCCACGCCGAGACCAGCACGCCCAGGGCGATCGGCACGGTACTGGCTGCAACGATGCCCCAGCCCAGATCCAGGATGTCCTCGGCCCAGGACCACTGATCGCCGAACAGCCACACCACGAGCCAGCCGGCCCCCAGGATCCCGCCGACCACGGCCAGCGTGCCCAACAGCCCCGGCGAGAGCAGGATCGAGCCGATCAGCCGGCCCGGCGGCACGCGCAGCATCCGCGTGCCCTCGTCCTGCAGCAGCAGGTTGCGCCGGAGGCGCTCCCCCACGGCCGTGCCCGACGACGTCGCCTCGCTGTCCGCTCCTGGCACGCCTGCGCCGGGGTCGCCGAGGGTCGGGTCGGCGTGCGTGACCTCGTCATCACCGGGCGCTGCTGCGGGAGTCCGCCCGGCGACCTGGTCGAGGATCTCGCGGCGAGCCTCTTCGGCGCGGGATCGCTTGAGGAAGACGAGCTCGAGAGCGCTCTCGCCGCCGTCGGCAGCCTCGATGCGGACCTTCGCCAACCCCAGCAGTCGCGCGACGAGCGGGAACTGCAGGTCGACGGCCTGAATGCGGTCGTAGCGCATGTGCCGTTGTGAGCGGAATAACCAGCCCTCGCGCAGGGACAACCGCTCGGCCTCGAGCCGGAACTTCGTGAACCACCAGGACAGGAAGAACATCCCGGCCACCAGGAGGGCGACGCCGAGGAAGATGCCGAGACCGAGAAGCACGTTGGAGAGCACCCAGTCTTCGGGGGTGTCGCGGTCGGCCTCGCCGCCGCGGACGAAGCGGTCGATCGTGTTCTCCACGACGCCGCGGCCGAAGACGAACACCACCACCAGCACGAACGCCCAGCTGCGCGCGAGCGGCGAGAGCGGGTGCATGCGGGTCCAGCCCGCGTCATCGGTGGGCAGTTGCGAATCGACGACGGCGACCTCGGCCTCCGGCGCGTCGGCGGCGGGTTCCGTGTGTCCGGGTCGCTCTGTCTGTGCGGGCCGCTCGGGATGCTCGGGGAACGCGGTGCTCACAGCCCCGCCAATCGCGCCTGACCGCGGGCCATGAGGACCTCGCGCAGCCGGTCGGCCTCCTGGCGGGTCACGCCGGGAATGGTGACATCGGCGGAGCCGGAGGCGGTCTTGAGGGACACAGACTGCAGACCGAAGCGCCGCATGACGGGCCCGTCCTCCACGTCCACATACTGCAGTCGGCCGTAGGGCACGGCCTGCACGGAGCGGAAGAGGATGCCGGAGCGCCAGAGCAGATCGTCCTCACGCTCGGCGTAGCCCATCGCACGGACCTGCCGCGGAATGATGATCTGCTGGATCAGCATCCAGACCACGCCGACGCCGGGCAGCCCCCACGCCAGCCACGCCGGGAAGTCCGGCCACACGTCCGTCCAGCGCAGGATCAGCGGCACGGCGAGCACGGCGATGAAGCTCACAAAGCCGATGATGGAGCCCAGGTGCCGGACCGGCAGGTAGGACGTCGCCAACGGGGTGAACTGCACCCCGGGAAGCTCAAGTGCGGGCACGGGCATATCCTCCTTGTGTTCCGGGCTCTCTTCCAGGTTCCTCCGCGTGCGGGGGCCGACCGTCTCGCCCTCCATTCTGCCGGGATCCCGGCTCGCCACCCTCCTCCGCAGGGGGGATTCTGCACCAGGTCTCGACCAGCAGGCCCACGGCCACCAGTACCAGCGACGCCGCCAGCATCCAGAGCACGGAACTCAGCACGGGCGCGCCGTCGGCGGAGCGAGACAGCACCTGCACGAGCACCCCGGCGTGCCAGCCGCCGATGAGGGCGCCGGCGAAGCCCGCGGCCTGGGCGAGCACGAGCACCCGGGCCGCCGCGACCGGGTCCATGCGGGCAGCCACGGGCCGGTCCCGGTCGCGGCGGATCCGCAGGCCGAAGAGCAGGCACACCAGGCTCAGCGCCGTCGTCGTGGTGACCCCGGAGAGTCCGAGCGAGGGCGTGGGCCAGCCGGAGTCCTGGAAGAACACGGCCGCGATCCAGCCCACGGCCATCGCCGCCACCCCCAGTCCGGGCAGCCACCATGTGCGCAGGGAGATCATCGCGGGTCACCTCCCGTGGGGGACGGCCGATCGCCGCGCCCGTCGAGGTCACGATGCAGGTGCAGGCGCTGCGGCTCCTGCCGACGCACCGTGGCGGCGTCGTCGGCGTGCTCGACCAGCGTGGCCACGGACTCGCCCGCCAGCTGCGCCTGCGGGTCCAGCCACAGCCAGGGCAGCAGCACGAAGCCGCGCTGGGCGGCGCGCGGGTGCGGGAGGGTGAGATCGGGGTGATCGCTGCGCAGGTCGCCGTAGACGATGATGTCCACATCCAGGGTCCGTGGACCCCAGCGGATCTCGCGGCGCCGGTGATGTTCCTGCTCCACGAGGTGCGCCACGCCCAGCAGATGCCACGGCGAGAGCGTGGTCGCCGCACGGACCACGAGATTCACGTAGTCGGGCTGACCGGTCGGCCCGCCCACCGGACAGGTCACCGCCCGCGGCGACGCGCGCACCCGGCTCAGCCCCGGGTGCGCGGACAGCGCGGCGACGGCGTCGTCCAGGGTTGCATTCGGATCGCCGAGGTTGGCGCCCAGCGCCAGCACGACGTCGACCGGTTCCGCGGGTGCCACGCCCAGGGTTGGCATGGGGGCGGGCCCCGTGGCCGGGTGCTCCCACGTGCCCTCGCTGCGACCCCCCGCCGCGGTCACTGGCCGGACCCTCCGCCGGTACTCGGGTTGCCCGTCGCACGGCGCGAGTCCAACGCCTGACGCGTGCGGACCACGCTGACCTGCACGTCCGTGAAGTCGTGCGGCAGGGGTGCCTGCGGCTTGCGGACGGTGACCTCCACGGTGTTCGTGAGGGGCTGCTCGGCGAGGATGGCTCGGGCCACGCGGTCGGCAAGGGTCTCGATGAGGTCCATGGCCTCACCCGTGACCACGCCGATCACGGTCTCGGCGACGTCGGCGTAGTTCACGGTCTTGGCGAGATCGTCATGGGCGGCGGCCTCAGCGACGTCAGCGTGCATGACCACATCGGTGATGAACAGCTGCCCATCCCGACGCTCGTGGTCCAGGACCCCGTGGTAGCCGTAGGCGCGCAGCCCGGTGAGCCGGATCCGGTCCTGCTGCACCGGCTGGTGTGTCCACTCCGTCATCCGAGCCTCGCTTCCGTGTTGAATCCTTCTGCGGCGCCGTGGCGCTGGGTGGCCCCCGCGCCTGTGCCGGCCCCGGTGTCGGCGCCGGTGTCCGGGGCGGTCCACGCGGCGGCCACACGGACCGCGGCGGCCGAGCCGCCGACGTCGTGCACGCGCACCGCCCACGCACCGGCCTGCGCAGCCAGCGCGGAGACCGCCGCCGTGGCGATGTCCCGGTCCTGCGGCGCCGACTCGGCGCCGGTCACCTCGTCCACCAGCGTACCGAGGAAGCGTTTCCGCGAGGCAGCCACCAGCACGGGATGACCGAGCTCGCGCAGCCGAGGCAGGCCGTGCAGCAGCGCCCAGTTCTGGTCCCCGGCCTTGGCGAATCCCAGCCCCGGATCCAGCAGCAGCTGCTCGGCCCTCACGCCGGCGGCCAGGAAACGCTCGCGCAGCTCGCACAGCTCCTCGATGACCTGCCCGACGACGTCTGCGTACGTGGCCAGGCCGTCCATCGTCGTGGGGGTGCCGCGGTTGTGCATCAGGATGTAGGGCGCTCCGGAGGCCGCGACGAGCTCCGGCATGCCCTCCTCGACGTGCAGCCCGGAGACGTCGTTGAGGATGACGGGTCCGAGCTGCAGGGCGGCCTCGGCGGTGGCCACGTGCATGGTGTCCGCGGAGACCGGGATGCCGTCGGCGAGCAGCGCCTCGATCACGGGCAGGATGCGGTCCTGCTCCTCGTGCGGGTCCACGGGGGTGGCGCCGGGGCGGGTCGATTCGCCGCCGACGTCGATCAGGTCGGCACCCTGGGACCGCAGGGCGCGCGCGTGGGCGATGGCGGCGTCGGGGTCGGTGTGCTGCCCGCCGTCGGAGAATGAGTCAGGTGTGACATTGAGGATGCCCATGACCAAGGTGCGGTCCTGCGGCAAGGCTTGCAGCAGGGGATGCTGCGCTACGGCGCCTAGCATCGGGTGCTGGGGCTGCTCGTGGTGCGGCTGCGGCTGTGACTCCGCCGC
>JAUNTT010000127.1 GCA_030538555.1 Micrococcus sp.
TCTCACGCGCTCCCGGGTGGGAAGTGTCCTGACCTGCCTCTCCCGGGTGGGTACGGTCCCTCAAACGCGAAAATGCGGGACATTGCCCACCCCGGAGCGCGGAGACTGGGACATTACCCACCCCGGAGCGTTGGGCCGCTCAGCCGCGGCTGACGCGGATCTGGGTGAGGCGCATCCGGATGGTGGCACGCAGCTGCTCGGGTGCCTTCTCCTCTTGGCAACAGCGCCGGACCTCGGAGCGGATGAGCTCCTCCAGCTCGCGCTGCTGTTGGCACGTGGGGCACTCGGCGAGGTGGGCGCGGACGGTGTCGAGGTCGTCCTGGGTCAGGGCGCCGTCCAGGAACTCGTAGATCCGGCGCAGGTGCTCATCGCCGACGCCGTCGCAGCAGCCTCGGGGGGTGTTCGGGGTCATGCGCGGGCTCCTTCCTGCGTCGTGGCGGACTGGTGGGTGCGGGCCTTCGGGCCCAGGCCGCGCTCGGCGGCGTAGTCAGTGAGGCGCTCGCGCAGCTGCTTGCGCCCGCGGTGCAGCCGGGACATGACGGTGCCGATGGGCACGTCGAGGATCTCGGCGATCTCCTTGTAGGCGTAGCCCTCCACGTCGGCGAAGTACACGGCCAGGCGGAACTCCTCGGGGATGGCCTGCAGGGCGGCCTTCACCTCGGAGTCCGGCAGGTGGTCGAGCGCCTCGGTCTCGGCGGAGCGCAGGCCCGTGGAGGTGTGCTCCGCGGCGCGGGCCATCTGCCAGTCCTCCACCGTGTCCGTGTCCGCCTGCTGGGGCTCGCGCTGGCGCTTGCGGTACAGGTTGATGTAGGTGTTCGTCAGGATCCGGTACAGCCACGCCTTGAGATTGGTGCCGGGCCGGTACTGGTGGAAGGACGAGTACGCCTTCGTGTAGGCCTCCTGCACCAAGTCCTCGGCGTCCTGCGGGTTACGCGTCATGCGCAGCGCGGCGGAGTAGAGCTGGTCCACGAAGTCGAAGGCCACGGACTCGAAGCGCTCGCGGCGCTCGGTCTCCGTCTCGGCGGCGACGTCCACCCCCGCACGGTCGTTCTCCGGGGCGTGGTCGGGGCGCTCAGGCTGGTCTTCAGGGGCAGAGGTGCTCATCACCGGCCAGTCTACGGCCGAAGACCGGGCGGGCTCGCGGGTGAGGACGGCAACGCTCATGATGGCTCCTCCTGCACAGGACTCCGGGCTCGGCGGCCCGGTCCGACGACGCCGACGCATCGGCGTCGTCGTGGGCCCTTGGTGTCCACGCATAGCGCTGGCGCCCGGCGCCGATATTCCCGCACCGCACGCGGCTATGCTGGTCGCGTGACTGACTCCACCGAGACCCGCGCCGACTCCCGTCCCGCTCCGGTGGATCCCTGGCCAGCGCCGTTCGCCGAGGCACCCGTGCGCGGGACCGTGCGCCTTCCCGGCTCCAAGTCGCTCACCGCCCGCTACCTCGTCCTGGCCGCCCTGGCCACCAATGCCTGCACCCTGCGCGGCGCGCTGGACAGCCGGGACACCCGCCTCATGCGCGCCGCGCTGACGGCGCTGGGGGCGCGCTTCGAGGACCTCGACGACGGCGCCCTGCGCGTGCACCCCCTGCCGGTGGGTGAGCCCCTGGCGGAGGAGGTGCACCTCGACGTCGGCCTGGCCGGCACCGTGATGCGTTTCGTTCCGCTCGTGGCCGCCCTGCGTCCCGGCACGGTGCACGTGGACGGCGACCCGGAGGCGCGCGTGCGCCCCATGGGCCCGATCCTCGAGGCACTGCGCGGGCTCGGCGTGGATGTCCAGGAGCACGGCGAACGCGATCGGCTGCCGCTGACGCTGACCAGTCCCCCGATGCCGGCCGGCGCGCCCGCCTTGGCCCTGGACGCCTCCGACTCCTCGCAGTTCCTCACCGCTGCCTTGTTGATCGGCGCGGCCCTGCCGGGCGGAGTCCACGTCCGCCATACCGGGCAGCGAGTGCCGAGTCCCGAGCACGTCCGGATGACCCTGGCCACGCTGTCCGAGCTCGGCGTGCAGGCCGAACAGTCCGGTGCGGCCAGCTGGCACTTATCCCCGGGTCGTCCCGAGGGCTTCACGGTGACCGTCGAGCCAGACCTGTCCAACGCCGGGCCGTTCCTGTGCGCCGCCGTGGTCACCGGCGGGGAGGTGAGCGTCCCCGACTGGCCAGCCACCACCACGCAGATCGGTGGCCGCTGGCGCGAGATCCTGCCCGGCTTCGGTGCGCACGTGGAGTTCCTGCCGCAGTCCGAGGACGCGCGCACCGGGACCTTGCGTGTGCGCGGCGGCGTGGACGACGCCGGCCAGCCCCAGGTTCCCTCGCCCGGCACCGTGGCGGACACGGCGGAGCTCGCTCCGACCGTGGCCGCCCTCGCCCTGCTCGCGGCCGAGCCCACCGCGCTGACCGGGATTGGGCACCTGCGCGGACATGAGACCGACCGGCTGCGCGCGCTGACGGCCGAGGCGGCCCGGTTCGGCGTGACCGTGACGGAAGGGCCGACCGCACTGCAGTTCCCTGGCACGGTCATGGCCACCCCGCAGGCGTCCACCGCCCACACGTATCACGACCATCGCATGGCGACGTTCGCCGCCGTCGTCGGGCTGCGCGTGCCGGGGATGCTGATTCAGAACGTGGCAACCACCGCCAAGACGATGCCGGACTTCCCGCAGATGTGGGCCACCCTGGTCTCCGGCGAGGCCGGAGCTGGCGACGAGGGGCGTGGTGCATGAGCCGCCGCGATCCTCGCTCGTGGGACGAGTCCGATGTCCGCGTCCGCCCGTCCAAGAAGGGCTCGCGCCCGCGAACCAAGGAGAGGCCCAAGCACGAGGATGCCCGCGTGGGCATTGTGGTGACCGTCGACCGCGGCCGCTACACCGTCATGTTCGAAGATCAAGACGCCCCTGTCACGGCGATGCGGGCGCGCGAGCTGCGCCGCCAGCCGATCGCCACGGGTGACGAGGTGGCCGTCGTCGGGGATCTCTCCGGGGACCCGGGAACGCTGGCGCGCATTGTGCGCATCGAGGAGCGCCGGACGGTACTGCGGCGCTCGGCGGATGACTCTGACGCGGTGGAGCGCGTGGTGGTGGCCAATGCGGATCTGCTGGTCATCATGGTGGCGGCGGCGAACCCGGAACCGCGCACGGGATTCATCGATCGGGCCCTGGTGGCCTGCTACGACGCCGGCATCCACCCGTTGCTGCTGATCACCAAGACGGATCTGCGCGATCCCAGCCCGTTGGTCAGCCACTACGAGGACCTCGACCTCGAGGTGATGACCTCCGGGGCCGCCGAGTTCGACGCGGACACGGGCGACACGGATCTGCAGGGCGGGTTGGTCGATCGGGTCGCCGAGCGCTTGGCCGGCCACACGGCGGCCTTCGTCGGGCCCTCTGGGGTGGGCAAGTCCACGCTACTCAATGCCTTGACCGGTGCGGAGCGCGCCACGGGTCACGTCAACGCGGTGACCGGACGCGGTCGGCACACCTCCTCCTCCGCCCTGGCCACGCGGCTGCCCGACGGCGCGGGTGGGCATGTGGCCGACACGTGGGTGGTGGACACACCCGGCATCCGCTCCTTCGGGCTGGGCTGGGTGGAGCCGGACCGCGTGGTGGAGGCCTTCGAGGAACTGGCCCCGGCCCTGGCCGACTGCCAGCGCGGCTGCCAGCACCTGAGCAACGACGGCGACTGCGGCCTGGATCCGTGGGTCGCCGCGGGCAAGGGCGGAGAGGCCGGGGCGCACCGGCTCGAGTCGCTGCGCCGACTGCTCGCCAATCGTGCCGGGACCGCGGTGGCCGACAACGACGGGGACACCGACGCGGCGCCGGGCACCGCACCCTCGAGCTGAACGGACGGCGCAGGATCCTTGCGCGAGCGCGTGGCGCTGGATCATGACGCGAGCGCGTGGCGCAGCGGGACGGCGCAGGAGGGCACCGCTAGCGTAAACCTCATGGAGTCCACCCGCCACGCCCAGACCGCCGACGCCACGTCCCCGGCGCTGCCCACGCAGGGCCGCAGCTTCGCCGGCCGTGACCACACCGACGATCTGCGCCTGGCGCACATGCTGGCGGACAACGTGGACTCCCTGACCATGGCTCGGTTCAAGGCCCAGGACCTCGAGGTCTCCGCCAAGCCGGACCTCACGCCCGTCACCGATGCGGACCGCGCCGCGGAGGAGGCGATCCGCTCGGCGCTGTCCCGCGCGCGGAGCCGCGATGGGATCCTCGGCGAGGAATTCGGCGAACTCGAGGGCCGCAGCGGCCGCCAGTGGGTCATCGATCCCATCGATGGCACCAAAAACTTCGTGCGCGGCGTGCCCGTGTGGGCCACGCTGATCGCCCTGCTGGAGAACGGCCGGCCCGTGGTCGGCGTCGTCTCCGCCCCTGCCCTGCAGCGCCGGTGGTGGGCCGCCGAGGGTCAGGGCGCGTTCACCGGCACCTCCCTGCTGCGCGCCACGCGCATCCACGTGTCCGAGGTGAGCACGCTCGAGGACGCCTCCCTGTCCTTCTCTTCCCTGGAGGGCTGGCGCAAGCGCGGCAGCATCCGCGAATTCCTGGAGCTGACCTCCGAGGTCTGGCGCGTCCGCGCCTTCGGCGACTTCTGGTCCTACATGCTGGTGGCCGAGGGTGCGGTGGACATCGCCGCCGAACCGGAGCTGGCCCTGCATGACATGGCCGCCCTGGTGCCGATCGTCACCGAGGCAGGCGGGCGCTTCACGTCCCTCGAGGGGGAGGACGGCCCGCATGGCGGCAACGCGGTGGCCACGAATGGCCTGCTGCACGACGTCGTGGTGGAACGGTTGGCTCGCGAAGCCGACGGCGGCGCCGAGACCGACTCATGAGTGAGGCTGTGGAGCGAGCGATGCGACGCCAGGTCGCCGCGGCGGATGCTGCCGTCTTGCGCTCAACGGACTCCGACGCAGACCTGGAGGACGTCGTGGGGTGGAGCAGGCACCACCCGATAGAGCTCGACTGACGCCTGCGCGAGAAGTGCGTTAGCCGTCACCTCGCGGTGCCAGGGTGCTGGCCGTCGACCCAAACAGACCCCTACTGCGCTGAGAGGCCGGGCAGTTCCCATCGTCGTCAACGCCCGTCATGTGGTCTCACCGGCACGCTGAGCCCATGACTCAAGAGAGTTGGAGACCTTCACGAGGGACACTGAGCCGCTGGCAACCGCGATCACCAGGTCATAGGCGTCCTCGTCGGGGGCCTCAATCCAGATCCCGTTCACGTCGAGAAAGACGACCGTCGCCAGCCATCCCAGCCGCTTGTTGCCGTCGACGAGCGCGTGGTTGTTGACCACCGAGTCCAACAGGGCCGCCGCCTTGAGGGACAGGGACACGTAGGCATCCGAGCCCCACAGCGACGTCGTTGGTCTGTGCGCGGCGGACTCGAGCAGACCCACATCGCGCACCGGCCCCACGCCGAGGTCGTCAACCAGTGACAGCAGATCCTCCGTCGTCAGGTAGACGGTCACTTCCCCAACCGGTCCAGAACCTCCGCGTAGCGGTTCCGCGCCCGGTCCGACGAGTCTGCGACGGCTTGAACGTGTCCGCGTCGTTCGGCCACCTCACGGATGGCGCGGACCGTTGCCTCGTGGCGGCTCACCCCCTGAGCCGTGGCCAAAGCAGCCAGCACCTGCTCATCGTCGTCGGTCAACCGCAGTGTCATTGCCATGGACGCATGGTATCAAAGTGGTATCACCTCATCGCCGGTCGACTACTCCACACACCCCCTTACCCGGTTGTCGACCGGCCGGGGCAAGCCACGCCGGAAACCGCGAGCGTCGAGGTGCCCGAGTTTCCCGGACGCACCACAGGCCCCGAGACGTCGAAACGTCGCGGGGCCTGTGGCGTGTGGTGAGTGGAGCCGGCGGGAATTGAACCCGCGTCCGATGCAGTGTTGTCAGGGCTTCTCC
>JAUNTT010000128.1 GCA_030538555.1 Micrococcus sp.
GCGAGGCCGGGCTGCCCACGCCGCGGTGCCCGGCCGACGGCCCCCGCGATCCGGTGCGCAAACGACCCTTCAGAGCCGCCTTTCGGCGGTCGGCAGGGTCGTTTGCGCACCGCATTGAGGAGTGGACGCACCGGACGCACGGGTGCGTGGCGCCTCCCCGAAACTCGGGCACGCAGATGACCCACTCAGACCCCCTTTTCGGGGGTTGAGTGGGTCATCTGCGTGCCCGAGTTTTCCGGCGGGGGAGCTACTCCACGCCGCGGGCCGAGAGGGCGTCGCCGACGTCGTCGGCGTGCTTGAGCGCGAGCACTAACAGCGGCAGCACCCATGCCCAGGGGGCCAGCCGGACGCCACGCGAGGCCTGAGCCTGCCGCACCTGCGAGGCGATCGAGCTCAGATGCCCGATGCTGCTCATCACCAGACCCATCGCCAGCCCCACCCGCTCCGGCCTCAGACCGAGCCGGGTCAGCCACGGCCCCAACACCGGGATGCGCGCCAGCAGCCCGACGCCGCGCTCGGTCACGCTCACCAGCTCCCCCACCTGCGTGGTGCGCGTCAGCGCCTGGGCGATCAGCACCATCCCCAGCACCCGCGCCACCGACATCAGCGCATGCCCCAGATCGACCACGATCCATTGGAACGCGAAGAGCACCGCGTAGAACAGCCACAGCGCGCGGACGTCGCCGACGAACACGCGCAGCCCGCGCGGCACCCCGAAGGCCACCGCATAGGCCAGGATCGGCAGGGCCAGCGCCAGCGCGGAGAGCCACCACTGCAGCGGCGTGAGCGTCACGGCCACCGCCCACACGGCCAGCACCAGCAGCTTCAGCCCGGCCGGCGTGCGGTGCAGGAACGAGTTCCCCGGCAGGTACAGCGTGATCACGACGCCGCCCCTCCCCCCGGGCGTTCCTCGGCCCAGCTCTCCTCAAGGAACCGCTCGTAGGCGTCGATCACCGCACCGGACTCCCCCACCTGATGCACGCGCGCGTCATGAATCCACACGGCCTGCTCGCACGCCCGGGCCAAGGCCAGGTCATGCGTGACCAGCACCAACTGGAAATCCTCCGCCGCCAAGAGCCGCTCCGCGATGATCCGTCGATGTCGCCCATCCAGCAGGGAGGTCGGCTCGTCGGCGAGCACCACGGAGGGCTGCGCGGCGAGCACAGCGCACAGCGCGAGCCGCTGCGCCTGCCCGGAGGACAGCGACAGGCACGGGCGATCCGCCAGTTCGGTCAGCCGGTGGGAGGCCAATGCGGCATCGACGCGCTCCCGCACCTCGTCGTGAGGGAGTTTGTTCCCATCCGCGTCGCGCAGATTCTTCACGGTGAGCTCCACGTCCTCGCGCACCGTCGGCATGATCGATTGGGCCGCGGGATTCGCAAAAACAAACCCCACGGTGCGGCGCAACCCCTTCACGTCCGCCACCGCGTCCACGCCGTGCACCTCGATGGTCCCGCCCACGGGCGGGGTCAGACCGGCGATGGTGCGCGCGAGGGTGGACTTGCCGGACCCGTTCTCCCCCACCACGGCCACGCGCGGGGCGTCGAGGAGGAGGTCGACGTCGTCGAGCAGGACGTGCACGCCGGCCTGCGAACTGGCCTCCACGCGCACCCCGGACAGGTGGATGTCGCGGCTGGCGGATTCCCGGCGCGGCGTAGCGGCCTCGTCACGCGGGGCGGCATCGGGGCGAGGGGCGGAACGTCGTCGGCCGAACATGTCAGGCCCTCTCAACAATCAGTGCCACGCCCATGCCCCCGGCGACGGCGGCGCACACGGCACCGCGCGACCCGGTGGGCTCGGCGTGGAGTCGGTGGATCAGGGTGGTTAGGGCGATCGCCCCCGAGGCACCCCATGGATGGCCCAGGGCGAGCGCGCCGCCCCACGCGTTGACGCGCGGATCATCCTCGGCCACACCGAGCGCGTCCAGGGTGTAGAGGGTCTGGGCGGCGTAGGCCTCCACCACCTCGACGGCGGCGAGCTCGGCCAGCGTCGTGCCAGCACTCTGCAACGCGTATTGCATCGCGGCCACGGCACCCGCACCGGGTAGGGCGGGATCGTCACCGGTGAGGGCGCTGGCCAGGATCCGCACGGGCGTCAAGCCGGTGTCATCGCCGACCTCCCGCGTGCGCGGCTGCCCCACGTGTGGCTCCAGACGCACCGCGGCGGCGCCATCGGCAATCCGTGCCGCGGTGGCTGCCGTGTGCGCCCAGTCCGGCTCCGCCTCGTTCTCTGCCGTCGGGAAGCGCGCCACCATCGCGCGCGTCAGGGCGCGGGGGCCGTCGTCGGGAACCTGGCCGAGGCGTCCGGCGTGCAGTCCGCGGCGCCGTGCGGTCAGCGCCTTGGCGTGCGAGGCCACCGCGAACGCCTCCTGCCGCGATCGAAGGATCCCAGCCTGCTCGGCGAGCGCGTCCGCGGCGGCCGTCATCCCGGGATCGGGCCAACCGGCCGGCGTCATGGGCGCCTGGGTGTAGGGCACGCCGTCGAGGCTGCGCTGCGGCGCGGTCGAGGGCGATTCGACGCCGCCGGCCACCACGGCAGCGCCCGTGGCCGCGGCATGGGCGGCGCCGGTGATGACGGCGAGCAGCCCGGACCCGCACTGGCCGTCCACGCTCCAGCCCGGCGTCGTGATGCCCAGCCCGGCACTGAGTGCGGCGATCCGCCCCAGATTGCCGCCGGGGCCGGTGCAGTTGCCGAGCACGACGGCGCCCACCGCCTCCGCCGGATCACCTGTAGAGACCCCGGCGACGACCTGTGCGGCGAGCTCACCCGCGCTGAGGTGGGCCTGCGCGCGGGAGCGGCCCGTGACGGCGGTGCGTGCGGCGGCGGTGATCCAGACGTCGGGGCGCGCGGGGTTGGTGGCTGAGTTGGGGTCGCTCATGCTCGGCCGCTCCTCTCGCAGGTCTCGGTGACGCGCCGGGTCAGCGCGTCCTGCGTGGCGGCGTCGCGGACCACCTTGCCCGACGCCGTCCGGGCCAGCGCGTCGCCGACGTGCACGAGCCGCGGGCGCGCCGCCGTCGGCAGCTGCTCGGCCCAGGCGTCGCGCAGGTGGCGCACGAGGGCGGCCGTGCGTTCGTGGGCTGCGGCGTGGGTGTCATCCGCGCGGCGGCGAAATGCCGGGCCGGGTTCCAGGTAGATGCAGAGCAGGGACCCGATGCGCGGTGCCGGGCGTCCGCAGACGAAGGCGCCTGTGACGAGCGGGTCACCGGCGTCATCGCGCAAGGCCAGGGTCGCGGCCTCCACCTCGGCGGGAATCACGGTGGCCCCGGCGGTGAGCACGGCGCTGTCCTCGCGGCCGTGGAGCTCGAGGCGGACGCTGGCGCCGTCTGGATCCGGCATCAGGGTGGCGCGGTCGCCGGCGCTGACCCACCCGCCGGGCTGAATGGGCAGGCCGAGTGCCGCCTGGGCGGTGCGCAGTTCGAGCACCCCCGGTGCCGACACCAGGGCGTGCGCGGCCTCTGACGGGTCCAGGGTTTCGGCGGTCGCGGGGGTCTTGGGGGTCGCGGGCGTCTTGTTGGTTGCGAGGGGCTCGGCGACCTCGCGGGCCGTGCACACCCGTGCCGCCACGCCATCGACGAGCCGCAGCCCCGTGCCGTCATGGTCGACGGCGACAAGGCTCAGCTCGGCCGCCCCGTAGTAGTGACTCAGCGCGATCCCGTGGGCTGCCGCGCGCTCACGCAGACCCGGGGTCAACCGATCCCCGCCGACCAGGAGGTGACGCAACCGGTGCGGGGCGGCGTCGGACGGGCCGGAAGCGAGCGGACCGTCGTCGGACGGGCCGGCATCGAGCAGGTCGAGGATCTCGGCCACCCGATGCGGGGTGGCGTGCACCAGGGTGACCCCGGCGAGATCGGACGCGCGCACCGCCCCCGCCGCGGGAACCCGCCAGTCGACGCCTGCGCGCTGGGCCCACGCGACCGCGAAGACGGTCATCGAGGACACGGGGTGCACCGGGGCCAACAGGACGTCGTCGGGGCGCGGACGCACCCAGTCATCGACCACATCGAACCCGCGGGTCCACGAGCACTGCGAGCGCAGAACCACCTTCGGTGAGCCCGTCGAACCGGAGGTGAAGGCCGCCCAGGCGGGAGCGTCGTCGTCGTGGTCCATGCCATCCAGCTCAGCGAGCTTCGCGTGCGCGGCGGCGACGACGGCGCTCCAGTGCTCCGCGGACCAGCGCTCGTCTCCGATCAACGGCACGCGGCCGGCGTCGTGATCGGCGAGCGCCTGGCGCAGCAGCGCCGCGTGGTCGGTGCCGCGGGCGGGGGCGAGGCGGCTCACTGGAGGGCCCGGGGGTACGCCTTCCACAGCCCGGCCACGAGCGCAGTGGCGACCACGGCCTTCGTCAGATCGCCGGGGATGAACGCGAGCGAGCCGGTGGCGGCGGCCTGGAAGCTGATCTGGTTGACGATCATCATGCCGGGGATGCCGAAGGCGTAGAGCACCACCACGCCGCCGAGAAGGCAGCCCAGGAACGTGCCGAGCACAAGGGTTCCGGTCTTGCCGGTGCGTCGCACGGAGCGCAGGACGGCGCCGACCACCAGACCGGTCACGAGCGCGCCGATGGCCCACGCGTAGAGGAAGCCGGCGGAGGCGCCGACGAAGACGCCGAGGCCGCCGCGGCCACCGGAGAGCAGGGGCAGGCCGAGGGCGACGAGACCCAGGAACAGTGCCTGCGACGCGAAGCCCTTCCACGGGCCCAGCACCGCGCCGGCGAGCATCACGCCGAGGGTCTGCAGGGTGATCGGCACCGCGAGGCCGGGCACCATGATGCCGGGGACGATGCCCAGCACCGCGGTCAGCGCGGCGAAGACGGCGATGCGCGCCAGGGAGCGGGCCGCGGAGTCGCGCGGGGCGCCGGTGTGGCGCTGCGGGCGGGCAGCGGTGGCGGTGGACATGCGAGGGCCTCCCCAATGACGGCGGCCCGCCGATGGTGGACCGGCTGACCGACAACGACGACGCCCCGCCCAGTGGCTGGTCCACCACCGCGCGAGGCGTCACCTGAACAGTGTTCTATTAGCGTACCCGACGCGGGTGGGCGTGCTGACCAGCTGGCGCGGGTCGAGGTGGCGGAGGCAGCGTCGCGGCGCTAGAGACGGGCTGGCGTCGAGGTGGCAGAGTAGCTGTCGGAATAGCCGTCCTTCGGTGTCCTATATCGACACTTTCTCTGCCACGTCGCTAGTGGCTCGCGTTGGAAGTTGCTTGACGGTTCGCTTTCGCGAGGACCGCGTCAGCGGTCTTCGTCCACACGAACGGGTGGCAGCGCTCGGTCCACCCCGTGATGAACGCGCGGATCTTGGAGTTGAGATCCTTCACGGAACCAAACGAACCCCGGTGGATCGCCTGACGCTCGATGATCGAGAACCACACCTCGACAAGGTTCAGCCATGACCCCGAGGTCGGCGTGTGATGGACATGGATCCGCGGATGCCCGGCCAACCAGGCGAAGCACCTCAGCCTTCTTATGAGTGGCGTAGTTGTCCATGACCAGGTGCAACTCGACCTCCGGGTAAGCCCGGGCCACCTGCTTCAGAAACGCCAGGAACTCTTGGTGACGATGTCGAGGCTTACACGCACCCGTGACCTTGCCCGTCGCGATCTCCAGAGCTGCGAACAGCGTCGTGGTCCCATGCCGCTTGTCCTCATGCGTGCGCCGGGCCGGCAGGCCAGGCTGCATCGGCAACATCGGCGCGGTGCTCTCCAACGCTTGAATCTATGACTTCTCATCCACGCCCAGCACGACAGCGTTCTCGGGCGGGTTCAGGTATAGACCCACCACATCGGTGACCTTGGCCACCAGCTCAGGGTCAGTGGAGAACTTGAACGTCTCGACCCGCCACGGCTGGATCCCGTACTCGCGCCAGGCACGAGCGACGGTCGCGTC
>JAUNTT010000129.1:0-981 GCA_030538555.1 Micrococcus sp.
TGCGCCCGGAACTCCTCCCCAACGCGGTCGGCCTCAACTCGACCAGCTTCAATGGCGCCCGCCTGCTGGGCCCGGCCGTCGCCGGCTTGATGATCGCCGCCTGGGGCGTCGGCCCGGCGCTGGCCGTCAACGCGCTCAGCGTCATCCCCGTGATCTGGGCGCTGCACGCCATGAACCCCGACGAACTCGCCCCCGCCCCGGTGCGCCGTGGACGCGGCTCGGTGCGCGAAGGCATCGCCTACGTCGCCGGACGCCCCGACATCCAGCTCACGATGTTCATCGTCTTCATGCTCGGCACGTTCGGCATGAACTTCCAGATCACGAACGCCCTCATGGCGACCGAGGTCTACAACGTCGGGGCCGACGCATACGGCGTCCTCGGTTCGATCATGGCCGTCGGCACCCTCGGCGGCGCACTGCTGGCCGCGCGCCGGGCGCGTCCCCGGTTGAGCACCATGTTGGGCGCCCTCGGCATCTTCGGGTTCTCCATGTTGGGGCTCGCGCTCGCGCCGACCTACCTCATGTTCGCGATCATGCTCGTTCCCGTCGGACTGACCGCGCTCACCGTCATGACCACGGCCAACGCGTCCGTGCAGCTCACCACCGAACCCGCCATGCGCGGGCGCGTCATGGCGCTCTACCTCACGATCTTCCTGGGCGGGACGCCGCTGGGCGCCCCCATCATCGGCTGGATCGGCGACGCCTTCGGCGCCCGCTGGACCCTCCTCATCGGCGCCATCGCGACTCTGCTCGCGTTCGCCGTCGGCCTGTACGTCGCGCTCAAACGTAACGACTGGCACCTGCCCACGTGGCGTGAGTTGGCCGGACGCCCCGACCCCGCCCCGCTCGACGCGGAAGCCCAGTAGCCCTCAGCGCTTCCAGCCCCGGATCATCGTGATCCGCGCCTCGACCTGGTCGGTGGTGGCCGCCGCCAGTGGGGGTCCCCCGCACTGGCGGCGGAGTTCCGCGTGCACGTGGCTG
>JAUNTT010000129.1:1011-2927 GCA_030538555.1 Micrococcus sp.
CAGGTTCAACTCCTTGCGGCGGGTCGCCAGCGCGCGATGCAGCGACACCTCGGGCGGCACCTTCTCTCGCCGCTCGGCCCGATCGTGTCGCCGCACCTGACGCTGCTGCCGCTCGCGGAGCAGGTGCGTGATCTGATCCGGCTCCAGCAGCCCGGGCAGTCCCAGATAGTCGGCCTCATCGTCCGAGGTCGGCACCGCGTGCATACCGAACTGCTGGTTGTCGAACAGCACATGGTCGAAGGTCGCAGCCGAATCGATCGCCTCGTAGGTGCCCAGCAGGTCATCGGACGCCGCCTCGGCCCGGTTGGCACGCTCGAGCAGCGCGTCCACTTCTTGCCAGACGTCGACTTCGGACGCCCCGGACTTCGGCCCCAGCACGTGGTCACGTTGGCGCTCCAACGACGACGCGTGGGCGAGGATGATCGGCACCGTCGGCAGGAACACCGTCGCGACCTCGCCGCGTCGCCGGGTGCGCACGAAACGCCCGACGGCCTGCGCGAAGAACAGCGGCGTCGAGGTGGCCGTCGCATAGACCCCGACCGCCAGCCGCGGCACGTCCACCCCCTCCGACACCATGCGGACGGCGACCATCCACCGCTCGTCCGATTCGGAGAACTCCTCGATGCGCTTGCTCGCGCCGGCGTCGTCCGAGAGCACGACGGTGGGTTTCGTGCCGGTGATCGACTCCAGCACCCGCGCGTAGGCCCGGGCGTTGGTCTGGTTGGTGGCGATCACCAAGCCGCCGGCGTCCGGAACATGCCGCCGCACCTCGCTGAGCCGCTTGTCGGCTGCGCGGAGCACGGCGGCGATCCACTCGCCCTTGGGGTCGAGGGCGGTGCGCCAAGCCTGCGCGGTGATGTCCTTCGTGGTCAGCTCGCCGAGGTTGGCCGCGACCTCGTCGCCCGACTTCGTGCGCCACCGCATCGGGCCGCCGTAGTTCATGAACACCACCGGGCGCACGACGTGGTCGCGCAGCGCCTCGGCGTAGCCGTACGTGTAGTCAGCGCGCGACTGCAGTGAGCCGCCCGGCAACTGCTCGTAGGTCACGAACGGGATCGGGTTGTCATCCGAGCGAAAGGGCGTGCCCGTCAGGGCGAGGCGCCGGGTGGCGTACTGGAACGCCTCCTTGACCGACTCGCCCCACGAGAGCGCGTCCCCGGCGTGGTGCACCTCGTCGAGGATCACCAGCGTCGCCATGTTGGCCGTCATCGTCTGGTGGTGCAGCATCGCGGCCGCGACGCCGGCGTAGGTCACCGCGACGCCGTCGAACTGGCGCGACCGTCCGCGCTTGCGCCCGCCCGTACCGGGGTCGAGTTGGATGCCGACCTTGGCTGCGGCGTCCGCCCATTGCACCTTGAGGTGCTCGGTCGGGGCGACCACGACCACACGGCGCACGACCCGCGCGTGCAGCAGCTCGGACGCCACCCGCAGCGCGAACGTCGTCTTGCCGGCGCCTGGCGTCGCGACGGCGAGGAAGTCGCGCGGGTTGGTGTCGAGGTAGAGATCCAGCGCCTCCTGCTGCCAGGCGCGCAGCTTGGTCGCGGTGCCCCACGGCGCGCGCGACGGGAACGCCGGGCCGAGCCGGTCGAACGCCGACTGGCTCATGCGGGCACGCCCTGGCGCTCTGATGGGGAAGACATAGGGCCCCGACCTTAGCTCGCTCGAACCAACCATGGTCAACGACCGGACGCCGCGTGTCGGGCGTGTTGCTGGCGCGGTTGGCCAGACTGCGTCACAGGTGCATCCGGAGATGGAATGCGCGCTCGCTCGAGCGGGCGCATTCAAAGAGCGGGTGCGGATGTGGGATGGGGCTTCGACAAGCTCAGCCACCGACATGCGCGACACTGGACGACATGCGGATCTCGTTGACATCGGACTATGCCGTCCGAGCCTGCATCGAGCTGGCACTGGTCGCG
>JAUNTT010000129.1:2937-5769 GCA_030538555.1 Micrococcus sp.
AACGCCACGGAGATCGCAGCGGCCCAGAACATCCCTCGCAAGTACCTGCTCACGGTGCTCGGCGCGCTCCGCACGGGCGGCCTCCTGGAGAGCAAGCGCGGCGTCAACGGCGGCTTCTCACTGTCGCGACCGGCCTCGGCGATCAGCGTCGCCGACGTCATCCGCGTGGTGGACGGCCCACTCGCCGACCTCGGCGGCCAGCTCGTCGAGGACGTCGACCATGGCGGCTCCGCGCTCGCCCTACGCGACACGTGGGTCGCCCTCCGCGCCGCGATGCGCGATGTGCTGGAGGTGGTCACGATCCAAGATCTCGCCGACCAGAACCTGCCATCCGGCGTCCGCGCGCTGGCCGATCGTCCGGACGCCTGGATCACCCGACCGGAGGGCTTGCGGTAGCCGCGGCGTCCGCCATGCGAGAAGAACTTGTCGGTTCGCGTCGAGCGCATTACCTTAATTGCCATGAGCACGGTGGACTTTAAGCAGGCCTACGGCCGCTGTTGTCTGCACGCGTGTATGCGCGCGTCGCTCTCCGCCTGCTGACCCTCCCCACCAACGCGAGGGCAAGGCCCTGCGAGCGACGCCCCCCTGACCCGGGGATCCCAACTTTCTTCGCCCCATCGGCGTTGTCTCATCATCCACCAGCTAGGGCGCCGGTGCGCGCCCTCACACCAAGGACCTCTCATGAACCAGCACAAGCTCCCTGCCCTCATCGCCGCCATCGTCACAGCCCTCGCGCTCTCGGCCTGCGGCGGATCGTCGGCGGCGTCCACGACCACCAACTCCCCCGCCACGCAGAACGAGATCTCCATCGTCGGCTTCGCCGTTCCCGAGGCCGCCAACAAGGCCATCGCGGACGCCTGGGGCAAGACCGAGGCGGGCGCGGGCGTCCGGTTCAAGACCTCGTACGGCGCCTCAGGCGACCAGAGCCGCGCGGTCGTCGACGGCCTGCCCGCCGACTACGTGCACTTCTCGGTCGCCAGCGACGTGACGCGGCTGGTCGACGCCGGCCTCGTCGCCGACACCTGGGACGACGGCCCGACCCAGGGCACCGTCTCCTCCTCGATCGTCGTGTTCGCGGTGCGCGAGGGCAATCCAAAGAACATCCGAACCTGGGACGACCTCATCCAACCCGGCGTGCAGATCGTCACCCCCAACCCGTCGTCGTCGGGCGCGGCTCGCTGGAACGCGCTCGCCGCCTGGGGCCAGGCCATCAAGGCCGGCGGCACCGAGGCGGACGCCAACGCCTACCTCGACGCCTTCTTCGGCAACGTCGTCGCACTCCCCAACAGTGGACGCGATGCGACGCAGGCCTTCCTCTCGGGCACGGGCGATGTGCTCATGGCGTATGAGAACGAGGCGATCCTCGCGCGGCAGAACGGGCAGCACTTCGACTACCTGATCCCCGAGACGACGCTGCTGATCGAGAACCCCGGGGCCGTGCTCATCAAGGCCAACCCGAAGGCTCAGGAATGGCTCGACTTCGTGCTGTCGCCTGCCGGCCAGGAGCAGTTCGCGCTGAAGGGCTTCCGCCCCGTCGATGACGGCGTGACTGTGCCCGAGGTGGAGGGCGCCAACGATCCGAGTGCGCCGTTCCCGGCGGTGACGAACCTGCTCACGGTCCGTACCGACTTCGAGTCGTGGTCGGCCCTGTCGAAGAAGTTCTTCAACGAGACCGACGGCATCGTCACTCACGCCATCGCCAAGTCAGGCAAGGACCAGTGACGACCGCGACCGCCGAGCGCGTCCGGCCGGTGCGCGTGCACCGGCCGGGCCGCCTGTCGGCGTCCTCGGGGCTCGGGCTCGGGGTGGCTGTGCTGTGGTTCAGCCTGCTGGTGCTGCTGCCGCTCACGGCGGTGGTGGCCGTCGCGATCGAGGGCGGGCCCGCCGCGTTCTGGGCGGCGATCACCGCACCCCAGACGGCCGCCGCCGTCCAGCTCACGGTCGGCACCGCCGCTGCGGTGACGGTGGTCAACGTCGTCATGGGCACGCTCATCGCGTGGGTGCTCGTCCGCGACACGTTCGTGGGCAAGCGCGTGGTGGAGGTGCTCATCGACATCCCGTTCGCCCTGCCGACGATCGTGGCCGGGCTCGTGCTCGTGTCGCTGTACGGGCCGCGGAGCCCCCTCGGCATCGACATCGCCAACACGCCCTCGGCCGTGTTCCTGGCGTTCCTGTTCGTGACGCTCCCCTTCATCGTGCGGGCCGTGCAGCCGGTGCTCGCCGAGCTCGACCCCGAGGTGGAGGAGGCGGCGGCGTCTCTGGGTGCGGGGCGCCTGACCATCTTCTGGCGCCTCATCGTGCCGGCGCTCGCGCCCGCGATCGGCGCGGGAGCGGCCCTCTCGTTCGCCCGCGGCGTCAGCGAGTACGGCTCCTTGGTGCTGCTGTCGGGCAACCTGCCATTCCGCACCGAGGTGACGTCGGTGCGCATCCTCGGCGCCATCGAGAACGACAACCTGCCGAGCGCCGCGTCCATCGCCACCGTGCTGCTCGCGATCTCGCTGGTGGTCATCGTGCTGCTCGACATCATCCAGCGAAAGGTGGCCCGCCGTGGCTGACACCCTCGTCCGTCCCACGCGGACGCCCCGCCCAACCCGCCTCGCGCTGCGCGGCCTCGTGATCGTCTATCTGTTCTTCCTCGTCGCCTGGCCGGTGTTCCTGGTCGGCCAGAACGCGCTCGCGGGCGGCCCGGGTGCAATCCTCGACCTGCTCGCGGACGCCGACGTGAGGGCCGCGTTCCAGCTCACCGTGCTGGCTGCAACCGTCGCTGTGGTGATCAACACGGTCTTCGGCGTGGGAATGTCGCTGCTGCTGGTGCGTTACGAGTTCCCGGGG
>JAUNTT010000130.1 GCA_030538555.1 Micrococcus sp.
CGGCGTCCTCCTCAGCGTCCTCGGCGACGGATTCTGAGTCCTCGGCGTCCGCGTCGTCGGAGGAGGAGTTCGGCGTCGCCGGGACGGCGTCGTCCTGCGTGGACTGCTCCTCCACGTCGGTCTCGGAGATCGCCGTGGCCTCCTCGGCGGTGGTCTCGGTCAGCGCCGTGTCCGGGCCGCGTTCCTCGTCCTGCGATCCTGCGATGAAGTCCTGCGCTGCCATTGCAGCTCCTTCTGCCGGGCGAGCGGTGCCACACTCACCGCCATCGCCGTGGCGTTCTGGCCCGCCTCAGCAGCGTGAACGGCGCGTTGCCCCCGCCGTCGCCGTCCCCGGCGAGCCTGTGCGGGGTGCGCCGTCATCGCTGACGCGGACACCCACTAAGTCTTCGGTGTGAACCGGTCCCGTCGCGCGCTCTTCAGACAGCGGCGGCCTGGGCCGAATCCACCGGAAGGCTCTCCTACTCGCTGACGCGGCCGCGTTCTCACGCGGACTGGGAGGGCGTTCCCGGTGGGCCGAACGCACGGTGTGGGCGCAGCTCGACCGTCTTCAGTGTCTCACATTGCCGCGATGCTCTCCGGGAACTCCCGGGTTGCCTGCCCCACGGTCGCGGTCGCCGCAGTTCTAGACTGGCTCGCATGAGCTCCTCCGCCACAGCGAGAACCCGTGACCGCGACGCCGACCTGGTCACGAACGACCCGGCCACCGACATCGAGGACGGCACGCAGAGCGGCGTCGACGCGGGCGGTGTTGGCGGACCGGAGGGATTCCGTCCCGGCGCGAGCGTGCGAGACCGCGGCTTCGCGCTGTGGCTGCTGCTGACCTCGCTCGTGGCGATCGCGGCCACGTTCATCATCGTCATCGAACGCTCGATCCTGGCCGAGAATCCCGACTACCGGACGAGCTGCGATCTCAACCCGTGGCTGTCCTGCGGCCGGGTCATGCAGTCCTGGCAGGCGCAGACCTTCGGCTTCCCCAACACGACGATCGGGGTCGTGGCCTTCTCCATGCTCATCGCCGTGGCCGTGTCCATGCTGGCCGGTGCTCGCATGGCGCGCTGGTACTGGCTGCTGATGAACCTCGGCATGCTCGCCGGCCTGGCCTTCGCCGGATGGCTCTACTACGCCGCCGTCTACCAGATCTCCACGCTGTGCCTCTACTGCATGATCGTCTGGGCGATGGTGATCATTCAGTTCGTGCTCACCACGTCGCGGAACATCCAATGCGGCGTCGTCGGCGGCGGCGAGCGGGTCAAGGCGCTGGCCCGCGATCTCGCCTGGCCGGCCATCATCCTGCTCTGGGTCATCGTCTTCGTGACGATCCTGCTGCGCTTCGGCGTCGGGATCCTCGGCCTCTGACTCAGGCGAACCAGATGCCGAGCTCGCGCTGCGCGGAGAGCGTTGAGTCGGAGCCGTGCACGAGGTTCTTCTGGACCTTCTCACCCCAGTCGCGGCCAAGGTCACCGCGGATGGTGCCGGGGGCGGCGGTGGTGGGCTCGGTGGCGCCGGCCAAGCTGCGGAAGCCCTCGATGACCCGATTGCCGGAGACGCGTGCGGCCACCACGGGCCCGGAGGACATGAACTCTACGAGGGGCTCGAAGAAGGGCTTGCCCTCATGCTCGGCATAGTGATCGGTGAGCATCTCGCGGCTGGGCACGAGCATCTTGAGGTCCTCCACCACGTAGCCCTTGGCCTCGATGCGGGCCAGGATCTGGCCGGTCAGTCCACGGGCGACGCCGTCGGGCTTGACGAGGACGAGGGTCTCTTCATGGTTCTGGGTCACGGGGATGCACCTGGCTTTCTGCGTCCGCGGCGCGGACGCGGTGGGAAGGCAGTTCTGCACCAGTCTAGGCGCGCGCGACGATGCGCCGCCGTCAGGATCGTCACGGCGTCTCGCCAGCCGCCGAACCCTCGAGCACTTCCTGCACCTCTGCTCGGCGGACCAGACGAACACCCACGCGAAAGAGCACGAAGCTGATCACGAGATCCAGGGGTGCCACGTAGGAGGACCCTGGATCGATCACGTGCGCGAAATGCAGGAGAGCACGCACGGCAACACACCCGAGGATCAGGGCCGCGACCCCACGCGTGAGGTGCAACGCCGAGGAGGCGTGGATGCCAAAGAGGCCGGCCACTGGGGCCACCAGGGAGACACCCCACAGTCCGTAGAGCAACCCCAGCGGAACGAAGACAGAGAACGCCCCGAGCGCGATGACGAGCACGGTCAACGCCAGCGGAATGCTCAGCGCGATCCTGACGCGTCGTGCGGCACGGAGCATGCGGGGCTCAGTCCTCGTCGGCGGGAAGGTAGCCGTGCTCGCGGTCCCACTGCTCCTCGAGCTTCTCGCGCTGCAGGTTCTCGCGGTCCAGCTGATCGCCCTTGGTCACGGCGTACCACCAGGCCAGGGCGAACAGCGGGCCGATGACGAGCATCGAGTACTCCCAGAACGCCGAGGCGATCGTGGCCGCCTGGATGCCCCAACCGATGGCGATGCCCACGGGCTTGCGGACCAGCGCGCAGCTGAGCACCGCGATCACGGCCAGCGCGGAGTAGCCCACGATGAACCACACGGCGTTCGGATCCTCGCGGTTGAGCCCGTAGATGGTCATGCCGACGAAGAACAGCACCACGGCCTGCAGGCACAGCACCGTGGAGGTGAACAGCGCGCGCACCGAACGGAGCCGCTTGCGCTGCCCCGGGCGCCAGGCACGCTGCTTCTTTGTCTCGCGCGCCGGGCGCCACTCTTCTTCGCCGAAGTGCTGCCCCTCAGCCGAGTCGGGAGTGTGGGCCATGGTCATCGTCCTCGCTGATCGTCGTTGTCGAGCAGGTCCAGGATCTCGGGGTCGATCTCGTCATCGTCCTCGTTCCCGACGGCGCCCAGCAGGTCCGCCGGGTCCACCCCGCGGGCGGCCACGGTGACCACGCCGGGCGTGGCCGGAGCACCGAGCAGATGGCGCACGTCCGCGGCCAGGGTGATCGAGCCGATCACGAGGACTCCCCCGCCGGTGCCGTGAGCCAGCTCATCCGCGCTGGTCTCGAGTGCCTCGGCCCGGCCGACGGCCCATTCCAGGGCATCGGGCACGGATTCGGTGACGAACACGTCGTCCTCCGCGAAACCGGCATCCAGGGCCAGCTGCGCGAGCTCACCGGCAGGGATGGCCCGCGGCGAGGAGGACTGGGTGACGGCCACATCCTCCACCAGGTCCCCGAATTCCCGGTAAAGGACCTCGAGCATCGAGCGGGCGTCCTTCTCGGCCAGCACGCCCAGCACCAGGCTGAGCCGCGTGAATCCGAAGGACTCCTTCACGGCCGCGGCGGTGGCCCGGACGCCGTCGGGATTGTGGGCGGCATCCACGAGAACGGTGGGTGCGCTGCGCAAGACCTCGAGCCGGCCGGGCGAGCTCACCTGGGCCAGGCCCTCGCGCAGCAGCTCGATGTCCAGTTCCCGCTCGCCACCGCCGAGGAAGGCCTCGAGTGCCGCCACGGCCACCGCCAGATTCTGTGCCTGATGCTCGCCGTAGAGCGGCAAGGTCAGCTCGTCATAGCGGCCAGCCAGCCCCTGCACGGCCACCTGCTGACCGCCCACGGCCTGGGATCGGCCGAGGACGCCGAACTCGACACCCTCGAAGCGGAACGGCACGCCGGCCGCCTGCGCAGCCTCGAGTAGCACCTGGGCGGCGTCGGGGTCCTGGGCTGCGGAGACGAGGTAGCCGCCGGGCTTGATGATGCCGGCCTTCTCCTCGGCGATCTCCGCCTCCGTGTCCCCCAGCAAGTCCGTGTGATCCAGAGAGATCGGCGTGACCACGGAGACGGCGGCGTCGGCCACATTCGTGGCATCGGTGACCCCGCCCAGTCCCACCTCGAGCACCACGACCTCGACCGGCTCATCCGCGAACACCGCGAACGCCAGGGTGGTCAGCGCCTCGAAGTAGGTCAAGCGTGGCTGACCCTGCTCGGTCAGCTCGGCATCCACCACCTCGACCATCGGCAGGATCTCGGCCCAGATGCGCACGAAGGTCTCATCGGCCACCGGCTCGCCGTCCACGCTGATCCGCTCCGTCACGGACTGCAGATGCGGGGACGTGTAGCGGCCCGTGCGCAGCCCGTACGAGCGCAGCACGGCCTCGATCATTCGCGCGGTGGAGGTCTTGCCGTTCGTACCGGTCAGGTGAATGACGGGGGCCGCGTGCTGGGGCTCGCCCAACAGCGCCAGCACGCGCCGCATGGGTTCCAGGCGCGGTTCCATCTTGTTCTCCGGGGCGCGCGCCAGCAGATCGGCGTAGACGCCATCCACCGACGTCGGCGCCCCCACATGCCCCTGGGCTGGATCGATCATGCTCACGCGGGGTTCACCTGCACCGTCACGGACTTGGTGGCGTCCTCGTGGGCCGCCTTGCGCTTGTCAGCGGCACCGCTGGCCACCAGCTCGAGGTGCGTGGACAGCGTCTCGCTCGCGATCAGCTCGCGGTGTGCCTCCAGCGCCAGGACGACGGCGTCGGGTCCCGTGATCTGCGTGCGCACCCGGTCCGCGACGTCGAGTCCGGCGTCCTTGCGGGCCGCCTGGACCGCGCGGATCACATCGCGGGCCACACCCTCGGCCGACAGCTCCTCGGTGAGCTCCGTGGTGAGCACAAGGAAGCCCGCACCGGGCAGCACGCCGACGGCGGTCCCCTCCGGTGCGCCGGAGGCGACGGTGCGCAGCTCGTAGAGCTCGGGGGCCAGCGTCACGGCCTCGCCGTCCGCGAGGCTGACCTGCAGGCCGTCCTCGGTCTCGGTGTAGGCGCGGGCGTCCACGGCCTTCTTGATCAGCGGGACCTGCTTGCCGAACGCCTTGCCCAGCTCGCGGAAGTTCAGCTTCAGCTCGGTGTCGATGCCGTACTCGGCCACCGCCTCGGCCGTCAGCTCGCGCAGGGTCACGTCCTTGAGGTTGAGCTCCTCGGCGATGATCCGCGAGAACGTGCCGGACAGGCCCTCGGCCTCCGGGACGACGACGGACATCGAGGCCAGCGGCAGCCGCACGCGCAGGTTGGCGGCCTTGCGCAGCGCAGACCCAGCCGAGGCGATCGCGCGCACGGCGTCCATGCGGGCGATCAGGGCCTCAGCCTCCGGTCCGTGCGGGTAGGCGTCGGCGTCGGGGTAGTCGGTCAGGTGCACCGAACGGCCCCCGGTGAGCCCGCGCCAGATCTCCTCACTCACCAGGGGCAGCAGCGGGGCCGCGGCCCGAGTGAAGGACTCCAGCGCGGTGTAGAGCACATCGAAGGCGGCCGTGTCCTCGTCGAAGAACCGGTGGCGCGAGCGCCGGATGTACCAGTTGGTCAAGGTATCCATGGAGGTGCGCAGCGCGTCGGTGGCCCCGGCCACGTCGTAGGCGTCCATGCAGGACTTGACCTCGCGCAGCATCGCCCCCGTGGTGGCCAGCAGGTACTGGTCCAGGGGGTCGCTGGCCTCGTGCGTGAGCTGAGCGCGGTAGCCCTCCGGGCGGGCGCCGTCGTCGGTGGCGGTGTTCGCGTACAGGGTGAAGAAGTGGTACGCGTTCCACAGGGGCAGCAGCACCTGCCGCACGCCCTCACGGATGCCCTCCTCCGTGACGATCAGGGTGCCGCCGCGCAGGATCGGGCTGGACATGAGGAACCAGCGCATGGCGTCGGCACCGTCGCGGTCCAGGACCTCGGAGACGTCCGGGTAGTTGCGCAGGGACTTGGACATCTTCTGCCCGTCCGAGCCCAGCACGATGCCGTGG
>JAUNTT010000131.1 GCA_030538555.1 Micrococcus sp.
CAGGACACCGCGCCCGCTGTTCCCGACGACGCCGAGGCCGCCGCGTCCGGCGACGTCATTGCCGCGGAGGCGGATCCCGCCCAGCGCCGCCGCGAGCAGGCCGCACTGATCGCCCAGGAGCCGGATGCCACGGTCTCGTGGCTCAAGCCCCCGACGCGCAGCACGGAGCCCGTCGACGCCGCGTCAGAGTCTGCCGATGGCACCACGGACGCGGTGGTCCCCGCGCACTCGTCGCGGCGTCACCGGACCTCCCGGCAGCGTGCCGAGACGCGCGGCGGCCGCGCGGACACGCCACGCACGCGGCCCGAGCCGCACCGTCGCCGCGCAAAGCCGCAGCGCAGCCGCGCCGAGGGGCAGCGCAGCCGCGCCGAGCAGCAGCGGGAGCGCCAGGCCAGCGCGCGAGCCCGGCGTCGGGAACCGGCACCGGCCCCCGTGCCGGCGCGTTCCTTGACCGGGCGGACCCTGCTGGTGGTGGTGATTCTGTTCGCCGCGATCTCGGTGATGGCCCCGCACCTTCGCCTGTTCCTGAATCAGCAGCTCGAACTGACCGCCGCCCGCGAGGACATCGCCGCGCAGGAGCAGCGCCGTGAGGATCTGCAGGAGCAGATTCAACGCTGGGATGACCCGGAGTTCGTGCGCCAGCAGGCCCGTCAGCGTCTTGAACTCGTCATGCCCGGGGAGACCCTCTACATGGTCACCGGCACCGGAGAGGTGGCGCAGGCGGAGGAGGAACAGTCCTCCGTGCTGGAGGATCCCGTCAACGAACGTCTGCCCTGGGCCGAGGGCCTGTGGGACTCCGTGGTGCGCGCGGCCACCGAGTGACTGCCACCCGAACGACTGGCCCCAACATGACCGGTCTCAGAATGACCGGCCCCGCGTGACCGTCCACCTTCGACCCTCGAGGACTGCATGAGCGAGAACCCCCGCACCGTCACGGATCAGGACCGGGACACCCTGTCCCTGCAACTGGGCCGTCCCGTGAGGGACGTCGTCGAGATCGGGGCGCGCTGCGTGTGCGGCAATCCGCTGGTGGCCACCACCGCCCCGCGGCTGTCTAACGGCATCCCGTTCCCCACCACTTTCTACCTCACGCACCCGGTGCTCACGGCGGCCGTGTCCCGTGTGGAGGCCGATGGGGAGATGGCGCGCATGAACGAGCGCCTGGCCCAGGACGCTGAGCTGGCCGCCGCCCATGCCCGGGCGCACGAGGCCTATCTGGCCGAGCGGGACCGCGTGGGTGCGGAGTCCGGCGTCGGGGACGTCTCGGAGATCCGCGGGATCTCGGCTGGCGGAATGCCCGAACGCGTCAAGTGCCTGCACGTGCTGGTCGGGCACAGCCTGGCCGCCGGACCCGGGGTCAATCCGCTGGGGGATGAGACCCTGCGCCTGATCCGCGAGTGGTGGACCCCTGAGGAGTGCGCGTGCGAGGGCGCGTGGGATATGGCCGCTCCCGTGCCGGAGAAGGACCTGTCCCGCCACGTCAAGCACCTGGCCAAGGTGGAGCAGTGGAGGAAGGAGACCGTGGCCGGGATTGACTGCGGCACCAACTCGATCCGTCTGCTCATCTCCCGGCCTGATCCCCAGACCGGCGCGCCCACGGATGTGGTGCGGCAGATGCGCACCGTGCGCCTGGGCGAGGCCGTGGACGCCACCGGCCGCTTCTCCGATGCGGCCCTGGCACGCACGTTCGAGGCCCTCGACGAGTACGCCCGGCTGATCGAACGCAATCACGCCACGCGCGTGCGCTTCGTGGCAACGTCAGCGAGCCGGGACGTGTCCAACCGGGACGAGTTCGTCGCCGGCGTGGTGGAGCGCGTGGGTGTGGAGCCCGAGGTCATCAGCGGCGACGAGGAGGCCGGGCTGTCCTTCGCGGGAGCCGTCTCGGTGCTGCAGGAGGACCGCTCGGGCGACGCGGGGCAGGACGCCGGTGGTGAGGCCACCGGTCCCGACGACGCCGCTGAGCCGGCCGTGCTGGTCATCGACCTGGGTGGCGGCTCCACCGAGTTCGTGCTCGGCACCGCGGCCGGCAAGGTCGAGCAGTCGGTGAGCATGGACATGGGTTGCGTGCGCTTCACCGAACGCTTCCTGCACAGCGATCCGCCCACGGACGCCGAGATCGAGGCCGCCCGCGCCGCCGTCGGGACCTTGCTGGATGAGGTGACCACGCACGTGGACCTGCACCGCGTCACGGAGCTGGTGGGCGTGGCCGGCAGTATCACCACAGTGACCGCGGAGGCCCTGGGCCTGGAGAGCTACGATTCCGACACCATCCACGGGGCGCGCGTGAGTGTGGATGAGGCGATCGCGGCGGCCGAGTCGCTGCTGCGCGCCAGCCGGCAGGAGCGCGCCGCGCGGGGCTTCATGCACCCGGGCCGCGTGGACGTCATCGGCTCCGGCGCGCTGATCTACGCCGAGATCCTGCGCCGCGTGCGGCGGGAGAGCTCACTGGCCCAGGTCCGCGCCAGTGAGCGGGACATTCTCGACGGGATCGTCGCGTCGGTGGCCTAAGATAAGGGATATGTCTATCACTCCTGATCTGTCCCCGAAGCCCCGCGTGCTGATCGTGGGCGGCGGCTACGCCGGGTTCCACATCGCGAAGTCCCTCCAGAAGACCGTGAAGGACCGCGGCGGCGTCGTGACCGTCGTCGATCCGCTGCCGTACATGACCTACCAGCCGTTCCTGCCGGAGGTCGTCGGCGGGCACATCGAGGGCCGCCACGTGGTGGTGGATCACCAGTCCCACCTCAAGCACACCGAGGTCATCCGCGGCGAGGTCATCACGGTGGAGCACTCCGCCAAGACCGCCACCGTGCGCGGCGAGGACGGCTCCGAGTTCGAGATCCCGTACCAGGACATCGTGATGACCGCGGGCGCCACCACGCGCACCTTCCCCATCCCGGGTCTGGCCGAGCAGGGCATCGGCGTGAAGACCGTGGAGGAGGCCGTCACCCTGCGCAACCAGATCCTGGAGCGCCTGGACGCCGGCTCGCTGATGACCGACGGCGAGGCCCGACGCCGGGCGCTGACCTTCGTCGTCGTGGGCGGCGGTTTCGCCGGCGTCGAAACCATCGCCGAGATGGAGGACCTCGTCCGCAACGCCGTCAAGCGCAACCCGAACCTCTCCCAGTCCGAGGTGCGCCTGGTCATGGTCGAGGCCATGGGCCGGATCATGCCGGAGGTCTCCGAGGAGCAGGCCGTCAAGGTGGTCGAGCACCTGCGCAGCCGTGGCGTGGAGGTCCTGCTGAACACCTCACTGGGCAATGCCGAGGACGGCGTGCTGCAGCTGATCAACATGGCGGACAAGTCCGAGGCGGACCGCTTCGAGGCGGACACCCTCGTGTGGACCGCCGGCGTGGCCGCGAACTCCGTGGCCAAGCAGACCGACTTCCCGGTGGAGGAGCGCGGCCGCATCGAGGTCACCCCCACCCTGCAGATCAAGGACGGCAACGGCGGCGTGCTCGAGGGCGCGTGGGGCTGCGGCGACGTCTGCGCCGTGCCGGACCTGACCGGGGCCGGCCCGGGCGGCATGTGCGTGCCCAACGCGCAGCACGCCGGCCGTCAGGCCAAGCGACTGGCCGCCAACTACCTGGCCGTGCGCCACGGCGAGGGCCAGGTGGAGGAGTACCGCCACGAGTCCCTGGGTGCGGTCGCCGGCCTCGGCTTCGGCAAGGGCGTGGGCAACCCGCTCGGCCAGAAGCTGTTCGGCCCGCTGGCCTTCCTCGCGCACCGCGGCTACCACGCCTATGCGATGCCGCAGCTCGAGCGCAAGGCCCGCATCCTCGGTGGCTGGGTGGCCGAGACCGTGTTCGGCCGGGACACCACCTCGGTGGCCAACCTGGACCGCCCGTTCAACGCCTTCCTCGAGGCCGCCGGCGGCACCCCGGTGATCTCCCGCTTCGCGCGCCGCGAGGCGAAGCAGCACGAGGACGTCGCCCTCTGATGTCTGCCTAGACACCACGACGCCGCCGCTGGGACTGAAGCCCGGCGGCGGCGTTCGTGTCCGCCCTCGTAGCCCAATCGGCAGAGGCAACCGACTTAAAATCGGTTCAGTGCGGGTTCGAGTCCCGCCGGGGGCACTGACATCACGCATTGGCGGTTGCGCTGCGCGGCCGTCCCGTGAGGTGGCAGAGAACGTGTCGGAATAGCCGCCATTCGGTGCCCTATTCCGACAGTTTCCCTGCCACGTCACGTTGAACAAGGTCGCCGGGGGCACTGACAGTACGGCGTGGCAGCGCGTACGCTCAGCCGTACTCGTCACCTTGAGAAGGGCTGGGCTCATGAGGCTGCTGCACCCCCGCACGGATCTGCGTCTGCAGATCGCCGCCGTCGTGATCGTCATGGGGGTGCTGCGGCTCAGCGGCGTCTCCCTGACCGGCGACGTCGGCCCGCTGCAGTTCCATTCGCCCTTCCTGCTGCTCGTGGAGATCGCGCTCTGGGTGGGTGTGGCCTATCTCGGCCATCACGTGTGGGTGCGCGCCTGGGACGGGATCGGCTTCCTGATGTCGCCCTTGGCCACCGGGGCGGCGCTGGCGGTGGCCGGGTTCCTCGGACACCTGCTCGCCTCGCCCATGGTCCGGGCGCTCGTCCGCGACGATCCCTGGACGCTGCTGGTCCTGCCGGTGGGCGTGGTCCCGGTCGTCGTCCTGCCGACGTTCGCCATCCTGGCCACGCGTCTCGTCCTTGAGGCGGGCGTCCGGGCGTGGGGGCACTGGATGCGCGCCCAGCCGGCCTGAGCCGCGCACCCGGCCTGGGCCGAGCCGGCCTGAGCCAGCCTGAGCCGTTGCGCCCGGCGTGGGCCGCGGCTCCCGGTGTGACGGTCGACGCCAACCCTGCGGCTCCGGGCGGATTCCGAGAATCTGCGCTGAGTGTGAACATCCTGCGAAGCGTCCTCGATTCGTGACCCAGCGCACCGCCAAAGTGGTGCTGCACCGGTACAGTTGTCAGCAACACCCGCCCGGCCGTCGTCGATGCAGTCTCGTATGTCTCGGTAGACCGGAAGGTCGCCGAGGGGCACCAGAGTGCGGAGCGCGCCCGGGGCACACCCAGTGGCGAAGGAGTCCACCGTGACCAATCCGGTGATGAACAGTCAGAACTTCCAGCAGCAGATGAGCGGCGGCCAGCAGCAGCCCGGCTGGTACAGCAACAACGGCCAGCAGACCCAGGAGCGCGGCCAGTCCCGCTTCGGCCAGGGTCTGCAGGAGCAGTACGCCGGCACCCAGTACGGCCGCCAGCAGTCCCAGCCGAACCTCGAGGAGATGTACAACGCTCCCGCGGCGAACGCCGGTGACACCGGGCGGATGACCTATAACGACATCATCGGCAAGACCGGCATGACCCTGACCCTCGTGGTCTTGGGTGCCGCGGTCGGCTGGATGTTCCCGGGCATCGGCATCTTCGGCGCCATCGTCGGCCTCGTGCTCGGCCTGGTCAACGCCTTCAAGAAGGAGCCCTCGCCGGCCCTGATCCTCGCCTACGCGGGCGCCCAGGGTCTGTTCCTCGGCGCGATCTCCATGTTCATGGAGTCCATGTACCCGGGCATCGTCATCCAGGCCGTGCTCGCCACGTTCTCCGTGTTCGCCGTCTGCCTCGCGCTGTAC
>JAUNTT010000132.1 GCA_030538555.1 Micrococcus sp.
CGCGCTCCGCATTTGCCCATCCCGATCACCGCGAGGCGGACGTGGTCCACCGCCGCGCCGAGCCGCTCGCGCACGCGCGTGCGGCTCACGGCGAGGCCCGCGTGCAGGGCGGCGCCGGCCAGATCGGCCAGCCACGCAGCCACACTGGGCTGGACGTCTGCCGCATCGGCGGCGGCGAGGTCGGCGAGCGCGATCGCGGTGAGCTGGCGTCGGTAGGCCCGGCGCAGGGCGATGACGGCCTCGTCGGGGTCCAGACGGGTGTGAGGTGCGGGAGCCTCGGGGTCGGCGTCGACGGCCTCGAGCAGCAGCCGGCGCAGCGTGTCGGCGCTGTCCGGCCAGTCCGCGTCCGTGCCGATCAGGCCCAGGGCCGGCGCGGTGGCCTCGGCACGGTGGGGCGCGGCGATGAGGTCGAGGTTCTCCGGGCGACGGATGAGGAACTCACCCAGGGCTTCGGAGGCGCCGAGCAGTCGGGTGAGGGTGAGCGCTGCCTCGGGATCCGCCAGGAGGGTGCGGGCCTGATCCGCCCGCTCGATCAGGCGCACCCACAGCAGCACGGCGTGGTCCGAGTCCGCGGCATGGGCCAGCGCGGTGACCAGGGCCTCGAGGTCGAGCCCCTCGAGCTCGCGGGAGGCCAAGAGGGACTTCGCGCGGGTGGGATTGGCGAAGCCGGCCGCGCTCATGGCGCGACGCGAGACCTCGGCGGTGTTCTCGGGGAGGCTGCTCATGACGCGCGGGGGTCTTGAGGAATCAGAGCCCGGTGAGGTACCGGCGCAGCTCGTAGGGGGTGACCTGGACGCGGTAGTCGTCCCATTCCTGGGCCTTGTTGCGCAGCAGATTGGAGAAGACGTGTTCGCCGAGCACCTCGGCCACGAACTCGGAGTCCTCCATGAGCCGCAGGGCATCATGCAGGGTGCCGGGCAGGGGCTGATGACCCAGGGCGCGGCGCTCGAGAGTGGTCAGGGCGCTGATGTCCTCCTGGGCCGCGTCGGGCAGCTCGTAGCCCTCCTCGATGCCCTTGAGCCCGGCCGCAAGCAACACGGCGTAGGCCAGGTAGGGGTTCGCGGAGGCGTCGAGGCCGCGGTACTCGATGCGCGCCGAGCCGGCCTTGTCCGGCTTGTAGAGGGGCACCCGCACCAGAGCGGAGCGGTTGTTGTGGCCCCAGGAGACGTAGGCGGGTGCCTCTCCCCCGCCCCACAGGCGCTTGTAGGAGTTCACGAACTGGTGAGTGATCGCGGTGATCTCGGCGGAGTGGCGCAGCAGCCCGGCGATGAACTGGCGGGCCGTCGTCGAGAGCCGGTACTCGTCCGCGGGGTCGTAGAACGCGTTGGCGTCACCCTCGAACATCGAGAAGTGCGTGTGCATGCCGGAGCCGGGGTGATCCGTGAAGGGCTTGGGCATAAATGTGGCGTAGTTGCCTGCGAGGCTGGCGACCTCCTTGATCACGGTGCGGAAGGTCATAACATTGTCCGCGGTGGTGAGGGCGTCGGCGGCGCGCAGGTCGATCTCGTTCTGACCGGGACCGCCCTCATGGTGGCTGAACTCCACGGAGATGCCCATGTCCTCCAGCAGCGTGACCGCATTGCGGCGGAATTCCTGCGCGACGCCGCCGGGCACGTGATCGAAGTAGCCGGCGGTGTCCACGGGCTCGGGGAAGCCGGAGGGCCCCGGGGTGGCGCTCTTGAGCAGGTAGAACTCGATCTCCGGGTGGGTGTAGCAGCTGAAGCCCATGTCCGCGGCCTTGGTCAGGACGCGGCGCAGGACGTGGCGGGGGTCCGCGGGCGAGGGCGAGCCGTCCGGGGTGAGCACGTCGCAGAACATGCGGGAGGTCTGGCCACGCTCGGCCTCGGAGCGCCACGGGAGGATCTGGAAGGTCGAGGGGTCCGGCTGCAGGAGCATGTCGGACTCGAAGATGCGGCTGTAGCCGTCGATCGAGGAGCCGTCGAAGCCCAGGCCCTCGGCGAAGGCGCCCTCGACCTCTGCGGGAGCCAGGGCCACGGACTTCAGGGTCCCGATCACGTCCGTGAACCATAGGCGCACGAAGCGCACGTCACGGTCTTCGATGGTGCGGAGCACGAAGTCTTGCTGACGATCCATGCGCCTCACTCTAATGGCCGCCAGTAGACTCGGGCCTCATGAATCCCGACTCCCTCTCGAAGCCTGCAGCGGATCCCTCGGCCGAGTCCGGCGGCGTCTACGGACCCGCCGCTCCCGCCCGGTATCGGACGGTGCATCTGCAGCGCGCCAAGGACGAGGGCCGGCGCTTTGCCATGCTGACCACGTATGACGCGATGAGCGCGCGACTCTTCGACGACGCCGGTGTCGAGGTGCTCCTGGTGGGCGACTCCGTGGGCAACACGATGCTCGGTCACTCCACCACCCTGCCGGTGAGCCTCGAGGACATGATCGTGTTCTCGGCGGCCGTGGTGCGCGGTGCCCAGCGGGCCTTCGTCATCGCCGATCTGCCCTTCGGCTCCTACGAGCAGTCCCCGCAGCAGGCAGTCGCCTCGGCGATGCGGCTCGTGAAGGAGGCCGGAGTCCACGCCGTGAAGATGGAGGGCGATGAGCGCTTCGCCGAGCATCTGGCGGCCATGACCGCCGCCGGGATTGCCGTGATGGCCCATATCGGCTTCACGCCCCAGTCGGAGCACGTGCTCGGCGGCTACCGCGTGCAGGGCCGCGGTGAGGGTGCGGCCGAGACGATGATCGCCTCAGCCCGCGCGCTCGAGGCGGCCGGCGCGTTCAGCGTGCTCATGGAGATGGTGCCCTCCGAGGTGGCCGCGCAGGTCGACGCCGCCCTGCGCGTGCCGACCGTGGGCATCGGCGCGGGGCCCTCCACCACGGGACAGGTGCTGGTGTGGACGGACATGCTGGGTCTGCGCGAGGGCCGCATGCCGCGCTTTGTGCGCCAGTACGCCCAGCTGCACGAGACCATCACCCAGGGCGTGCGCGACTATCGCGACGACGTGCTGCACGGGCGGTTCCCCGCCCCGGAGCACGGCTTCGAGGCGTAGGCCGCGGCCCGGACGAGGATCAGTCCGGGTCGTTGCCCGGATTGTTGTCCCACTTGGCATCCTCGGCGTCTTCGGCGTCGTGAGCCTCATTGTTGGCGCGCACCCGATCCATGGCCGAGCGGGCCTCCGCCTCCGAGCCGTAGGGGCCCAGCAGCTGCGACCAGTCCGACTGAGCGCCGCGCTCGACCTCGCCGGTGCGGACGTTGTACCAGAACTCTGTCTCTGTCATAGGGCCCAAGAGTACGCCGCGCCGCTACGCTGGTCACCATGTCCCGCACCGCCTCCGCCGACTCCACCGCCAGCCACAATGGTCCTCGACCCGCGGGCCCGCCCGCACCGCAGGAGGGCTCCCGCGCCCCGCTGGGCACCCTGACCCCGGGGGTGGCCTCCCCGGCACCCAGCGTGCCCGCGCACATCGTGCGCCCCGAGTACGTCGGCCGGGCCACCGCCGATGAAGGAAACGCCTCGGACATCTACGACGCCGCCGGCATTGCACGGATCCGCGAGGCCGGACGGCTCGCTGCGCAGGCGATGGAGCACACGGCCGCTCACATCGCGCCGGGCGTCACCACCGATGAGCTGGACCGGATCGCCCATGCCTTCCTCGTCGACGCCGGCGCCTACCCGTCGTGCCTGGGGTACCGGCAGTTCCCGCGCTCGATCTGCACCTCGCTCAACGAAGTCATCTGCCACGGCATCCCGGACTCGACCGTGCTCGAGGACGGCGACATCATCAACCTCGACATCACCGCCTACCTCGACGGCGTCCACGGCGATCACAACCGCACCTTCCTGGTCGGCGACGTGGACGAGGAGTCCCGGCTGCTCGTGGAGCGCACGCATGAGGCGATGATGCGCGGAATCCGGGCGGTCAAGCCGGGACGCCAGGTCAACGTGATCGGCCGTGCGATCGAGTCCTACGCCAAGCGCTTCGGCTACGGCGTGGTCCGCGACTTCATCGGCCACGGGGTGGGTGTCGAGTTCCACTCGGGCCTGGTCATCCCCCACTACGACACGGCTCCGCTGCACGACACCCTGCTGGTGCCGGGCATGGTCTTCACGATCGAGCCCATGATCACCCTGGGCACCCACGAATGGGACATGTGGGACGACGGCTGGACCGTGGTGACGCGCGACCGCCAGCGCACCGCCCAGTTCGAGCACACCATCGTGGTCACCGACGACGGCGCGGAGATCCTCACCGCCGTCTGAGCGGCCCCCGGGCCGTGTCCGCCGTCCAACCGGGGCGGCGTCGGGTTCGGTCTGCGTAGACTTCTGCGCGTGAGCACACACAGCGATTCCTCGTCGACCAAGTACCCCACCGTCATGGGCGTGGACATCGGCGGTACCGGCATGAAGGGCGGGCTCGTCCGTCTCGGTTCGGGCACCAAGGCCGGATCCCTGCGCGGGGACCGCTTCCGCATCCCCACCCCGCAGCCGGCCGTGCCCCAGACGGTGGCCGAGACGCTGGATCAGATCGCCGCCGAGCTCAACGCCCGGGACAAGGCGCCGGCACCGGAGAGCCCCATCGGCGTGTGCTTCCCGGCCGCCATCCGCAACGGCGTGTACCACGCCGGTGTAAACATCAACGATCCCTCGTGGGCCGGAGCCCATCTCAGCGAGCGCTTCTCCGACACGCTCGACAGGCCGGTGACCGTGCTCAACGACGCCGACGCCGCCGGACTCGCCGAGGCGCGCTATGGTGCCGGGCGCGGCCGCTCCGGGCTGGTCATGATGATCACCCTGGGGACCGGCATCGGGGGTGCGCTGATCCACGATGGCCGTCTCATCCCCAACTTCGAGGTCGGTTCGATGGAGCTCGACGGCGCCATCGCCGAGGCTCGCGCCTCCGCCAAGGCCCGCGAGCGCGAAGACCTGAGCTGGCCGGACTACGCGCAGCGTCTCCAGCGCTTCTTCACGCACCTGGATCGGGTGTTCTCCCCCCAGCTGTTCATCGTGGGTGGCGGCATCTCCAAGCGCCCCGACGACTTCCTGCCGCTGCTGGACCTCGACGTCGAGATCATCCCGGCCGAGCTGGTGAACAACGCCGGCATTGTGGGCGCCGCCCTGGCCGCGCACGACGATCCGCGCGACACCCTCTGAGCCGCGGCGTCGCGACCTGCACGGGGACGCGTCACACACCGCACAGACAACCGAGGGCGGTTCCGGCTTCCCCTCCGGAACCGCCCTCGGCAGTCTCATGGTCTGCGGCTCTCGCCGCGACCGGGCACTACTCTACCGCGTGTGCACCCGTCGGTGTCTAGCGCGTCACACAGGTCTAGCGCGTGAACAGCCGGGGTTGCACCGCGGGCCGGCGCGGCGCATCGCCCTGCTCCCGCAGATCGTCGATGGCGGCGGCGAAGTCGTCCACGGAGCTGAAGTCCTGATAGACGGAGGCGAAGCGCAGATAGGCCACCTGGTCCAGTCGGCGCAGCGGGTCCAGGATGGCCAGGCCGACGTCGTGGGCGTCCACCTCGGCGTGGCCGGTCGCGCGGATGGCCTCCTCGACCTCGTGAGCGAGCACCGCGAAGTCGTCCGCGGTCACCGGCCGGCCCTGGCAGGCCTTGCGCACGCCGTTGAT
>JAUNTT010000133.1 GCA_030538555.1 Micrococcus sp.
CAGAGGAGCCACCACCCGACGCCTCACTCGAGGTAGCCGCGGCGGACCCCTGAGTGGCCGCCGCGCTCGACGGTGCCGAGCTTGACTCTGCAGTACTGGGCGCGGCGGACGGCGTCGCGGAACTGGTCCCCGACGCAGACGCGGCCGCCGCCGCGTCGCGGGACTCGCGGGTTGCGGACGCTGACTCGGATGCGCGCGGCGCCGAGCTCGTGGCAGCACTGGTCGCCGCGGGGCTCGAGGCTTCAGTGTCAGATTCACTGCGGTCAGAGAAGGGTGCCGTGCAGCCGGAGAGCAGCAGAGCGGAGGCGGCGCTGAGCACCAGAGTGGAACGGAGGACACGGGCGCGACGCTGCGCCCCAACAGACAGGGTCATGACGGCGGACTTTCACCAGGTGGAGCGGGATGTGGCGCACCAGCAGAACCTGAAACGGTGCTGTGCGCTCCCTTTATCCTGTTGCTCAGACGAGGCCGCGTCAATTCGAGCGCCTCGAACCAGCCCGCGCTACCGCAGGTGTCCTTCAGAGCGCAGCCCTCAGGCTGACGAGCCCGCCGGTCGCGGCTGGTCACCGGCAGCGGAGGCGTCCGCGTCACCGAAGATGATGTCCCGGGCCTCGCCGGTGGGCGACCGGTAGGAGAGCCACAGCGAGGCCGCCCAGCACAGCATGACGACGCCGGCCGCACCGAACGCCGTGACGGCCACGGACCCGGACTGCAGGCCGGTGCCGTCGGAGCGGGCGATGCCGATCCACGCCAGGCCCCACGCGGTCGCGATGGACGGACCGATACGGCCTCCGTTGTACACCGCGGTCAGGGCGGCCACCACGGTGGCCACCACGATCATGATGATCGCCCACGTCGGCGGGAGGAAGGGCGCGCCGGCCCAGCCGAGCTGACCCAGCCACGCGGCGATGTTGGCGATCGTCGCCACCGAGACCCAGCCCAGGTACAGCCCCTGAACCCCATCGAGAATGATGCGCTCGGACCAGCTCGAGTGACGGCGTCGTTCCAGGCGGACCATGATCCAGCACAGCGTGGTCAGCAACGCCAGCATCACGATCACGCTGTAGATCAGGCCCGGCAGGTGGATGACCAGCAGCCACAGGGAGTTGAGCACGATGCCCACGAGCACCGGCACGCGCAGAGTGTCATGCCGGGCCGTCTGCGCCGAGGGCAGGAACTGCCAGATGCCGTAGGCCAGCAGACCCAAGTAGATGACGGACCAGATCCGGAAGGCCGGAGACGCCGGAGCGATCCACGTGCCGTCCTCCCCCAGCCAGCCGTTCGCCGCATCCTGGACGGAGGGCGCCCCGAACGCGCCGGCACCCCACGCGGCGATGCCGAGAGCACACACGATCAAAAAGGCCGTGATGACACGGCCCGTGCCCGAGGACAGACCCATGCCGTGCGAGGGCTGCGCGCGGTCCATCTGCGGCATGGCGCCGGCGCGGTCCACACCAACGGAGGCGGAAGTGCTCATCGAATGCTCCTGGTCAGATGCGAGAAGACGGGGCGCAGCGACAATGCCAGCCACGCGTTCAGCGTCAGCCTACTTCCTGGGCGCCGGTCATGGCCCGCACCCCGACGACGACGATCCCGCCCGGCGCGGTGCCGGACGGGATCATCGGGTCGAGCCTGGGGCTCAGGCCTCGCGAGCGGGGTCCAGGACGAAGTCGTAGTTCGTCGAGTTGCCGTCCTCACCCTCCTGGATGTCCAGGATGAGCTCGGGCTTCACGGCCGAGGAGATGTCGTCGTCGGTGGAGCGGAGCTGGCCGGTGACGTCGAAGGCGGTGCCGCTCTCGTCCTCGCGGACCGTGATCAGCCAGGCTTTGAGGGCGTTGAACTCCTCATAGGTGACCTTCTTGTCCATGACGATCTGAGGGGCGGCGTCGATCAGCGCGCTGGCCAGCTCGTGAACGCGAGCCTGATCCACCTCGGTCTGGTGGACCTGGCCGGAGCGGCGGAAGGACTCGGTGGCGGAGGCACCGGAGGCGGCGGCAGAGGCGTTGGTCTCGTCGAGATTCATCTCGATCTTCTTTTCGGCGTCGGGGTGGGCGACAGGGCCGCTGGCGGACTCGCTCCGAGTGCCGGCGTCGGGGTCCGACGTCGTCCCGAGCGCTTCTCGCTGCCCCGCGCTGAGGAAGAAGTCCTCGGTGATCGCATGGGGATGGGCTGCCAAGGGGGTGAGCCGGACCTGCATGTACGGGAACATCGGGAAGCCGGCGAGCAGCGCGTGGAGCTCGTCGTGGGAGTCGGTGTCGAAGATCGAGTGATGGGCGTACTCGCCCACGATGCGCCAGATGCCCGCGAGGATTCCGCGGCGCTGGAGATCCGCCGAGTAGGCCTTCTCCTGGGCCTGGAAGGACCGCGCCGCGGCATTATACCCAACATCGAAAGCGCGATTCCGAGGATGACGCGAGCGCCGCCGTCGGGCGTCACGCGGTGACAAACGGAGCAATCTGCTCGACGCAGGCACCCCCGGCGGCGTGAAATGGGACCATGAGCACCCCTTCTCTCCCGCAGACCTCCCCGGACACGACGGACGCCGTCGCCACCGAGGTCCCCGTGCTGGACATGTCCACGTTGCGACGCTCCGACGGCTCGCGGAACCCGGAGTTCCTCGCGCAGCTACGCGACGCCGCGCACCGCGTCGGCTTCTTCCAGATCATCAACTACGGCGCCGCCGAGGGTCAGGTGGAGACCCTGTTCCAGCGCACGGCCGAGTTCTTCGCCCTGCCGGAGGAGACCAAGCTCGAGCTGCACAACCAGAACTCCCCGCACTACCGCGGGTACTCCGCCATCGCCGCCGAGCGCACGCAGGGTCGGCCCGACTCGCGAGAGCAGCTGGATTTCTCCCCGGATCGCGAGCCGGTTCCGGCCGATCAGATTCCCGAGGGCCAGGACTACTGGCACCTGCAGGGCCGCAATCAGTGGCCGGCGTCGATGCCGGAGCTCGAGCAGACCGCGATGGCGTGGACGGCCCTGATGGACCAGGTCGGCGAGGAGCTGCTCGGCGCCCTGCTCGTCTCGATCGGCCTGGAGGAGGACCACTTCTCCGACGCCTTCGACGGCGACCGGGCCTGGATGTCCAAGCTCGCCCACTACGTCGGCGGGGTGGCCGAGGCCGGTTCGCAGGGCGTGGGCGCCCATGCCGACTACGGCTTCATCACGTTGCTGCTGCAGGACGAGATCGGCGGGCTGGAGGTCAAGCCGCACGGCCAGGACACATGGCTGCCGGTCGAGCCGATCCCCGGCGCGCTCGTGGTGAACCTCGGCGAGATGCTCGAGGTTGCGACCAACGGCTACCTCATGGCCACGATCCACCGCGTGCAGTCCCCGCCGGCCGGCGTCGACCGCTATTCGGTGCCGTACTTCCACTCGCCGCGCCTGGACGCTGTGATCGAGCAGGTTCAGTTGCCGGCAGAGATCGCCGCCGACGCACGGGGCGTCTCGGATGACCCGGAGAACCCCATGCTCTCCTCGTTCGGCTCCAACATGCTCAAGGGCTTCGCGCGCGCCCACCCGCAGGTTACGGCGAAGTTCCACCCCGAGCTGCGCCTCTAGGTTCCGCCGATGCACGACGACGACGCCCGGCAGTCCTGGTGACTGCCGGGCGTCGTCGTGTCGCGCGAGCTTTCCTCGAGGCTTCATCTATTGATGGTCTTGGCATAAGCTGATGTCACCGGTGGGGTGAACCGCACGCGTGCGCCTCCTGAACCGGTGTACCACGACGTCATGGCGCGCTGGCACCGCTACTGGTCCCGGGGCGCAGGAGGGAAAGAATCATGAGCGAGTCCGTCAGCCGACGCCGCGTCGCCCAGGGCATGGCGTGGAGCGTTCCGGCCGTGGCCGCCGTCGCCGTGGCCCCCTTGGCCGCTGCGTCCGAGCCCGGAGACACCCCGGTGGACCCGACGCCGCCCGTGGATCCCACCCCGCCGACCACCGGTGCCTGCGAGTGCACGGTGGACTGGAAGGCCTCCGCGCTGCTGAATCCCAGCGGGCCGGGCGGACCCGGCGATGGGCACATCGACAACAAGAAGGACGACTGCGGGTACTTCACCACGCATCACTGGTCCAACGTGGCGGGGTCCACGCTGTCCTGGCGCATCCCGTTCGGCACCACGCACGCGCTGGAGGCCGGCACGAGGATCGTGGTGGAGTCCACCACCGGCAACTGGACCTTCAACGAGTCCTCCTTCTCCGATGGCACCGGCACGGGCCTGTTCACCCGGGTCACCACGCAGACCGAGCGGTTCCTCAACGCACCGAGCGAGTCGCTCACCTACCGCTTCGAGGGCGATCGCCTCATCGTGACTCTCCCGGCCATGCCCGCCGACTCGCACGCCATCTTCACCGTCACCGCCACCGCCACCGCGACGGGTGAGCGGTACGGGGTGCAGGCCACCGCCAACGGCAGCTACACGCAGGATGCGCTCGCCGTCCTGAAGTGCACCTGAGTCTCCCTTCACCCACCCACGACGTCGCCACCACGACGCCGCCACTCACCACCAGCGCACCCGGGCCTGACCGGCCCGACGCTGCAGGAAAGGACATCATGACCGACCACATCAGCCGCCGCCGCCTGACTCAGGGCCTCGCCTGGAGCGTGCCCGCGGTCGCCGCCGTCTCCGCGGCCCCGCTCGCCGCCGCCTCCGAGCCGGGCGAGACCCCCGTGGACCCGAAGCCCCCGGTGGATCCGGAGCCGCCGAAGACCGGCGCCTGCGACTGCAAGGTCCACTGGACTGCGGACGCCGTCATCGACACCACGCTGGATGACTACTCGAACAACGGCTACGGCGTCATCAAGAAGGACGACTGCGGCTACCTCAAGACCCAGCACTGGGGCAACCCCTCGGCCACCAAGGTGTACTGGCGCATCCCGATGGGCACCACCCACGCCATCAAGGCCGGCACCCAGCTCGTCCTCGCCCCGACCACCGGCAACTGGACCGTGGACGCCACGGTGCAGGACCAGACCGGCACCGGTGCGTTCGCGCGCTTCACCACCATCACGGACCGCTTCGGCAACGCCCCCTCGGGCACGCTGACCTGGACCGTGCAGGACGGCAAGCTGATCGTGACCCTGCCGGAGATGCCCGCCGACTCCCACATCATCTTCACCGTGAGCGGCACCCCCTCCCGCTCCGTCAACGATGGCATCTACGGCGGCGAGGCCACCGTGACCGGCGAGTACACCGCGGACGCCCTCAAGGTGCTGCAGTGCGCCTGACCTGACGCGTCTGACCGGACTCGTCTGATCCGTGTGATCGGGCTCGTCTGATCTGAGAGGTCTGATCTGACCCGGCGAGCGCCGGGGTGAACACCCCCGGCGAGCCCCGACAGCGCAGCCCCGGACCTGTTTCTTGGTCCGGGGCTGCGCTACGTCGTGAGTGCTCCATGGTGTGGCGTTGTGAGTGCTCGATGGTGAGGCTGTCCTGCATTTTTCGCCTGCCCTGAATCTCGAGCGCGGGTGTTGCGGCGCTCCCGGGTGGGCACAACTCACCCCGGAGGCTCACGGGTGAGTACTGCACGGGCCCCTCCCGCGCTCCCGGGTGGGCAATGTCCCGTCGTCCCGCTCCCAGGTGG
>JAUNTT010000134.1 GCA_030538555.1 Micrococcus sp.
TCGAGGCACAGTCCTGATCGCAACACAGCCATGATGCGGGCGCGTCACCGGTGAGGGTGGACGCGCCCGCACTGGCATGGGTACCGTGGGGGCCGGGATTGTTCGACGGTCATACCATTGACCGGCGAAGTCCGTTCATGCGTCAGGAGAGATCGCCGATGAAGGGCCTGTTGGGGGAGTCCACTGTGGACGTCGACGGCGTCCGCGCCTGTCTCAGCGACGCCCTGGATCGCCTCGCCCGCTTCGGCGCCACCTCGCCCACCTTCACCGAGCTGGTGGGGGTCATGCGCGAGCACACCGTGGGCGGCAAGCTCGTCCGCCCGCAGCTCGTGGACCTCGGCTACCGCGCGGTGAAGTCGACGCCGGCCACCGGTGCGGAACGCGAGGCCGTGGAGCGGCTGGGCGCCGCCTTCGAGTTGCTGCACACCGCGCTGATCGTGCACGACGACGTCATCGACCGGGACACTCTGCGCCGCGGCAAACCGACGCTTGCCGAGCAGTATCGGCAGCGCCTCGAGGCCGCCGGTGTGCCCGCCACGGACAGCGCGCACGCAGGGGCCTCCGTCGCCGTGATCGGCGGGGATGCGTTGCTCACCGAGGCGCTGCGCCTGGCCGCCACGTCCGCGGGCCTGGGGGAGCGGGCCGGTGCGGTGGCCGCCGTCGTCTTCGACTCGGCCACGGCCGCCGCGGCCGGGGAGCTCGACGACGTCCTGCTCAGCCTGCACCGCCACACCGGCGAAGAGCCCGAGGTGGAGCGGATTCTGGTGATGCAGCGGCTCAAGACCGCCGGCTACTCCTTCGAAGCGCCGCTGCGCGCCGGCGCCCTGATCGCCGGCGCGGACGAGGCCACGGCGGCCACCCTGGCCGAGGCCGGGGCGGATCTGGGAGTGGCCTACCAGGTGGTGGATGACCTCCTCGGCGTCTTCGGCTCGCCCGAGGACACCGGCAAGTCGGCGGCCGGGGACCTGCGCGAGGGCAAGGCCACCGTGGTCACCGCGCACGGGCGCCGCGATCCCCGGATTCGGGCGCTGCTCGAGGCGGCCCCGGTGTCCGCGGAGGACCTCGACGCCGCGCGAGAGGCCCTCGATGAGGGTGGCTCTCGCGCCCACGCCCTCACCGTGGCGCGGGATCTGGTCCGGCGCGGCCAGGACCTGCTCGACACCCTGGAGATGGGGCCGACCGAACGCGCGCAGTTCGCCGCCGCGTGCCACGCCATCCTGCATCGGAGGTCGTGATGAACACGGGCAACGCCGAGACGGCGGTGGCTGCGGGCGCCATCACGGACACGCAGCGCGCCGAGCTGACCCACTACACGCAGACCGCGTTCGCCGCTGCTCAGCGCGTCATCACCGCCTACTCCACCTCCTTCTCCTGGGCCTGCCGCACGCTGCCGGCCGGCACCCGCCAGGACATCTCCGCGATCTATGCCATGGTGCGAGTCGCGGATGAGGTGGTGGACGGTACCGCCCATGCCGCCGGCCTGCCCGACGACGCCGCTCGCGCCCGCCTCGACGCCTACGAGGCCGCCACTCAGGAGGCCATGGCCACCGGCTTCTCCACCGACCTGGTGCTGCACGCCTTCGCCGACGTCTGCCGCCGCCACGACATCACCCCCGCACTGACGCGGCCCTTCTTCGCCTCCATGCGCGCCGATCTGCAGGTCACCGATCACGACGCCGCCTCCCTGCAGGACTACATCTACGGCTCCGCCGAGGTGGTGGGCCTGATGTGCCTGCAGGTGTTCTTCGCCCTGCCCGGCACGCGCGCCGAGACCGACGCCGAGCGCGAGGACATCCGCGAGGGCGCTCGCCGGCTCGGGGCAGCCTTCCAGAAGGTCAACTTCCTGCGTGATCTCGCGGCTGACCACAACGATCTGGGCCGCACCTACTTCACCGGATCGGCCCCGGGCGAGCTGACCGAGCAGCGCAAGGCCGAACTGGTCGCGGAGATCGACGCGGACCTGCGAGCGTCCCGTCCCGCGATGGCCCGGCTGGATCACCGCGTGGAACGAGCGGTGCGCCTGGCCCACGATCTCTTCGAAGAGCTCAACCGGCGGCTCGAGGCCACCCCCGCCGCCGAGCTGAGCCGCCGCAGGGTCCGGGTCCCTGGCCCCGTGAAGGCCCGCCTCGCCGCCCGCGCGGTGGGGTCGACCACCGTGTTTCGCCGACGAAAGGCCCGCGCATGAGCGCTCCGCCCGTCCCGTCCGAGTCGAGTGACCGCGCAGACGGGACGACGTCGTCGGCCCGCATTGTGGTGATCGGGGCCGGATTCGCCGGCCTCGCCACCGCCGGACTCCTCGCCCGCCAGGGCCACCAGGTGACGGTCCTGGAGAAGTCCGATCAGCTCGGCGGCCGCAGCGGGCGCTTCAGCGCCGAGGGGTTCACCTTCGACACCGGCCCCTCCTGGTATCTCATGCCGGAGGTCATCGACGGCTGGTTCCGGCTCATGGGCACGAGCGCCGCTCAGGAGCTCGACCTGCAGACCCTGGACCCCGGCTACCGCGTGTACTTCGAGGAGCATCTGGACGAGGCCCCCGTGGACGTGCGCGCCGGCCGGTCCCACGCCCGGGAGCTGTTCGAGCGGCTTGAGCCGGGCTCGGGGCAGCGTCTCGACGAGTACCTGGACTCGGCTGCCACCATCTACGAGCTGGCCAAGCGGCACTTCCTGCGCACCGACTTCACTCGCCTGTGGGAGCTGGCCCATCCGGCCGTGCTGCGCCGGATTCCGCAGTTGGCCCGTCAGCTCACCGGCAGCCTGCAGGATCACGTGGCCGCGCGCTTCACCGACACCCGGCTGCGGCAGATCCTCGGCTACCCGGCCGTGTTCCTCGGTACCTCCCCGGACCGGGCGCCCGCGCTGTATCACCTCATGAGCCACCTGGATCTCACCGATGGCGTCCAGTACCCGACCGGCGGATTCGCCGCACTCGTGGATGCCATGGAACGACTGGTCCGCGAGGCCGGCGTCGAGATCCGTACCGAGGCCGAGGTGGACGCCATCCTGGTGCACGAGCCCGACGCCGGTGCGGCGGGTGGTCGGCCGGGGCGCGCTGCCGATCTTCGCCGGAGCGCCGCAGGGCTCGGCCGCCGGCTGGTCGGTGGGCTGGGCCGTCTGACGCCGGCCGCCCTGCACGGGGTACTGCCGACGGCGGTGCCCGGCGAGCACGGCGCCCGGCAGCCCGGAACCGTCCACGGCGTCCGGTTGCGCTCGGGCGAGCAGGTGAGCGCCGACGTCGTGGTGGGCGCCGCCGATCTCCACCACCTGCAGACCGCGCTGCTGCCCGCGCCGCAGCGCGTGGCCGAGCGCGTGTGGACGCGGCGCGATCCCGGGCCCTCCGGGGTGCTGGTGTGCGTGGGCGTGCGCGGGGCGCTGCCGCAGCTGGAGCACCACACGCTGCTGTTCACCGCGGACTGGGACGAGAACTTCGGGCGCATCCACGCCGGCAACGCCCTGCAGGAGCGCACCTCGATCTACGTCTCGAAGACCTCCGCCACGGACGCCCACGTGGCCCCCGAGGGGGATGAGGCGCTGTTCATCCTCGTGCCCGCGCCGGCGCGGGCCGACTGGGGGCGCGGCGGGATCGTGACCTCGGACGTCAACGAGCCAGGCGACCCGATGGTGGAGCGCGTGGCCGATGCGGCCCTGGATCAGATCGCCGACTGGGCCGGCATCGAGGATCTGCGCGAGCGGATCGTGGTGCGCCGCACCTACGGCCCCGGTGACTTCGCGGCCAACGTCCACGCGTGGCGTGGCTCCATGCTGGGTCCCGGCCACACCCTCGGCCAGTCGGCGCTGTTCCGCCCGCCCGTGCGCGACGCCGTGGTGGACGGACTCGTCTACGCCGGCTCCTCGGTGCGCCCCGGGATCGGGGTGCCCATGTGCCTGCTCTCCGCGGAGATCGCCGCCGAGGCTGTGCAGACCCAGCTGCGACGGCGGCGCTGAATGTACCTGCTCGCCCTGCTGCTCTTCTCCGCCTGTTACCTGCTCATCGACCGCCGCTGGCGCCTCGTCCTGTTCTCCGACACCCCGGGCCGCGCGGTGGCTGTGCTGCTGGCCGGGGTGGCGTTCTTCCTGGTGTGGGACGTCGTCGGGATTGTCACCGACGTGTTCTGGCATGGCACGAACACCGTCAGTGTGGGGATCTTCCTGGCCCCGGAGCTGCCGATCGAGGAGGTCGTGTTCCTCTGGTTCCTGTGCCACCAGACGCTGATCTATGTGGAGGGGCTGCCGCGGCTTGTGCGGTGGGTGCGCGGGCGGAGCGCGGCCTCGGCTGAGAGCGCTGGGCGGGTGCGTCCATGACGTATCTGCTCATCAGCCTGCCGTTCCTGGCCGTGGCGGCCGCGGTCCTGGCTGTGGCCGCGGCGCGCGGGCGCGTGACGCGGCGGTACTGGGCTGGCATGGGGCTGGCGCTCGTGCTGCTGACCGTGCTGACCGCCGTGTTCGACTCGCTGATCATCGGGTTCGGCATCGTGGACTACACCGAGGCCAACATCTCCGGGCTGCGCATTGGGCTCGCGCCGATCGAGGACTTCACGTACCCGCTGGCCGGCGTCGCGCTGTTGACTGGGCTGTGGGTGCTGGCCCGGGGTCGTCGTCGGGGTGGGGGCGGTGCGGTGGGCCGCGCCGCGGACCGAGTCAGCTACCCCGCCCACGCCGAGGAGGTCCCGTGATCTCCACCCTGTTCTGGGCGTCCCGGCCGGTGAGCTGGGTCAACACCGCCTACCCCTTCGCCGCCGCGGTGCTGCTCACCGGCGGGCTGCCGTGGTGGCTCGTGGCCGTGGGCACCCTGTTCTTCCTGGTGCCCTACAACCTGGCCATGTACGGCATCAACGACGTCTTCGACTATGAATCCGATCTGCGCAATCCCCGCAAGGGCGGCGTGGAAGGGGCCGTGGTGGATCGGTCTCGGCAGCGCATGGTGCTCTGGGCGTCGTGCCTGGTGCCGCTGCCGTTCGTCGCGGTGCTCGCCGGCTGGTCACTCGTGCAGGGGCAGTGGGGCGCGCTGGCCGTGCTGGCCGTGAGCCTGTTCGCCGTGGTGGCGTATTCGTGGGCGGGGTTGCGGTTCAAGGAGAAGCCGTTCCTGGACGCGATGACCTCCTCCACGCACTTCGTGTCCCCGGCCGTGTATGGCCTGGTGCTGGCGGGGGCGCAGTGGACGCCGGCGCTGTGGGCGTTGATCATCGGGTTCTTCCTGTGGGGGATGGCCTCGCAGATGTTCGGCGCGGTGCAGGACGTGGTCCCGGACCGTGAAGGCGGGCTGGCCTCGGTGGCCACCGTGCTGGGGGCGCGGCCGACCGTGTGGCTGGCTGCCGGGCTGTATGCGCTCGCCGGGGTGCTGATGCTGTTCACGGAGACCCCCGGCCCCTGGGCGGCGCTGCTGACTGTGCCGTACCTGGTGAATACGTTGCGCTTCGCGGGGGTGGATGACGCCAGTTCCGGGCGGGCCAATGCGGGCTGGAAGACGTTCCTGTGGCTGA
>JAUNTT010000009.1:0-1520 GCA_030538555.1 Micrococcus sp.
CGACATCAGGAGAGCCGCACGCATGGAGCCCAGCACGCACACCCAGTCGCTTCCCACCGTCAGCGATGGCGAGACCGGCCGCCGCCGCGTCCTGCTCAAGCTCTCCGGGGAGGTGTTCGGCGGGGGCAGCGTGGGTGTGCACCCGGAGACCGTGCGGGGCATCGCTGAACAGATCGCCGCGGCCGCGGGCGAGGTGGAGATCGCCATCGTGGTGGGTGGCGGCAACTTCTTCCGCGGCGCCGAGCTCTCCGAGAACGGGATGGACCGGCGTCGTGCCGACTACATGGGCATGCTCGGCACCGTGATGAACTGCCTGGCCCTGCAGGACTTCCTGCTGCAGGCCGGAGTGTCCACGCGCGTGCAGTCCGCCATCTCGATGGAGCAGGTCGCCGAGTCCTACATTCCGCTGCGCGCCATCCGCCACATGCAGAAGGGCCGCGTCGTGGTCTTCGGCGCCGGCACCGGTCTGCCCTACTTCTCCACGGACACCGTGGCCGCCCAGCGTGCCCTCGAGGTGGGCGCTGACGAGGTGCTCATGGCCAAGTCCGGCGTCGACGGCGTCTACACCGCCGATCCGAAGCGCGACCCCTCCGCCGAGCGCCTCGATCACCTCACCTATGACGAGGCCCTGCGCCGCGACATCCGCGTCATGGACCTGACCGCCATGACCATGTGCAAGGACAACGGCCTCACGATGCGCGTGTTCGGCATGGAGGGCCCCGGCAATGTCACCGCGGCCCTGCGCGGCGAGGACATCGGCACCACCGTGACTCCCTGACACCGGCCCCTGACCCAGCCCCCATCCGTCACCTGCGACACGCCCGCCCCGGAAGCGGTGCGTAGGATGGTGGCGACTGACGACGTCCATTTCCCATGCGAGGAGACACCGTGATCCAGGAGACCCTGCAGGCCGCTGAAGAGCAGATGAGCCGCACCCTTGAAGCCACCCGCGAGGACTTCGGCTCGGTGCGCACCGGTCGCGCCAACCCCGGCCTGTACTCGAAGGTCATGGTCGACTACTACGGCTCCATGACCCCGCTGCAGCAGCTCGCCTCCTTCACGACGACGGACGCCCGCACGCTGCTCATCACCCCCTTCGACGTCACCGCGCTGCGCAACATCGAGAAGGCTCTCTCCGACTCCGAGATCGGCGCGAACCCCTCGAACGACGGCAAGGTCATCCGCATTGTGATGCCCGAGCTCACCGAGGAGCGCCGCAAGGAGTACGTGAAGCTCGTGAAGTCCAAGGCCGAGGAGCACAAGATCTCGGTGCGCAATGCCCGCCGCAAGGCCAAGGACGCCATGGACAAGGCCGTCAAGGACGGCGAGGTCGGCGAGGACGACGGCGCGCGTGGCGAGAAGGAGCTCGACGCTCTGACCAAGCAGCACGTGGACCAGATCGACGAGATGGCCAAGAAGAAGGAAGTCGAGCTGCTCGAGGTCTGAGCCCGCTGCAGACCCCGGCCTCCCCTGTGATGACCGAGACCACCACGCCCGCACCCCCACGCGGTGGCAGAGAC
>JAUNTT010000009.1:1530-37301 GCA_030538555.1 Micrococcus sp.
GTCGCGCTGCTGGCCGCCGGCGTCAAGGAGGTGGCCGACGCCATCAAGGGCATCGGCGTGGACGTTCCGTTGCCGCCGCTGTTCGTGGCCGCCGCCGTGCTGCCCGTGGCCGCGTGGATCGGGGGAGTGGACTACCTCTTCCTGGCCCTGCTGGGCTGCCTGCTGCTGCTGTGCGTCTGGGCGGAGGCCACGCGCGCCCGCCCCACGGGTCAGGTCATCCTCGCCGGGCTGTTCATCATCATGTGGGTGCCGTTCCTGCTGTCCTTCGGCGCGGCCCTGCTCAATGAACAGGGCGGCAACCTCATGCTCGCCGTGCTCCTGCTCATGGTGGTGGCCAATGACACCTTCGGCTACATCGTGGGCTACCGCTACGGCCGGACTCCCATCGCACCCCGGGTCAGCCCCAAGAAGTCCTGGGAGGGCCTGCTGGGCTCGGCCGCCGGCACGGTGCTGGTCGGCGCGATTCTCACCCCTGTGCTCGCGGGTTCTCCCTGGTGGATCGGCGCGATCATGGGACTATTCATTGTGGCCGCGGCCACGAGCGGCGACTTCTCCGAGTCGATGGTGAAGCGGGAGCTGGGCATCAAGGACATGTCCAGCCTCCTGCCGGGCCACGGCGGCGTGATGGACCGCCTGGACTCGCTGGTCTTCGCCGCACCCGTGGCCTACACGTTCCTGACCCTGCCGCTCGGCTGATCCGCCGGGCACCCCCGCACGCACGTCTCGAGGAGTTCGTCGATGTCCAAGAAGCAGAAGAAGCAGAAGAGCGCGTCCCCGGACCTGATGTCCAGCGCGGTGAGCCACGATTTCGAGCGCGTCGGCGCCGAGGAGATCGGCTATGAGCCCAGCCACGTGGACGCCTTCATGGACCGCGCCCGCCGCGCCTATGAGGGCGAGGGCGAGCTCACCGTGGCCGATGTGCGCGAGGCCCGCTTCGCCACCGTGGACGGCGGCTACGCCACCGATCAGGTCGACGACGCCCTGGACCGTCTCGAGGACGCGCTCGCCGAGTCCGAGCGGGAGCGCGTCGTCGCCGAGAAGGGCGACGCCGAATGGTCCTCGATGCTGTCTCAGCAGTCCGACGAGCTGCTGGCCCGCCTCGACCGTCCGGCGGGGGAGCGCTTCCGTCGTCCTTCCCATGCCGAGGCGCAGTCCTACGCGACCGCCGACGTCGACGAGCTGTGCGAGCGTCTGGCCGGTGTGCTGCGGGATCCCGAGTCGGGAGACGATCTGAGCGCCGATGACGTGCGCCGCGCGTCTTTCGGCGCCGCGGAGGGCCGTGCGGGATACGAGGAGGCGCAGGTCGACGCGTTTCTGGATGCGGCCGTCGACGTCCTCCTCCGCCAGGGCTGACGCAGCATACATGCCCTTGACTTGATTGTCAAGCACTATCCACACGGTGTACGCTCGGTCACACGGACCGTGACGTGCACCACGTTCACTGTGCGTCGTATGGGGCGCGTCGCTGATCACCCCACAGATGTGCCCAAGTCGAAGCGGAGCCCTACCCGGGCCCGGTGACAGGAAGTAGAGGACATGACGGACGTGGAACTCACCTCGCCGCCTGCCGATGCCGCCCCGCGGGGGCAGGCTCAGGACGACCACCAGGACTCTTTCCTGCAGGTGCTGGACGCCGAGGGCGTCCGCCATGCGGAGTCCACTCTTGACCCGTGGCTCGAGGACGTCGACGAAGCACTGCTGGCCAGCCTGTACCGGGACATGGTCATCATGCGCCGCCTCGACACCGAAGCCACCCACCTGCAGCGTCAGGGCCAGCTCGCCCTGTGGCCGCCGCTGCTCGGCCAGGAGGCCGCCCAGGCCGGCTCGTGCGCGGCCATGCGAGACAGCGACGTCGTCTTCCCCTCCTACCGTGAGAACGGCGTGGCCCTGATGCGCGGCATTGACGCGTTCGGCCTGATCCGCCTGTGGCGCGGCTCCACCTTCACCGGCTGGGACCCCCGTGAGCACGGCGTGGCCCCGCAGCAGATCATCATCGGCGCACAGGCCCTGCACGCCACCGGCCACGCGATGGGCGCGGCCATGGACGGGGACGGCTCCGCCACCATCGTGTACTTCGGCGACGGCGCCACCAGCCAGGGCGACGTCAACGAGGCCATGGTTTTCTCCGCCTCCTACCAGGCCCCTGTCGTGTTCTTCTGCCAGAACAACCAGTGGGCCATCTCCGAGCCCGTCAAGCTCCAGTCGAAGCGTCACTTGGCCGATCGCCCGTGGGGCTTCGGCATCCCGTCGGTCCGCGTGGACGGCAACGACGTTCTCGCCGTGTTGGCCGCCACCCGCCAGGCCGTGGACCGCGCCGCCAACGGTGGCGGCCCCTCCTTCATCGAGGCTGTGACCTACCGCATGGGCCCGCACACCACCGCGGATGACCCGAAGCGCTACCGCAGCGAGGAGGAGGTGGAGTCGTGGCGTCGTCGTGACCCCATCGACCGTCTCGAGAAGTACCTCACCGAGATCGGCGCGGACATCGAGTCCATCAAGGCCGATGCCCAGGCCGGCGCCGACGAGCTGGCCGGGGAGATCCGTGCCGCCCTCGAGGTCCTCGAGGAGGACGGCCCGGACGCGCTGTTCACCGAGGTCTACGCCGAGCCTCACCAGGAGCTGGACCGCCAGCGACGCGAATCGGCGCTGTACCACGAGATGTTCGACGGTGAGGGAGACCAGGCATGAGCACCGAGAAGATGACCTTTGGGCGCGCCATCAACCGCGCCATGCACCGTTCCCTGACCGACGACTCCAAGGTCGTGCTCATGGGCGAGGACATCGGCACCCTCGGCGGCGTATTCCGTATCACCGATGGGCTGATGGACGAGTTCGGCCCGCAGCGCGTCATGGACACCCCGCTGGCAGAGTCCGGCATCGTGGGCACCGCGATCGGCCTGGCCTACCGCGGCTACCGCCCCGTGGTCGAGATCCAGTTCGACGGCTTCGTCTACCCGGCCTTCGACCAGATCGTGGCGAACCTCGCCAAGATGCGGGCTCGCACCGGCGGCAACGTGCAGCTCCCGCTGACCATCCGCATCCCGTTCGGCGGCGGCATCGGCTCTCCGGAGCACCACTCGGAGTCGCCCGAGGCGTACTTCATGCACACCGCGGGCCTGCGCGTGGTCAGCCCCTCCTCCCCGCAGGAGGGCTACGACCTGCTGCGCGCCGCGATCGCCTCCGATGACCCGGTGATCTACCTCGAGCCCAAGCGTCGCTACCACGACAAGGGCGAGGTCGACCTCGACGCCGAGATCCCCCCGATGGCGCCCGCCGCGATCCTGCGCGAGGGCAAGGACGTCACGCTCGTGGCGTACGGCCCGCTCGTGAAGACCGCCCTGCAGGCCGCCGAGGTGGCCGCGGACGAGGGCATCGACGTGGAGGTCGTGGACCTGCGCAGCATCGCGCCGATGGACACGGGTCTCGTGGAGACCTCCGTGCGCCGCACCGGCCGCCTGGTCGTCACGCATGAGGCCGGCCGCTCCGGTGGCGTCGGCGCCGAGCTGGTGGCCGCGGTCACCGAGCGATCCTTCCACTGGCTCGAGACCCCGCCCGTGCGCGTCACCGGCTGGGACATTCCCTACCCCTCGGCGAAGCTCGAGGACTACCACATCCCGGATCTGGACCGGATCCTCGACGGGATCGACCGCGCCATGGGCCGCCCGAACTCGCTCGAGTCCATGGACATCTTCGCTGCTCCGGTAACCGCCGAGCAGTTCCTCGCCGAGCATGAGGGAGGCTCCCGATGAGCACCAAGGTCTTCAACCTGCCCGATCTCGGTGAGGGCCTCACCGAGTCTGAGATCACCACGTGGCGCGTGGCCGAGGGGGACACGGTCGAGGTCAACCAGGTCCTCGCCGATGTCGAGACGGCCAAGGCTGTCGTCGAGCTGTCTAGCCCCTATGCCGGCGTGATCAAGACCCTGCACGCATCCGAGGGCGAGACGGTGGACGTGGGCGCCCCGATCATCACCTTCGACCTCGGTGGCGACGACGACGCGTCCGACGACGACGCCGACTCCGGCTCCGGCGATGGCCGCGTCCCCACCCTGGTGGGCTACGGCGCCGCCGCGGACAAGGGCCGCCCGGCCCGCCGCGCTCGCCGCGGCAGCACCGGCCCGAACGCCGAGGACTCCGTGTCCTCGACGCCGACCGCCGAGATGGCCGCCCCGCACAAGAACCAGCCGCAGGCCGAGGCCGATTCGAAGCAGGCCTCCGTCCCGAGCCAGGCGCAGTCCGGATCTGGCCAGTCTGGCTCCGCTGGTTCGTCCCAGGGCTCCGGCCAGGGCGAGGCGACGGCGTCGGGTGCCTCGGCCTCCGGGGGCGAACGTCCGCGCAGCACTCCTCCCGTGCGGCTCTACGCGAAGCAGAACGGCATCGATCTCTCGACGTTGACCGGTTCCGGTGCCGGCGGGGTCATCACCCGCTCGGACGTGGCCGCGGCCATCGAGGCCGGTGGTGCCGGTGCGGCACCGCAGGCCTCGGCTCAGGACTCCGGCGCCGAGCAGGGCGGCTCCGTCGGGGTCCGCACCCTGGGCGGGCGCCCGCGCACCGTGGCCGTGCCGGTCAAGGGCGTGCGCAAGGCCACCGCGCAGGCGATGGTCACCAGCGCGTTCACCGCGCCGCATGTGACCGAGTTCCTCCAGGTGGACGTCACCGAGACCATGGAGCTGCTGGCCGAGCTGAAGGCCTCGCGCGAGTTCCGCGACGTGAAGCTCACCCCCATGACGTTGGCGGCGAAGGCCTGCCTCGTGGCGATGGAGCGGACCCCGGATGTCAACGCCAAGTGGAACGAGGCCTCCGGCGAGATCGTCCAGCAGAACTTCGTGAACCTCGGCTTCGCCGCGGCCACCCCGCGCGGGCTCATGGTGCCCAACGTCAAGGACGCGCAGGCCATGTCCCTGACCGAGCTGGCCGACGCGATCCGGGACCTGACGAACCAGGCGCGTGAGGGCAAGCTGGGCCCGGCCGATCTCTCGGGCGGCACGTTCACCCTGACCAATGTGGGGGTGTTCGGCGTCGACGCCGGCACCCCGATCATCAATCCGGGCGAGGGTGCGATCATCGCGATCGGCCAGGTGCGCCGGATCCCGTGGGAGTACCAGGGCGAGATCGCGCTGCGTCAGATCATGACGCTCTCGCTGTCCTTCGATCACCGGTTCGTGGACGGCGAGCAGGGCTCGCGCTTCTTGGCCGATGTCGGCGCCATCCTGCGCCGTCCCGGTCTCACGCTGACGATGATCTGATCTGCTCAGCAGCACGACGAGGGCCCCGCAGCTGGCGCTGCGGGGCCCTCGTCGTTGTCTGCTGGCGGGGCTACTCGCCCGCTGCGGCCTGCTCGCCGAGCTCCAGGATTAGCTCGGTCACCACGGCGGCGCGGGCGTTAGAGAACACCTGATCCTCACCGATGACGGCGAACCCGCGGCGGCTCAGGACCTTCTGCGAGCCCACATTGTCGGACGGGACGCGGGCGCGCACGGGGCGCTCGGTGAACTCGGCGAGGAACTCGTCCACGGCGGCGGTGGTCAGGCCCTTACCCCACACCTCCTGGGCGGTCCAGAAGGACAGCTCGGGGATCCCGTTCTCCCGGACACTCATGACCGCACCCACCGGGGCGCCCTCGAACTCGATGGTGCGCACCACGGTGTCTGCATCATTGAGCAGCCGGGCCCAGTGGTAGTCGAACACGCCGCGATCCCGCGGATTACGCGGGGCGAAGGCGGACATGGTGGTGGCGGCAGCATCCTGCTGATGGGCGAAGAACGCGTCGAGATCGTCAGACTGAACGTCACGAAGGAGCACGGCGGAAGACCTCTCTGCGACGAGTACGGAACGCACGGCAACCGCCCTCGCCGACGCTGGCATCTAGGGTGTGGCCTCACGGTATCACCGTGCTTCGAGGGCTCCCCACGCCATCGCGATCAGGGCCGGACGGCGTGCACGGCGGTCCGCGGGGGAGCGGCGCACGGAGCGCGGCGTCGAGTTGATCAGGCCGAAGACGGCCTGAGCGCGGAACACGGCCGAGGCGGGGTCGTCGTCCGGGTGCAGGGCCTGGATGTGCTCGGCCCACAGGTCGATGTAGGCACGCTGCACGCGCGCGATCTCCACGCGATCCTCCTCCGGCACCGAGGGGAGATCGCGATCCTGCACGCGAATGACATCGCGATTGCGCAGCGCGAAGTCCACGTGGAAGGCGACCAGCTCAGTCAGGGCACCGCGGCCCGGGGAGGCATCCACGACGGCGGCGCGCCCGCCCATGAGCAGCCCCGTGGAGACCGTCTGAAAGAGCTGCGTGAGCACGGCGGCCTTGCTGGAGAAGTGCCGGTAGATGCCGGGCCCGGAGATCCCGCACGCGGCACCGATGTCCTCGAGGCGCACCCCGTCGAAGCCGCGCTCGGCGAAGAGCGCCGCGGAAGCGTCCAACAGGTCCTGGCGACGCCGCGCCTTGGCGGCTTCCCGGGCGGTCACCGTCGCGGTGCCGGCCACGCTGAGTTGTTCGGTCATGCCGTTCACCTTATAGAGATCCCGGTGCGGCGCGGCGGGAGGGTGGACGCCGCGGCGCAGGCTGGGGTGTGATGTAGACGACTGTGGGCGAGGCCGATAGACTCGATCACGATTTCAGTTAGTCGCCATTCACTCAACCTGGAGGAGAGGCACATGTCAGTGCTGTCCACTCGGGCCGTGGCGGACTCCGAGGAGTTCGCGGCCAATGCGGCCGGACACGCCGCCATCGAGGCTGATCTGCGGGAGATCGTCGCCCGCACCGCCTTAGGCGGCCCGGAGAAGTCTCGTCAGCGCCACGTCTCCCGCGGCAAGCTGCTGCCCCGCGATCGCGTGGACCTGCTCCTCGATGAGGGCTCGCCCTTCCTCGAGGTCGGCGCGCTGGCCGCCCACGGCCTCTACAACGGCGACAGCCCCGCGGCCGGCGTGGTGGCCGGCATCGGCGTCGTGCACGGGCGCACCGTGATGGTGGTGGCCAATGACGCCACCGTCAAGGGCGGCACCTACTACCCCATGACCGTGAAGAAGCACCTGCGGGCCCAGGAGATCGCGCTGGAGAACCAGCTGCCGTGTGTCTACCTCGTGGACTCCGGCGGCGCGTTCCTGCCGCGCCAGGACGAGGTGTTCCCGGACCGGGAGCACTTCGGACGCATCTTCCGCAATCAGGCCCTGCTCTCCTCGCGCGGCATCCCGCAGATCGCCGCGGTGTGCGGCTCCTCCACGGCCGGCGGCGCCTACGTGCCGGCGATGTGCGATGAGACCGTGATCGTGCGCAATCAGGGCACCATCTTCCTCGGCGGTCCGCCGCTCGTGAAGGCCGCCATCGGCGAGGACGTCACCGCCGAGGAGCTCGGCGGCGGTCAGCTCCACGCGGAGGTCTCCGGCGTGGCCGACCACCTGGCCGACGACGACGTGCACGCGATGCAGATCCTGCGTGACATCGTCGCCACCCTGCCGCGGCCGAACGAGCCCGCGTGGACCGTGGTGGACGCCGTCGAGCCCGCCGTGGATCCCGATCAGCTCACCGGGGTGGTCCCGGTGGACGTCAACGCCTCCTATGACGTGCGCGAGGTCATCGCCCGCCTCGTGGACGGCTCCGAGTTCCACGAGTTCAAGTCCGGCTACGGCACCACGCTGGTCACCGGCTTCGCCCGGATCGACGGGCATCCCGTGGGCATCGTGGCCAACAACGGCATCCTCTTCGGCGAGTCCGCCCGCAAGGGGGCCCATTTCATCCAGCTCTGCGATCAGCGCGGCGTGCCGCTGCTGTTCCTGCAGAACATCTCCGGGTTCATGGTGGGCCGTGACGCCGAGTCCGGCGGCATCGCCCGCGACGGCGCCAAGATGGTCACCGCCGTGGCCACGTGCCGCGTGCCCAAGCTGACGGTCGTCATCGGCGGCTCCTTCGGTGCCGGCAACTACGCGATGTGCGGCCGCGCCTACAGCCCCCGGTTCATGTGGATGTGGCCCAATGCCCGCATCTCCGTGATGGGCGGCCCGCAGGCCGCGTCCGTGCTGACCCAGATCAAGCAGGACCAGCGCGCCGGGGCCGGTGAGGAGCCCATGAGCGCGGAGGAGACCGAGGCCTTCGCCGCGCCCATCCGCGAGCAGTACGAGGATCAGGGCAACCCGCTCTACTCCACCGCCCGACTCTGGGACGACGGCATCATCACCCCGGGCCAGACCCGGCGCGTGCTGTCCATGGCCCTGGACGTCGTCTCCCGTTCCGCCCTGCCGGAGACCGACTTCGGCATCTTCAGGATGTGATCCCCGTGACTGATCAGACCCAGACTTCCGAGCAGCCGCTCTTCGACACCGTCCTGGTGGCCAACCGCGGCGAGATCGCCGTGCGCGTCATCGAGACGCTGCAGCGCCTCGGCATCCGTGCCGTCGCGGTGTACTCCGACGCCGACGCGCAGGCCCGCCACGTGCAGCTCGCCGACGACGCCGTCCGCCTCGGCCCCGCCCCGGCCCGCGAGTCCTACCTGGACATTGAGGCCGTCGTGGAGGCCGCCCGCTCCACCGGGGCGCAGGCCGTGCACCCCGGCTATGGATTCCTCTCCGAGAACGCCGAGTTCGCCCGGGCGCTGGATGCCGCCGGCATCACCTTCATCGGCCCACCGGTGGCCTCCCTGGACGCCATGGCGGACAAGATCCGCGCGAAGGAGACGGTCTCGGCCTACGACGTGCCCGTGGTGCCCGGCATCGCGGACCCGTCGCTGAGCGATGAGCAGATCATCGAGGCCGCAGGCGAGGTGGGCTTCCCGCTGCTCATCAAGCCCTCCGCCGGTGGCGGCGGCAAGGGCATGTTCGAGGTGCGCTCCGCCGAGGAGCTGCCGCAGGCGCTGAAGTCGGCGCGCCGCACCGCCGCCTCGGCCTTCGGCGACGACACCCTGCTGCTCGAGCGGCTCATCACGTCCCCGCGCCACATCGAGGTGCAGGTCTTCGCGGACTCACACGGCACCACCGTGCACCTGGCCGAGCGCGAGTGCTCGCTGCAGCGCCGCCACCAGAAGGTCATCGAAGAGGCCCCCGCGCCGCTGCTGGCCGGCATGGACGATCAGGGCGAGGCCTTGCGCGCCCGCCTCGGTGAGGCCGCCGTCAATGCCGCCGCCTCCGTGGGCTACGTGGGCGCCGGTACCGTCGAGTTCCTCGTCTCCGATGACAACCCGGACGAGTTCTTCTTCATGGAGATGAACACGCGCCTGCAGGTGGAGCACCCGGTCTCCGAGGAGGTCGTGCGCGTCAACGGTGAGCAGCAGGACTTCGTGGAGCTGCAGGTGCGCGTGGCCGCCGGCCAGCCGCTGGGCTTCAGCCAGGACAAGGTCAGCCTCTCCGGGCATGCCCTCGAGGCCCGCGTCTACGCCGAGGACCCGGCCAACGGCTTCCTGCCCTCCACGGGGCAGGTGCTGACCTGGGAGCCGCCGCAGGGCGAGGGAGTGCGCGTGGACGCGCTGCTGTTCCCGGGCGCGGAGGACCAGCCCGAGATCACCGGCTTCTACGATCCGATGATCGCCAAGATCATCGTCCGCGGCGCCGATCGAGCCGAGGCCATGGACCGCCTGGACGCCGCCCTGGCCGAGACGGTGCTGACCGGTGTCACCTCCAACCTGGCCTGGCTGCGGTTCCTCAACGGACTGCCCGAGGTCCGCTCGGGTGCGCTGACCACCACGATGATCGACGCGATGGATCCGTGGAGCCCCGATCAGCTCAGCGAGGACGATCTCGCGGTCGTCGCTGCGCATCTGGCCGAGGTGGACACCGAGGCCCGCGCCGAGCAGGGCACCTTCGGCACCTTCTCCCGCCCGCACGGCGGCGTCGGTGCCTGGGCAGCCTCGGATGCGTGGCGCGCCGCCGGTGCTCCGGCCCCGGCGCTCGCGCTCGAGGTGGCCGGTGAGCAGCACGCGGTGGCCCCCGCCACCGATGAGCAGGTCGCCTCCTCCACCCTGGACATCCGCTTCGACCCCGCCCAGGATCCGCGCACCGCGTGGGTCCGCCGGGACGGGTTCACGTGGCGCGTGCACCGCCAGACCCGCGCCGAGCGGGTGGAGGCGGCCCGCTCCGCGGCCCTGGCCCGTCAGTTGCCCGAGGGCGGTGGCTCCCCGGAGGCCCGCACCCCGATGCCGGGCACCGTGGTGGCCGTGCACGTCGCCTCGGGCGACACCGTCACCGAGGGTCAGCACCTCGCCGACGTGGAGGCCATGAAGATGGAGCATCCCATCACCGCCGGCGTGGCCGGCGTCGTGACCGTGCATGTCAGCGTGGGCCAGTCCGCACCGGCCCAGGGCCTGATCGCCACCATCGAACCCACCGAATCCTAGAGCGCCTGCGGGGCCCCCGGCACCGCACGCACCCGACCCCCGACGAACACTGCCGTGAGCTGAGGAGAATCCCCATGAGCAGCATCAAGCACCGCACCCTGCCGGCCCTCGACGAGGACTATCAGGCCCTGTCCGACATGGTCCGCGAGTTCGCGGACGAGGTCGTGGCACCCGTCTCGGCCGAGCTCGACGAGAAGCACGAGTTCCCCTACGAGATCGTCGCCCAGATGGGCGAGATGGGTCTGTTCGGCCTGCCCTTCTCCGAGGAGTACGGCGGCCAGGGCGGCGACTACTTCGCCCTCGCGCTGGCCCTCGAGCAGCTGGGCCGCGTCAATCAGTCGGTGGCCATCACCCTCGAGGCCGGCGTCTCCCTGGGCGCCATGCCGATCTACAAGTTCGGCACCGAGGAACAGAAGCAGACCTACCTGCCCGCGCTCGTCGCCGGCAAGAACCTGGCCGGCTTCGGCCTGACCGAGCCCGGAGCGGGCTCCGACGCCGGCGGCACGCAGACCACCGCCAAGCTCGAGGACGGCAACTGGCGCATCAACGGCGCCAAGGAGTTCATCACCAACTCCGGCACCGACATCACCTCCCTCGTCACCGTCACCGCCGTGACCGGCACCCTCGAGGGCAAGACCGACGCCCAGGGCAAGCCCGCCAAGGAGATCTCCACGATCATCGTCCCCGCGGACACCGAGGGCTTCTCGGCCGGCAAGGCCTACAACAAGGTCGGCTGGAACTCCTCCGACACCCACCCGCTGCACTTCTCCGACGCCGTCGTGCCGGAGGAGAACCTGCTCGGCACCCGCGGCCGCGGCTTCGCGAACTTCCTCTCCATCCTGGACGAGGGCCGCATCGCCATCGCCGCGCTCGCCGTGGGTGCGGCCCAGGGCTGTGTGGACGAGTCGGTGGCCTACGCCAAGAACCGCACCTCCTTCGGACAGAAGATCGGCGACTTCCAGGGCGTGTCCTTCAAGATCGCCCGCATGCAGGCGCGCGCCCACGCCGCTCGCCTGGCCTACTACGAGGCCGCTCAGAAGATGCTGGCCGGCAAGCCGTTCAAGACCGAGGCCGCGATGGCCAAGATGATCGCCGGCGAGGCCGCCATGGACAACGCCCGTGACGCCACCCAGGTGTTCGGCGGCTACGGCTACATCAACGAGACGCTCGTGGCCCGCCACTACCGCGACTCGAAGATCCTCGAGGTCGGCGAGGGCACCACCGAGGTGCAGCTCATGCTGATCGCCCGCGAGCTGGGGCTCTGACACCCATGACCGAGCACGCGACCACCGGCACGGACAACCAGCACGTGGAGTACATCGAGCAGCGCGGACGGTACGCGGATGAGATGGCCGAAGGCCAGGTCTATCTGCACCGTCCCGGGCGGACCCTCACGGAAGCGGACAACGTGGCCTTCACCACGCTGACCATGAACCCGCAGGCCCTCCACCTGGACCACGCGTTCGCGGCCACCCAGCCCTTCGGCAAGCCGCTGATGAACTCCATGATGACCCTGTCCACCCTGGTGGGCCTGGCTGTCGGCCAGACCACCCAGGGCACGCTGGTGGCGCAGCTCGGTCTCGGGGAGATCGCCTTCCCTGCCCCGGTGTTCCACGGAGACACCCTCTACGCTCAGTCGCGGGTCGCCCAGATCCGCGAGTCCTCCTCGCGTCCCGGTCAGCGGATCGTGACTTTCGAGATGGAGGGCACCAATCAGCGCGGCGAGACCGTGGTCCGCTGCCAGCGGGTGTGCTTGATGTGGACGAAGCAGGCCCATGAGGACGCCAAGGCCGCCGCTCGCGTCGCCGCCGCGTCTGCGGGCACCGACGACGCTACGGCCGCCGACGGCGAGCAGGCGGGGGAGCACGCATGAACGCCCTGACCCTCGGCCCGGCCGTCATGTTCACCCCGGCTGATCGTCCCGAGCGCTTCGCGAAGGCGCTCGAACGGGCCGATGCCGTCATCCTCGACCTCGAGGACGCCGTCACCCCGGCCGACCGGCCCGCCGCCCGCGACGCCGTCGCGCAGGCGTGGCACCAGCGGGATGAGACCGGCATCGACGTGGATCGCGTGGTCGTGCGGGTGAACCCGGCCGGCACGTCCGAGCACGACGCCGATCTGGCCATGCTGCGCGAGACGGGCTGGCGCACCCTCATGCTCGCCAAGGCCGAGTCCGCCGCCCAGGTGGACGCGCTGGTGGACACCCTGGGGGAGGACACCCGCGTGGTCGCGCTGTGCGAGACCGCTCGCGGGATCCTTGCGGCCGGCGAGCTGGCCGCCCACGACCACGTGGTGGCCCTGATGTGGGGCGCCGAGGACCTCGTCGCCTCGATGGGCGGGACGTCTTCGCGGCTCGAGGACGGCAGCTACCGCGATGTCATCCGGCACGCCCGCTCCACCGTGCTGCTCGCCGCCGCGGCCTACGGTGCGGCGTCGTGGGACGCCGTGTACCTGGACCTCAAGGACCACGTCGGCCTGGCCGCCGAGGCCGCCGACGCCGTTGCGGTCGGCTGCGCGGCCACGGTGTGCCTGCACCCGGGTCAGGTCCCCGTGATCCGCGAGACCTACCGACCCACGGCTGCCGCCTCTGCGCGTGCCCGTGCCGTGCTGGATGAAGCGCAGCACCATCCCGGCGCCTTCTCCTTTCAGGGCTCCATGGTCGACGAAGTGGTGCTCGCACAGGCCCGCATCACGCTGGCGCGCGCCGAGCGCTGAACGGACCATCTCGGCCAGCTCACCGGCGGTCTGACCACGTAACACTGGAGTCACTTTGCCTCGTGTGGCGCGTCACATTTTCATGCAGACCGCCCCATGCGACATGATGTGAGGCGCCTCACTCGCACTGTGGGGGTTCACACATCTGTTCGGAGGAAACATGTCTGCTCACGAAGCGACGGAACCGGTGCCCACAGCGGCCCAGTTCCGGGCTGCGCAGGCTTCGGAGGAGTTCGGCGAACTGCGCCGCACCCATCGCAGCTTCGTCTGGCCCATGACCGTGGCCTTCTTGGTCTGGTACATCCTGTTCGTTCTCCTGGGGGCGTACTTCCACGAGTTCATGTCGATCCGCGTGGTCGGCTACATCAACCTGGGCCTGATCCTGGGTCTGGCGCAGTTCCTCACGACGTTCGCCATCACGGCCGCGTATGTGAGCTTCGCCAACAAGAAGCTCGATCCGAAGGCCACCGCCCTGCGCGAGCGCCTCGAGGCCGAGGCCGCCGCTGCGCCCACGGACGGGGAGGTCCGCTGATGATGTCCACTGCACCTCTGCTGTCCGCCACCGTCGGGACCCCGTGGGTCAACATGCTCATCTTCGGGCTCTTCGTGGTCGTCACCATGGTGATCGTGCTGCGCGCCTCGAAGAACACCAAGACCGCGGCGGACTACTACGCCGGCGGCCGCTCCTTCTCCGGCACCCAGAACGGCACCGCGATCGCCGGTGACTACCTCTCGGCCGCCTCATTCCTCGGCATCGTGGGCGCGATCGCCCTCTACGGTTATGACGGATTCCTGTACTCCATCGGCTTCCTCGTCGCCTGGCTCGTCGCCCTGCTGCTCGTCGCCGAGCCGCTGCGCAACACGGGCAAGTTCACGATGGCCGACGTGCTCTCCTTCCGCCTGCAGCAGCGCCCCGTGCGCATCGCGGCCTCGCTGAACACCTTGGCCGTGTGCCTCTTCTACCTGCTGGCCCAGATGGCTGGCGCCGGCGCGCTGGTGTCCCTGCTCATGGGCATCGACTCCCGCTTCGGCCAGTCCATCGTGATCCTCGTGGTCGGCGCCATCATGATCACCTACGTGCTCGTGGGCGGCATGAAGGGCACCACCTGGGTGCAGATCATCAAGGCGATCATGCTGGTCACCTCGGTGGTCATCATGACCATCTGGGTGATGGCTCTCAACGGCTTCAACCTCTCGACGCTGCTCGGCAGCGCCATCGAGAGCCATGGCGGCAACGAGGCCATCCTGGATCCGGGTCTGCAGTACGGCGCTTCCGCCCTGACCCAGCTCGACTTCATCTCCCTGGGCCTGGCGCTGGTGCTGGGCACGGCGGGTCTGCCCCACGTGCTGATGCGGTTCTACACCGTGCCCACCGCTAAGGAGGCCCGCAAGTCCGTGGTATGGGCCATCGCGCTGATCGGCCTGTTCTACCTGTGCACCCTGGTGCTGGGCTACGCCGCAGCCGCCATGATCGGCCCGGATCGCATCCTGGCTGCCCCGGGCGGCCAGAACTCGGCAGCACCGCTGTTGGCCTTTGAGCTCGGCGGATCCCTGCTGCTGGGCATCGTGGCCGCGGTCGCGTTCGCCACCATCCTCGCGGTGGTGGCCGGCCTGACCATCACGGCCGCCGCGTCCTTCGCGCATGACATCTACGCGAACGTGATCGCCAAGGGCAAGACCTCCCCGGATGCGGAGGTGAAGATCGCGCGCCGCACCGTGGTGGTGATCGGCGTCCTCTCCATCCTGGGCGGCATGGGCGCGCAGGGCCAGAACGTGGCCTTCCTCGTGGCACTGGCCTTCGCGGTCGCCGCCTCGGCGAACCTGCCGACCATTGTCTACTCGCTGTTCTGGCGTGGCTTCACCACGCGTGGCGCGCTGTGGTCGATGTACGGCGGCCTGGCCACCGCGCTGCTGCTGATCATCTTCTCCCCGGTCATGTCTGGCACAGCCGCCTCGATGATCCCCAACGCGGACTTCGCGATCTTCCCGCTGAAGAATCCCGGCATCATCTCCATCCCGCTCGCGTTCTTCCTGGGCTGGCTGGGCTCGGTGACCGAGAAGCGCGTGGAGGACCCGGACAAGCAGGCCGAGATGGAGGTCCGCTCGCTGACCGGTGTCGGCGCGGAGAAGCCCGTGGCGCACTGATCGGCACCGGATTGCACCGACGCCTGATCCCGTTCCGCCGCCCGCGGAGCACGACGCCGGCCCGTTCCCTGCCCGGGGAGCGGGCCGGCGTCGTGCTGGGCAGCGCCTGAAAGCTCAGCATCGGTGACTGCGCGGTGGGGAAGCCGGCCCCGGGGCGGGCCGTAAGATGGCGCGGGTGATGAGCACGACCTTCGCCGCCACCCCTGCCGCCGCCACCCCCGCTGACGCGGCTCGTGACGCCGCCACCGCCACGACCGCCGCGCAGCAGGGGGCGGCACCCAAGCAGCCGCCCGCACGGCGTCGGGTGGTGCTGCTGGGCTCCACCGGCTCGATCGGCACCCAGGGCCTGGAGGTCATCGCCGCAGCTCCCGAGCGCTTCGAGGCCGTCGCTCTGGCCGCGGGAGCCAACGTCGAGCTGCTCGCCGAGCAGGCCGTGCGCCATCAGGTCCATGCCGTCGGCTTGGCCACCGGCACGGAGTCCGCCCTCCGCGAGGCCCTCGCCGCGGCGGCCCAGCGCCTCGGACGGCCCGTGCCCGAGGTGCACGTGGAGATCGGCCCGGACGCCGCCACCCGCATCGCCGCGTGGGCCGAGGCCGAGGTGGTGCTCAACGGCATGACCGGCTCGATCGGGCTGCGCCCCACCCTGGCTGCGCTGGAGGCCGGGCACACCCTGGCGCTGGCGAACAAGGAGTCGCTGATCGTGGGCGGTGCGCTGGTCAAGGCCGCCGCGGCGCCCGGGCAGATCGTGCCCGTGGACTCCGAGCACTCCGCGCTGGCCCAAGCCCTGCTCGGTGGCACCGCGGCCGAGGTCCAGCGCCTCGTGGTCACCGCCTCCGGCGGCCCCTTCCGGGGACGTCCGCGCGACGAGCTGAGCGAGGTCACCCCCGCCGAGGCGCTGAATCACCCCACGTGGGACATGGGCCGCGTGGTGACCACCAACTCCGCCACCCTCGTGAACAAGGCCCTCGAAGTCATCGAGGCCCACCTGCTCTTCGACATCGCGCTGGAGGCGATCGACGTCGTCGTGCATCCGCAGTCCATGGTGCACTCGATGGTCGAGTTCGTGGACGGGTCCACCCTGGCCCAGGTCTCGCCCCCGGACATGCGCCTGCCGATCGCGTTGGGGATGGGCTGGCCGCACCGCGTCCCGGATGCCGGCCCGCGCTGCGACTGGACCACCGCGAGTCAGTGGAGCTTCGAGCCGCTCGACGAGGACGCCTTCCCCGCCGTCGCCCTGGCCAAGCGGGCGAGCGCGGCCTCGCCCACGCACATGGCCGTCTTCAACGCGGCCAATGAGGAGGCCGTGGACGCCTTCCATGCCGGCCAGATCGGCTTCCTCGAGATCGTGGACAGCGTGGCCGCCGTCGTTCAGGACTACGACCCCGCTGTCGTCCTCACCGAGGCCGGCCACGACCCGCACGAGCTCAGCGTCGAGGCCGTGCTCGCCGCCGAAGACTGGGCCCGCGCCGCCGCCCGGAACCGGTGGTGAGCATGGAGATCCTGCTCTTCCTCCTCGGCGTGCTCGCGATGGCCGTGGGCATCGCCGTGTCCATCGCCCTGCATGAGATCGGCCACCTGGTGCCGGCGAAGCTCTTCAACGTCCGGGTCACCCAGTACATGGTCGGCTTTGGCCGCACGCTCGTGTCCTGGCGCCGAGGAGAGACGGAGTACGGGATCAAGGCGATCCCGCTGGGCGGCTACGTCGCCATGGTCGGCATGATGCCTCCGCCGCGCGAGGGCGCCCAGGCCCGCACCGCGTCCACCGGCTTCGTGCAGCAGTTCTCCCAGATGGCCGACGACGCCCGGGCCAGCGCCGCGGAGGAACTCACCGCCGCCGATGAGGGCCGTCAGTTCATCCAGCTGCCCGTGTGGAAGCGGATCATCATCATGCTCGGCGGTCCCTTCATGAACCTGCTGATCGCCCTGGCCATCACGGTGGTGCTCGTGACCACGGTCGGCACCAATCAGCCCACCACCACGGTCGCCGAGGTCTTCCGCTGCGTGGTCTCCGCCTCCGAGCAACAGTCCCGCACCGCCGCCGGGGACACCCAGGCCTGCCGCGAGGGCGATCCCGAGGGGCCGGCCTTCGCCGCCGGCCTGCAGCCGGGGGACCGCGTCACCTCCTTCGACGGCGCAGAAGTCCAGGACTGGGACCAGCTCACCGCCGCCATCCGGGCCCGCGCCGGGCAGCCCACCGCCATCACCTGGGAGCGCGAGGGGCAGACCCAGAGCTCCACCATCACCCCGCGGCTCACCGAACGTCCCGTCACCGATGCCCTGGGCCGTCCCGAGCGGCTGCCGGATGGCTCCGCGCGCATGCACGAGGTCGGTTTCATCGGGATGGGCTCGCAGATCAGCGCGGTGCAGGGCACCCCGGGCGACGGCGTCGTCATGGTTGGCCAGCAGATCCGCGGCGTGGTGGACATTATTCTGGTGCTGCCGCAGCGCCTGTGGGACACTGCGGTGGCCATCGTCACCCCCGCCGAACGCGACCCGGACGGGCCGATGTCGGTGGTCGGCGTCGGGCGGATCGCCGGGGAGATCGCCGCGCACGATGAGGTCAATCTGCAGGACAAGGTCATCACCCTGTTCTCCCTGCTGGCCGGGGTCAATGTGGCCCTCATGGTGTTCAACATGATCCCGCTGCTGCCCCTGGACGGTGGCCACGTGGCGGGCGCGCTCTACGAGCAGGTGCGCCGGTGGTTCGCTCGTCTGCGCGGCGCCCCGGATCCCGGTCCCTTCGATCTTGCCGTCATGATGCCGCTGACCTACGTGGTCGGTGCTCTGATGCTCGGCATGGGTCTGTTGCTGATCGTCGCGGACATCGTCAAGCCGATCCAGCTCTTCTGAGCGTCATCGCATCTGGCGCTGACCTGGGAGGTTCGTCCGAGGCCGCGTGTTGGTCTGTCCGCCGGGGCAGGGTCTCGCCCTACGATGGAGGGTGTGAGCTCTCGTCGTCCTTCCCCCGCCTCATCCGCTGCTGAACTCCGTGCTGCCCTGCAGGAGTCATCGGCTTCGCAGGTGTCTCGCCGCGCCGCACTGTGGGGGATGGCCGCCGCCGTCGGCGTCACCGCCACCGGCTGCACGAACAACGGCGACGACGCCGACGCCACGACCGCGTCGCCGGCCACCGAGTCCGCCTCGCCCAGCCCCACCCCGACGCCGACGCCGACCGACCCTTATGAGGGCCAGCCCTGGTCCCTGGACGAGCCGATCTACCCGAATCAGCGCAAGGTGGCCCTCTACGGCTCGCCCGGCGTCCCCGTGCTCGGCATCCTCGGGGAGCAGGAGCTCTCGGCGACGATCGACCTCGTCCAGCAGTACGCGGACGATCACGCCCCGTTCTCGGACGTGCCCGTCCACCCGGCCTTCGAGATCATCACCACCGTCGCCTCGGCCTACCCCGGAGCCGACGGCAACTACACCAACCACATCGACCGCGATCGCCTCGAGGACTGGGTCGCCGGAGCGCACGACGCCGGCATCCAGGTGATTTTGGACCTGCAGCCGGGCTTCCAAGACTTCCTCACCCAGGCCAAGATGTATGAGGACCTGCTCTCCGAGCCCCACGTGGGTCTCGCCATCGATCCGGAATGGCGCCTGCGCCCGGGGCAGATGCACATGCAGGACATCGGCCAGGTGGACGGCGAGGAGGTCAACGCCGTGACCGCATGGCTGGCCGATCTCGTGGAGAGCAAGAACCTGCCGGAGAAGACGTTCATCGTCCACCAGTTCCGGTTGGCGATGGTGGAACGGCGCGAGCTCATCAAGCCCCGCAAGGGCCTCGCCCTGGTCATGCACGCCGACGGGCACGGCACTCAGCCGCAGAAGCAGGACACGTGGGACATCCTGCGCCGTGATCTGCCCGACTTCTGGTGGCCGGCGTGGAAGAACTTCATCGACGAGGACCGGCCGATGCTCACGCCCGAGCAGACCTTCGAGGTCGAGCCCAACCCCTGGTTCATCTCCTACCAGTGAGCCCGCAGGGCGCGTGCGTAGGATGAGGGTGTGGGTTGCAGCGGTCAGGTGGCCGCGGACCGACGCGACGAGGCGAGCCGCCTCGAGTCGACGATGATCCGATGAGGAGATTGCCTGTGCCTGTCAGCCTTGGAATGCCGTCCGCCCCGCCGCCCGTGCTGGCGCCTCGCCGGGCCACGCGGCAGATCCAGGTGGGCTCGGTGGGCGTGGGCTCGCAAAGCCAGGTCTCGGTGCAGTCGATGACCACCACCAAGACCCATGACATCGGTGCCACGCTCCAGCAGATCGCTGAGCTGACCGCCTCGGGCTGTGACATCGTCCGCGTGGCCTGCCCCACGGACAAGGACGCGGATGCCCTGAAGATCATCGCGAAGCAGTCCACCATCCCGGTCATCGCGGACATCCACTTCCAGCCCAAGTACGTGTTCGCCGCGATCGAGGCCGGCTGCGGCGCCGTCCGCGTGAACCCGGGCAACATCCGCAAGTTCGATGACAAGGTCAAGGAGATCGCCCAGGCGGCCTCGGACCACGGCACCTCCATCCGCATCGGTGTCAACGCCGGTTCGCTGGATCCGCGCCTGCTCAAGAAGTACGGCAAGGCCACCCCGGAAGCCCTCGTGGAGTCTGCCGTGTGGGAGGCCTCCCTGTTCGAGGAGCACGGCTTCCGCGACTTCAAGATCTCCGTGAAGCACAACGACCCCGTGATCATGGCGCGCGCCTACGAGCTGCTCGCCGAGGAGGGCGACTGGCCCCTGCACCTCGGCGTCACCGAGGCCGGGCCCGCGTTCCAGGGCACCATCAAGTCCGCCACCGCGTTCGGCTACCTGCTGGCCAAGGGCATCGGCGACACCATCCGGGTCTCCCTCTCCGCCCCGCCGGTGGAGGAGATCAAGGTGGGCCTGCAGATCCTGCAGTCGCTGAACCTGCGCGAGCGCAAGCTCGAAATCGTGTCCTGCCCCTCGTGCGGCCGCGCCCAGGTCGACGTCTACACCCTGGCCGAGGAGGTCACGGAGGGCCTCAAGGAGGTCACCGTGCCGTTGCGCGTGGCCGTGATGGGCTGCGTGGTGAATGGTCCCGGTGAGGCTCGCGAGGCCGATCTGGGCGTGGCCTCCGGCAACGGCAAGGGCCAGATCTTCGTCAAGGGCGAGGTCATCCGCACGGTGCCCGAGGATCAGATCGTCGAGACGCTGATCGAAGAGGCCCGCCGCATCGCCGCCGAGATGGGCATGGAGGATGACGACGATGCAGCTGGTGCAGCCGGCGCCCCGGTGGTCTCAGTCCACGGCTGAGGCCCTGCGCCGCGCCACCGGCGGGCGGGCCCGCATCCTGCATGATGCGGACACTCCGGCGTTGCTGGCGCTCGCCGAGGCCGCACCCATCGCCAACGCGTTCGTCGCCTCCCTGGTGCAGTCCGGTCGGCTGGCCGGGCCTCGCGGGCGCGGGATGCCCAGCCTGTTCGTGGCGGTCGGGGAGCCCGACGCCGGCCCCGGCTCCCGTCTCGAGGCGGTCGCGTGGGTGGGCTCCAACGTCGTGCCGCTGTTCTGCGGCGCGGGGCGGGCCGCGTCCATCGGCGTGCTGGGCACCGCCATCGCGGCGCTGGGCCGCCGCTTCGGCTCCCTGTATGGACCCCATGAGCCGGTCCTGGCGATCGAGGCCGAGCTGCGCCGTCGTGGTCACCGCCCCCGCTGTGTTCGCGAGGTGCAGCCGTTGCTGAGCCTGACCGGTGCCACACGCTGCGAGGGGGATCCGCGGGTCACCCAGGCCTCGCCCGCGCAGTTCGACGCCGTATTGGCCGCGAGCGCGGCGATGTTCGAGGAGGAACTCGGCGTCTCCCCGTTCCGCGACGCGGCGACCTCCTACATCGAACGCGTCCGCCGGCTCATCCATGACGGGCGTGTGCTCATCCGTCCCGATGGCCTGGGGGTCCCGGTGTTCAAGGCGGACATCGGCACCCTGTCTCGCCAGTGTGCTCAGCTGCAGGGCATCTGGGTGCGCCCGGATCGCCGCGGGGAGGGCATCGCGGCCGCGGCCACGGCGGCCGCGGTGGACTACGCACGCCGTCTGGCCCCGCAGGTCAGCCTGTACGTCAATGACTTCAACACCGCCGCCCTGCGCACCTACGCACGCGTGGGCTTCGAACGCGTGGGCACCTTCGCCACCGTGCTGTACTGAGCCAGTATCCTGTGAGCCTGTCGAGAGCTCTGCCCTGCCTGACCGAGGAGATCCCCGTGCCCCTGCGCATGTCCACGCTGTTCCTGCGGACCCTGCGGGATGATCCGGCCGACGCCGAGGTCGCCAGCCATCGGCTGCTGGTCCGCGCCGGCTACATCCGCCGCGCCGCCCCCGGCATCTACACGTGGCTGCCGCTGGGCCTGAAGGTGCTGGCCAAGGTGGAGCGCATTGTGCGCGAGGAGATGGACGGCATCGGCGGCCAGGAGATCCATTTCCCGGCCCTGCTGCCGCGGGAGCCCTATGAGGCCACGGGCCGCTGGGACGAGTACGGCGACGGGCTGTTCCGCCTGCAGGACCGCAAGCAGAACGACTACCTGCTCGCGCCCACGCATGAGGAAATGTTCACGCTGCTCGTCAAGGAGCACTACTCCTCCTACAAGGATCTGCCCGCGTACCTCTACCAGATCCAGACGAAGTACCGCGATGAGGCCCGCCCCCGCGCCGGTCTGCTGCGTGGCCGCGCGTTCATCATGAAGGACTCCTACTCCTTCACGGTCGACGACGAGGGCCTGGCCGAGGCGTATGAGGCGCACCGCGGTGCCTATGAGCGGATCTTCGAGCGCCTCGGCCTCGAGGTCGTCGCCGTCACCGCCACCTCGGGCGCGATGGGCGGGTCCCGCTCGGAGGAGTTCCTGCACCCCTCGCCCATTGGCGAGGACACCTTCGTGGAGTCGCCCGGCGGCTACCGCGCCAATGTCGAGGCCGTGACCACGGTCGCCCCGGCGGCGGCCACTGAGGCGCAGATGGCGGGGCTGGCGGCCGCGCAGATCCAGCGCACCCCGGAGTCCACCACGATTGCCGCGCTCGTGGACGTCGCCAATGACCTGCAGCCGCGCGAGGAGGGGCCCTGGACCGCGGCGGACACCCTCAAGTGCGTCGTGCTCACGGCCGTGCTGGACGGGGATGAGCGGCGCCAGTTCGTCGTCGGCGTCCCCGGCGACCGCGAGGTGGACCTCAAGCGCCTCGAGGCCAGCATCGGCGAGGTCCTCGGCGTGGCCGGCGAGCCCAGTCTCGAGGCCGCCACGGAGGCTGACCTGCGTTCGCATGCGGCGCTCGTGCGCGGTTACATCGGTCCCGGTACGGCCCCCGAGGGGCAGACCCCGGTGCTGGGTGCGCAAGCCTCCGTGAGCGGGCTGCCGTTCTTCGTGGACCCGCGCATCGCGACCGGCACCACGTGGATCACGGGTGCCAACGCGGACCAGCACCACGTCTTCGGCCTCGTGGCCGGGCGTGACTTCACGTGGGACGGTGTGGTGGAGGCGACCGCCGTGCGCGACGGCGACGCCGCCCCGGACGGCTCCGGCCCGCTGGCCACCCGCCGCGGCATCGAGATGGGCCACATCTTCCAGCTCGGCCGCAAGTACGCCGAGGCCCTCGAACTCAAGGTCCTGGACCAGAACGGCAAGCAGGTCACCGTCACCATGGGCTCCTACGGCATCGGCGTCACCCGTGCGGTGGCGGCGATCGCGGAGAAGTACCACGATGAGCTGGGCCTCGTGTGGCCGCGCGCGATCGCTCCGGCCGACGTGCACGTCGTCGTGGCCGCCAAGGGCGAGGAGGCGCTGGCCTACGCCGAGACGCTCAGCGCCGAGCTTGAGGCACAGGGCCTGCAGGTGCTGCTCGATGACCGCCCCAAGGTCAGCCCCGGTGTGAAGTTCAAGGACGCCGAGCTGCTCGGCGTGCCCACCGCCGTGGTGGTGGGCCGCGGACTGGCTGAGGGTCGCGTGGAGCTCAAGGACCGCGCGAGCGGCGAGGCTCGGGAGATCGAGGTTGCCGGCGCCGCCGAGGTGATCACTCAGACCGTCCGCGCCGGCTAAGGCTGCGTCCATGGAACTCTTCGGCCCGGTCGAGCTGAGCCTCGGCCTGGTCTTGCTGGTGCTGCTGGTCGGCTTCTCGGCGGGCTGGATTGACGCCGTGGTGGGCGGCGGGGGACTGCTGCAGCTGCCCTTCGTCCTGCTCATCCCGGGGCTGAGCCCCGTGGAGGCGCTGGCCACCAACAAGATGGGCTCCGTGTTTGGCACGGCCACCGCGGCCGCCACCTATGTCCGGCGCGTCCGGCCAGACCTGCGCACGGCGGGCACGACGGCGGCGCTCGCCGTCGCGGCCAGCTTTGGCGGGGCGGTGGTCGCCACGGTGCTGCCTGCCGCCGTGATCCGCCCGGTGATCCTCGTGACGCTGGTGGGGGTCGCCGTGTTCACGGCCGTGCGCCCCACCCTGGGCCAGAGCCAGGGACTGAAGTACGTGGGGGCCGCGCATCTGGTGCGGGCCGCGTTGATCGGCGCGATCATCGGCTTCTATGACGGAATCATGGGCCCGGGCACCGGCACCTTCCTGGTGATCGCCCTGGTCACCGTGCTCGGCTATGACTTCCTCCAGGCCTCCGCGCAGGCGAAGATCGTGAACCTGGCGACCAACCTCGGCGCGCTGGCCTTCTTCCTGCCGGCCGGTCATGTGGTGGTGGGCCTTGGGCTGCTGCTCGGCGTGGCCAATCTCAGCGGTGGTTACGTGGGGGCACGCATGGCGATCGCGAAGGGCACCGGGTTCATTCGTGTGGTGTTCCTCGTGGTGGTCTCCGCGCTGATCCTGCGCCTGGGCTGGGACACGCTCAGCGGTCTGCTCGGCTGAGGGGGCCGGAGTTGTCCGGGGCGGGGCTCGAGTCACGCCCGCGCACCCCGCCGGTACAGTGGCGGGCAGGTCCACCGCCCGCGGGCGGCCCCGAGCCAGAGAGGTCCGTGACCCATGCATGTATCCCCTGACGATCCTGCGGCCGACGCTGTCGCCGAGCCGGGACCGGCCGCCGTCGAGCAGGACACGCCGAGCGGCCACGGCCCGCTCGTCGAGCTCGTGGAGCAGACCCTGTCCGGCACCGGCTTCCTGGTCGAGAAGGTGTCGGTCTCCGGTTCCTCGGACACCCCCACGGTGCAGGTCCTGGTGGACCGGATTGAGGGCACTGAACCGGTGGAGCTCGACGACGTCGCCCGCCTCTCCGCGCTGGTCTCTGCGGCGCTCGACAGCTGCGGCGATTCCGTGCCGGGCGTGGGCACCGGCGAGTACCTGCTCGAGGTCTCCTCGGCCGGCGTGGACCGTCCGCTGCGCACCGCCCGCCACTACGCCCGCAATATCGGGCGCCTCGTCGAGGTGGAGGTCGCGGGGGAGGGCGTGCAGACCGCACGCATCCTCGCCGTGGACGGTCAGAGCGTCGAGCTGGCGGCCGTGCGGCCGGGCGCCAAGAAGGGCATGCCCGCCAAGCAGCTGGCCCCGCAGACCCACGCCCTGGACCAGCTGGGGCCGGGCAGGGTCCAGGTAGAGTGGAGCCCAGCTCAGCAGGAGAAGACGCCGGAGACGTCACGCACGTCCCAGACGACGGAGGCATAAGTGGATATCGATATGAGCGCTCTGCGCATGCTCGTGGGCGAGCGGCAGATCCCCCTGGACAAGCTCCTGCCCGCCATCGAGCAGGCCCTGCTCACCGCCTACCATCGCACTCCCGGCGCCCTCAAGCAGGCCCGCGCCGAGCTGGACCGCAAGACCGGTCACGTCACCATCTGGGCCACCGAGGTCGAGGAGGACGGAACGCCGATCGGCGAGTTCGACGACACCCCCAACGGCTTCGGTCGCATCGCTGCCGCCACCGCGCGCCAGATCATCATGCAGCGCCTGCGCGAAGCCGATGATGAGAAGGTCCTCGGCGAGTTCCGCGGCAAGGAGGGCGAGCTGGTCTCGGGTGTGATCCAACAGGGCAACAACCCGCACATGATCCAGGTCAACCTCGGCACGCTCGAGGCCGTCCTCCCGCCGCCGGAGCAGGCACCCGGTGAGGACTACAAGCACGGCCGCCGCCTGCGCGCCTACGTGGTCTCCGCGGTGCGCGGACCCAAGGGCCCCTCCGTGACGCTGTCCCGCACGCACCCGAATCTGGTGCGCAAGCTCTTCGAACTCGAGGTCCCGGAGATTGCCGACGGCTCGGTGGAGATCACCGCTTTGGCCCGCGAGGCAGGGCATCGCACCAAGATGTCCGTCAAGGCCCACCGCCCGGGCATCAACGCCAAGGGTGCGGCCATCGGCGAGATGGGCACCCGCGTGCGCGCCGTCATGACCGAGCTCAATGACGAGAAGATCGACATCGTCGACCACTCCGATGATCCGGCGACCATGATCACCCACGCGCTCTCCCCGGCGAAGGTGGTCAGCGTGGAGATCGTGGATGAGGCCCATCACGCTGCCCGCGTGATCGTGCCGCAGTATCAGCTCTCGCTGGCCATCGGCAAGGAGGGCCAGAACGCCCGCCTCGCAGCCAAGCTGACCGGCTGGCGGATCGACATTGTGGGCGACGGCGTCACCACCCAAGCCCCCGCCCGCTAAGCTCGGCGCGGGCCGCGGCGGGTGAATCCGCGGTGAACGCGCTAGACTTGATCCGGTCCACCGCACTGGAGATCGCGTTCGCGCGGCCTCGCAGGCAGTGGCCCACAACGAAGGGAGCGGCATGCCGGCACGACGTCCGGTCATGCGCACCTGTGTGGGCTGTCGCCGCGGTGCAGACCAGCAAGAGCTGGAGCGCGTCGTCCTGGATCTGAGCACGGAACCCCCCACCGTGCAGTGGGATCCGGAACGCCGCCGCCAGGGTCGCGGTGCCTGGGTGCATCGAGACCCTGCGTGTGTGGAGCGCGCCGTGCAACGGCGAGGCTTCCAGCGGTCCTTTCGCAGGGCCCTGGACACCAGCCGACTCGGAACGGACGCCGCAGGGTCGTCGTCGGGAGTCATCCCGGCCACGCACCGTGCGGCGGCCCCAGCTGAAGACACCACAGATGAAGGCGGGTCAGAGATCTGATGCGTACCCGATGAGCACTACAGCATGAGTGCCCAACGATGAACATCACCCCCAGCTGTCAGGCAGGGTGCGTGAGCGCTGTGACCGGCGCCCACCGTCCTGCACGAAGCCAACGGTCTCGACCGTGACCCTGACGTAGCGACCACCCACCACGGGTTCTCGTTCACAGCAGGTCTCACGGCACGAAGAGACCAGAACAGGAGAACCGTGGCTAAGGTCCGCGTTCACGAGCTCGCCAAAGAGCTCGGCATCACCTCGAAAGAGGCACTGAGTACCCTCAAGGAGCTTGGCGAATTCGTCAGCTCTGCCTCCTCCACGATCGAACCCCCGGTCGTGAAGAAGCTCCGCACCGCCTACGCCGGCAAGACCGGGCCCACGGCAGCCGGTGCCGAGAAGAAGCCCGCCGCCTCCGGCGCGCCGAAGACCACCCCGGCCGCGCCCGCCGCTCCGGCAGCCGCCGAGAGCGCCGCCCCGGCAGCCAAGCCAGGCAAGACCGGCGTGCCGACCCCCGGCCCGCAGGCCGGCAAGCAGGCTCAGAGTCAGTCCGCCCCGACGCCGACCCCTGCGGCCGCGCGCCCCGAGGCGGCTGATGCAGCACCCGCCGAGTCCGCTCCGGCCGCGCGTCCCACGCCGGCCGCCGAGACCCCTGCGCCGTCGGGTGACACCGCGGGCGCGCCCAAGCCGGCTGCCCCGAAGCCGGCGGCCGCCAAGCCCGGCGCCCCGCGCCCGGGCAACAACCCGTTCACCTCGAAAGCCGGTTCCGCCGGTCCCCGTCCGGGTGCCCGTGGTGGCCGCGGCGCGGCTCCGCGTCCCGGCAACAACCCGTTCGCGCCCTCGCAGGGCATGCGCTCGGGTCGCGAGGACCGCGCACCGCGTCCGGGCGGCCCCCGTCCGGGTGCTGGCGCGGCTCCGCGTCAGGGCACCGGCACCGGTGGCCCCCGTCCCGCGGCCGGTGCTGCCGGTCCGCGTCCGGGTGCCCCGCGTCCGAACCCGGGCATGATGCCCAAGCAGATCACCCCGGCCCCGACGCCGGCCCGCGGCGGTGGCCGTGGCCGTCCCGGTGGACCCGGCGGCGGTCCTGGCCGTCCGGGTGGTCCCGGTGGCCGCGGCGGTCGTGGCAATGCGCAGGGTGCTTTCGGCCGTGGAGGCGGCCCGCGCCGCGGACGCAAGTCCAAGCGCGCGAAGCGCCAGGAGTTTGAGCAGCAGCACACCCGCGAGATCGGCGGCGTCAAGATCGTCAAGGGCGATGGCTCCACCGTCGTGCGCCTGCGCCGTGGCGCGTCGCTCGCGGACTTCGCCGAGAAGATTCGCGCGGACGTCGCGGACCTGGTGAAGGTGCTGTTCACGCTCGGCGAGATGGCCAGCGCCAACCAGTCCCTCGATGAGGACACCTTCGCACTGCTCGGCGATGAGCTCGGCTTCACCATCCAGATCGTCTCTCCCGAGGACGAGGACAAGGAGCTGCTCGAGGCCTTCGACATCGACCTCGAGGCCGAAGAGGCCGAGGAGGACGCGGACAGCCTGCGGGCCCGTCCGGCCGTCGTGACCGTCATGGGCCACGTGGACCACGGCAAGACCCGTCTGCTCGACGCCATCCGCTCCTCGAACGTCATCGAGGGCGAGGCCGGCGGCATCACCCAGCACATCGGCGCCTACCAGGTGGGCGTGGAGCACGAGGGCGACGAGCGTCGCCTGACCTTCATCGACACCCCGGGTCACGAGGCGTTCACCGCGATGCGTGCGCGTGGTGCCAAGGTCACGGACATCGCCGTGCTCGTGGTGGCCGCGGACGACGGCGTCATGCCCCAGACCGTCGAGGCGCTCAATCACGCCCAGGCGGCCAATGTGCCGATCGTGGTGGCCGTGAACAAGATCGACAAGGAGGGCGCGTCCCCGGACAAGATCCGTGGCCAGCTCACCGAGTACGGTCTGGTGCCCGAGGAGTACGGCGGCGACACGATGTTCGTGGACGTCTCTGCACGCCAGAACCTCAACATCGACCAGCTGCTCGAGGCCGTCCTGCTCACCGCAGACGCGGCGCTGGAGCTCACCGCGAACCCGGACAAGGACGCTCGTGGTGTGGCGATCGAGGCCAACCTGGACAAGGGCCGCGGCGCCGTCGCGACCGTCCTTGTCCAGACCGGCACCCTGCGCATCGGCGACACCGTGGTGGTGGGCGCCGCTCACGGCCGCGTGCGCGCGATGTTCGATGAGAACGGCGAGAACGTGGCCGAGGCCCTGCCCTCGCGACCCGTTCAGGTGCTGGGTCTGTCGTCGGTGCCGAAGGCGGGCGACAGCTTCCTGGTGACCGAGGACGAGCGCACCGCCCGTCAGATCGCCGAGAAGCGTGAGGCCGCCGAGCGCAACGCCCAGCTGGCCAAGCGCCGCAAGCGCATCACCCTGGAAGAGTTCGACCAGGCCGTGGCCGAGGGCAAGATCGACACCCTCAACCTCATCATCAAGGGCGACGCGGCCGGTCCGGTCGAGGCGCTCGAGGACTCGCTGGTCAATATCGAGGTCGGCGAGGGCGAGGTGCAGCTGCGCGTCATCCACCGCGGCGTCGGCGCCATCACCCAGAACGACGTCAACCTGGCGACCGTGGACAACGCGATCATCATCGGGTTCAACGTCCGTCCCGCCGAGCGCGTGGGCGAGCTGGCCGACAAGGAGGGCGTGGACATGCGCTTCTACTCGGTCATCTACGACGCGATCGACGACATCGAGGCCGCGCTCAAGGGCATGCTCAAGCCGGAGTACGAGGAGGTCGAGCTGGGCTCGGCCGAGGTCCGCGAGGTGTTCCGCTCCTCGAAGTGGGGCAACATCGCCGGTTCGATCGTGCGCTCGGGTCTCATGCGCCGCAACGCCGCCGCCCGCCTGGTGCGCGACGGCTCCGTGGTGGCCGAGAACCTCAAGATCGACTCGCTGCGCCGGTTCAAGGACGATGCGACCGAGGTTCGCGAGGGCTTCGAGTGCGGCATCGGCCTGGGCAACTTCAACGACATCAAGGAAGGCGACATCATTGAGACCTTCGAGATGCGTGAGAAGCCGCGCGACTGACCGCACGCCGAGTGCAGTGATGCACCTGAACCCGAAGGGAAGTGTGAACCATGGCTGATCCGGCTCGTGCAGCCCGGCTCGCCCAGCGCATCAAGGTCCTCGTGGCCGAGGCGCTGCGGCGTGCCGTGAAGGACGACCGCGTGGAGCCGGTGACCGTGACGGAGGTCCGCGTGACCAACGACCTCCAGCACGCCACCGTGTACTACACCGTGTTGGGTGACGACGACGCCGTCGCCGCCGCCCACGAGGGCATCCAGGCCAACCGGGGGATCCTGCGCCGCGAAGTCGGCCGGAACCTCACCATCCGCCTGGTCCCGACCCTCGAGTTCGTCGCGGACACGGTGCCCGAGGCGGCCGCGCATCTCGAAGAGGTGCTGCGCGCCGCGCGGGAGCGGGACGCGGAGATCGCCAAGTCGAGCGAGGGTGCCACCTTCGCCGGCGAGGCGGATCCGTACCGCACCGACGATGACGACGACCGCGCCTGATCGGACACGCCTGACGTGACCGCGCAGCGCACTTCAACAGCCCCCGACGCCCCGGGCACCGAGGTGTCGGGGGTTGTCCTCGTCGACAAGCCCGCCGGATGGACCTCCCACGATGTGGTGGGTCGCACCCGGCGCCTGGCCGGCACCCGCAAGGTGGGCCACGCCGGCACCCTGGACCCGATGGCCACGGGCCTGCTCGTGGTGGGTCTGAACAAGGCCACCCGGCTGCTCACCGCGATCACCGGCACGGACAAGGTCTACGAGGCCACCATCCGGCTCGGGGTCTCCACGGTGACCGACGACGCCGAGGGTGACGTCGTGGCCACCCGCCTGGCCAACGCGGTGACGCCCGAGCGCGTGCTCGAGCAGATCGCCGCACTCACCGGTGAGATCCAGCAGGTGCCCTCCTCGGTCTCCGCGATCAAGGTGGCCGGCAAGCGCGCCTATGACCGCGTGCGCGCCGGCGAGGATGTGGCGCTGGCCGCGCGTCCCGTGAGAGTGCACGCCTTCGAGATGCTCGACTACCGCCGCGGTGAGGACGGCCGGGTCGTGGACGTGGATGTGCGGGTGGAGTGCTCGTCCGGCACTTACATCCGCGCCCTGGCCCGCGATCTCGGCGAGGCCCTGGACACCGGCGGGCATCTGACGATGCTGCGCCGCACCCGGGTGGGCCCCTTTGACGTGGCCGACGCCGTCAGCATGGATGCCCTGGCCGAGAGCTTTACTCTCACTGAGCTTTCCGAGGCCGCCGCGAGCCTGTTCCCCGTGCGCGAGGTCAGCGAGGAGGAGGCCGTGGAGCTCTCCTTCGGGCGCGGCATCGCGCCCAGCGCAAGCACCGGGGAGCCCGAGGCAGCGGACTCGTCCTCGCCCGACGCCGTCGCGACGGCCTCATCCGGGGAGGCGCCGCTGTACGCTGCCCGCCGCCCGGACGGCGTCGTGGTGGCCCTGATCAGTGACGTGGTGCGCCGCGGCCGCACGCTGGCCAAGCCGCAGCTCGTGTTCGCCGCGGCTGAGGCCTCCGCGCAGACGTCAGCGACAAAGGAGAGCACCGCGTGATCCTCGACGGCTGGTTCTGGGTCGGCCTCGTGATCGGCGCCCTGTCCTTGGTGGTCTGCGTGATCGCCGCGATCCGCCACCGCTTTCCGGCAGACTCCTCGATCATCTCCGTGGCTGCCGTCGAGGCGTTCCTCGTCGTCTACGCGGCGGTCGCGGCCCTGCGTCAGGTCGGCGGCGAGCAGCTCAACGGTCCCGCCTGGGAGTTCTGGGGCTACGTCATCACCGCGCTCATCGTGCCCGTGATCGCCGTGGCGTGGGCTGTGACGGACAAGACACGGTGGTCGAACGTGGTGTTGGCCGTCGTCGGGCCTACCGTGGTGGTCATGGTGCATCGCATGCAGTACATCTGGTTCGGACAGTGGTGAGGCCTCGCGTGCGCATCCAGACCGAGACGGAAGCGTCCGCCGAGCCCACCGCGCGGGCCGGCTCCACCCACACGGACCCGGACAAGCCGGAGCCCCGCCGCAATCAGGGGCTCGGGCGGATCATCGTCATGGTCTACGCCGTCTTCGCCCTGTCCGCCTTCGCCCGCAGCCTGTTTCAGGTGCTCACGCAGTTCGAGCAGGCACCTGTGGCCTATCTGCTCTCCACCTTCGCGGCCGCCGTCTACATCGTCGCCACCGTGTCCCTGGCCTTCTCCGGCCCGCGCGCGTGGCTCGTGGCGATGATCGCGGTGGTCGTGGAGGCCGCCGGGGTGATCGGCGTCGGGCTGGCGACCGTGCTGGTCCCGGAGCTGTTCAACGACGCCACCGTGTGGTCGCATTTCGGTGCCGGCTACGGCTATGTTCCGCTCGTGTTGCCGTTCGTGGGCCTCTACTGGCTCTACCGTCACCGCCCGGGGAAGCGGGGGAGCTGAATGCGCTTCTGGACCACGCTCGAGCACGTGCCCGCCGATCTGGGGCGCACCGTGGTGACGATCGGCAACTTCGACGGCGTCCACGTGGGGCACCGCGAGGTGCTGCAGCAGGTGACCCGGCGGGCCGCGCAGGAGGGGCTGCCCGCGGTGGTGGTGACCTTCCACCCGCACCCGCGCAGCGTCCATGATCCCGAGGCCGAGCACGTCGCGATCCTCAGCCCCGCTCAACGGGCTGGTCTCCTGGCCGAGCTCGATGTCCACGCCGTGCTCCAGCTGGAGTACACGCTGGAGTTCGCCGCGCAGAGCCCCGAGGAGTTCGTGCGCGGCACGCTGGTGGAGGCTCTGGGGGCGGCCGTCGTGGTGATCGGCCAGGATGTGCGCTTCGGCCGCGACAACGCCGGAGATCTGGAGACCATGCGCGAGCTCGGTGAGCAGTATGGCTTCGAGACCGTGGTGGTCGAGGAGTTCGAGGCCGAGGTGCCGGGGCATCCTCAGCGGCGCTGTTCGTCCACGTGGGTGCGCGAGGCGCTGGCGGCCGGCAACGTGGTGGAGGCCGCGGCCGTGCTCGGCCGGCACCATCGCGTGGCCGGGGAGGTCGTCCACGGCTTCGCCCGCGGCCGGGAGCTGGGATTCCCCACCGCCAATCTTGCCGCTGACGCGCAGGGCCTGATTCCCGCCGATGGCGTCTACGCCGGTCATCTGGTGGATGCCCAGGGCCACGCCTGGCCCGCCGCGATCTCCGTGGGCACCAACCCCACCTTCGAGGGGGTGCGCCGCGTGGTCGAGGCCCATGTGATCGATCGGCCGGACGAGCGCGTCGAGGACTTCGACCTCTACGGCCAACGCGTGGACGTCGTGTTCATCGAACGCATCCGCGGCATGGTCGCCTACGAGGGCGTGGAGAAGCTCGTGGCCCAGATGCACGACGACGTCGCCCAGACCCGGCGGATCCTCGCCGAGCACGCCGGCGGCGAGGGTGAGGCGGCCGAGATGTCGGGCGCCGCCGCCGCGACGCCGAGCGCGGCGAAGCCCACCACGGCAGATCGTGGCTGAGCCGCGCCATGGCTGAGGATGTCTCCGCGCGGCGATCCGTTCCCGGGCTGCCGAAGGCGCCGGCGCGGGTGCCCGTCGAGGCGGGCAATCCGTTTGCCGAGGCCGCAGGGGAGGACTACCACGCCATCCGCCCCCGCTACCCGGAGGAGGCGGTGGCGGCGGTGCTCGCCCCATTGGACTCTGGCCGCAACGTGCAGGATGTGGTGGAACTGGGTGCGGGCACGGGACTGTTCACCGCCCAGCTCGTGAACGCCGGCGCCCACGTGCGAGCCGTTGAGCCCGCCGCGGGGATGGCGGAGGTCTTGAGCGGGAGCGTTGCAGAGGCGGAGCTCGTGGTGGCCGACGCGGAGACGACGGGCCTGGCGGAGTCCAGTGCCGACGTCGTGGTGGCCGCCCAGGCCTGGCATTGGTTCGACACGCACGCGGTCAGTCTCGAGGCGGCGCGGATCGCGCGGCCCGACGCCCGGCTGGTGGCCCTGTGGAATCAGATGGACACCGCCGTGGCCTGGGTCCACCGGCTGACCCGCATCATGCGCTCCGGCGATGTTCATGCCGCCAATCCGCGGCAGCGCCGCTTCGCCGAGCCCTGGGGGCGCGAACAGTTTCAGGTGTGGCACTGGACCCTGCGGCTGACCCCGGCCCAGCTGCAGCAGCTCATGGAGTCACGCTCGGTGTGGATCCGCTCGAACGTCGACGTGCGGGCGCGCATGGCAGCGAACCTGTCCTGGTACCTGCACGAGCACCTCGGCCACGCGGACGACGAGGTCATCGAGATCCCGCAGATCACCGTGCTGTGGTCGGCGGGGTTGGCCGGCTAGCCGAGGGGCGCCGTCGGGATGAGCCGTCGCCGCTATGGGCGGGCGCCGACGGACTCCGGAACCGTCCGCTCGACGCCCGCGCGGCGGGCCTGCCAGAGCAGCAGCGCGGTGGAGATGACCACGATGGACGAGGAGAGCAGGGCGGGCAGCGCCTCCTGGGAGGTGCCGGCGTCGATGAAGCTCTCGTTGAGCACACCGGTGATGGCGCCGAAGGCAATGACCACCACGTTGTTGACCACGTGCAGGGCCACGGCGGCCTCGAGCCCGCCGGTGCGCCACACGAGGACGACGGTGGCCAGCGCGAAGACGGACAGGTCGAAGAGGATCCACACATCCAGAGAGCCGTGGGCCAGGGAGAAGGTCAGCGCGGAGACGGCTGCCGCGATCGGCAGGCCGATGATCGGGCGGGGGAAGAGCGAGCAGATGGCCAGCACCAGGAAACCGCGGAAGAGGTACTCCTCGCCGGCGGCCTGGAACGGCGTGAGGGTGAACGCCATGACCACGTGCCACACCCAGTCCTCGGAGCGCTCGTACATGACGGCCCCATCGAGCCACCATGTGCCCAGGACGTAGACGAGGAACAGCGGGAGCAGAACCAGGTGTGCCCGCAGCAGCCACCGCCAACGGACGCGGCCCGTGACCGAGTGAATAAACCGCGCCGCCACCGGGTGGCCGAAGGCGATGGCCAGGATGCTGATGGGGATCAGACTCGCGAGCAGGACGTTGTTCCACGCCATGATGGGTGCGGAGAAGAAGGCATCCTCGACCAGCGCCTGGTCGGCAGGGTCCATGGACAAGACGACATCATCGCCGAGCATGCTGAAGAGCTGGATCATGATGGGGATCATCAGCACGAAGAGGCTGATGATGACTCCCAGCACCACGATCCCGAACGACAGCACCGGGTGCCAGAACCGATGCCGCGGGGTACGCAGCAGCGCCGGATAGGTGGCGCCGATCAGCGGCAGGTCCAGCGGCTTGTGAGCCCGGGGTGCGCGGCGCGCGGCTGCTGGGAGATGCGAGGGGTGCGCCGGCGACGGTGCGGCGGGGGCATGCCCGGGGGGCGCGCCGGGGGCGTGCCCATAGGCTCCCGCACCGGGCGGCGGCGGTGCCGTCCAGCCGGCCGGAGGGTGTCCGTAGGGTGCGTGCTGCGCGTCAGGCCGAGAGTTCTCCACGCGCCCAGGCTACCGAGGCCGACCCGCACCTCCACTTTGTGTTGACATTGCGTGGTTATCGGGCGGCTTTAACCACGCAAAGTCAACACAAAGTGCGAGCGAGGCAGCGGGGCTGGCCGCATCAGCTATAGTTGACCGTTGCCTCCCTGCAGTCCGCGGTGGAGAGGCCCCGCACCCCTGGCCCTCAGGGGCCGCGCGTGCGGCACCTTGTTCGCGGTACAACTCATAAGGAGTTCCCATGGCTCTGGATCCCGCCGTCAAGCAGGAGATCATCAAGGAGTACGCCACTCACGAGGGCGACACCGGTTCCCCCGAGGTGCAGATCGCAGTTCTGTCGCGTCGCATCAAGGACCTGACCGAGCACCTCAAGGAGCACAAGCACGATCACCACACCCGTCGCGGCCTCATGGCCATGGTGGGTCGCCGTCGTCGCATGCTGGGCTACCTGCAGAAGGTCGACATCGAGCGCTACCGTGCGCTGATCGGCCGCCTCGGCCTGCGCAAGTGACGCGCTGCTGATGACACACTGCCGCCGGTAGAGGATCCGTTCTCTCCCGGCGGCATTGTTGTGTCCGCTAAGCTGTGCTGTGGAGGCGAGACGCGTCTCCAGTAACTCAACGCTGTCCCACACCACGCGACGTGGTCCTCGACAGTGGCTCCCGGAACCGCCGTCCGCGCGACGTGATCACACGTCAGCGCCGCCTGACGGCCCGGACCGGACACCGGTTTCCGCGCGTGTCCGGGAGTCTCGATCGATGGCCAACGCCGTGGCGGCATGACGCAGTGATGCGCGGGAGAGCCAACCTGAAAGGAGGGACCGTGGAAGGTCCTGAAATCACGTATGCAGAGGCCGTCATTGACAACGGCTCCTACGGCAAGCGCACCGTGCGCTTCGAGACGGGCCGCCTGGCCCAGCAGGCCGCCGGTGCGGCCATGGTCTACATCGACGAAGAGACGTCGATGCTCTCGGCCACCACTGTCGGCAAGTCCCCGCGCGAGGGCTTCGACTTCTTCCCGCTCACCGTGGACGTCGAGGAGCGCATGTACGCCGC
>JAUNTT010000135.1 GCA_030538555.1 Micrococcus sp.
CGCAGCACCTGCTCGTGGAACACGGTCACCCCGTGGGTCTCGGCGAGCACGGGGCGCAGGTCCGGGTGCGGATAGTGCGCGGGTGCCCAGCCGTGGCGCTGTTCCAGGAAGGGACGGACCATGTCCGACTGCATGGGGCCGGGTCGGAAGAGGGAGATGTCCACGATGAGGTCCTCGAAGCGCTCCGGGGCGAGCTTGCCGATGAGTTCGCGCTGACCCGGTGATTCGATCTGGAAGCAGCCCAGGGTGTGGGTGGTGCGGATCATGGCGTAGGTGTCCGGGTCGTCGAGGGGAACCTGCTCGAGGTCCACCCGCTCTCCGGTGGTGCGTTCGATCTCCTGGAGCGTGTAGGCGATGGTCGACTGCATGCGCACCCCCAGGATGTCGAGCTTGAGGAAGCCCAGGGGGTCCATGTCGTGCTTGTCGAACTGGCTCATGGGCAGGCCCATGCCGGAGGGTTGCACGGGGGTGCGCCGCAGCAGGGCCGCGTCGGAGAGGATCACGCCGCAGGGGTGCATGGAGATATGACGGGGCAGGCGGTCGAGGCGCTCTGTGAGGTCCACGAGCAGGTCGAGCTGCTGCCGACCCTCGCGGCGGCCGGAGTCCACCCGCTCGGCGAAGCCCTTGAGTTCGGGCATGGTCTGCATGGCGTCGCGGAAGTGGGAGGCGGAGAAGCGCCACAGCTGTTTGGCGATTCCGTCCACCTCGGATTCGGGCAGGCCCAGGGCGAGTCCGGCGTCGCGCACGGCTCCGCGTGCCCGGTAGGCGTTCTGCATGCTCATCAGGGTGGTGCGCTCGGAGCCGAAGCGCTCGAAGAGCGCCCGGTAGACCTCATGCCGGCGGGCCGATTCCACGTCGATGTCGATGTCCGGCAGAGTGGAGCGGGCGGTGGAGAGGAAACGCTCCATGATCAAGCCCTGAGCCATGGGGTCCACATGCGAGATGCGCAGGGCGTGGTTGACCAGGCTCGAGGCCCCGGAGCCGCGGGCGGCCACCCGGATGCCCATGCCCTCGATCATGTCCACCACCTCGGTGACCGTGAGGAAGTAACCGGCGAAACCCAGTTGGGTGATGATCCCCAACTCGTGTTCGACGCGCTGCTCGAGCTCGCGCCCCTCGGTTCCGGGGTGGAAGGCGGTGCCGTCGTAGAGGTCCGGATAGCGGGCCGCCAGGCCACTGAGGGTGCGAGTGCGCAGCTCCCGGTTCGGGTCCGCAGTGATCCCGATGATCGAGGCCTCGGGCACGCGGGGGCGGTTCCAGCCCAGGTCGGAGACGGGGTCGACGGCGCACAGCTCGGCCACCGCGTGCGTCTCGGCCAGCAGGGTGGCCGCCGATTCCTCCGCGGCGCCGGCGATCTCCTCGGCGATCCGGTGCATGGCGGCGGTGGGCTTGAGCCAACCCTGACCGTTGGGCTGGAGGTCATGCACGGCGTCCAGGGCGCTGAGCGCGCGGGCGGCGTCGAGCACGTCCGCGGTGGCCGCACCATCAGGGGAGGCATAGCGCACCGCGTTGCTGAGCACGGCGGGCACCCGGGCGGCGCGGGCGGCGCGCAGCATCTTCACGGCGTGACCGGTGTTCATCCGCTCTCCGGGGGCGGAGAGGTGACTGACCACGTTGACCCGCAGGGACCCAGGGGGCATCACGGCCTTCCAACGGCGCAGGGCCGCGGCGCCGGCGGTGACCTGCCGGCGGGCCAGATGACGGCCAAGATCCGAGTCCGGGCCGAGCAGCACCACGAGCTCCGGGGTGGGCCGGTGCTCGGGGGTGCCGCGGTGCGGGACCGCTCCGGCCGCGGCGTGGGCGAGCTCGGCGGGGGTCACGGCGGGCTGGCCTCCGGCAGCCCCACCGGTGGTGCGGGCGTGGGCGGCGGAGACGGCCTGGCACAGCGCCGCGTACCCCGAGCCCTGCGCATGGCCGCGAGCCAGCACCACGACCCGTCCGAGCCCCGCGCCGGCCTCGTCCACGACGGCGAGGTCGACGCCGATCACGGGCTGGATGCCGGCCTCCAGGCAGGCACCCACGTGCTTGGCCATGCCGTAGAGCCCGTCACGGTCCGTGCAGGCCAACGTGCTCAGCCCGGCGGCCGAGGCCGCCGCGACGAGATCGCCCGGCCAGGACACCCCGTAGTGGGCACTGAAGGCACTGGACACGTGCAGGTGGGGAAACGACGAGGGGGATGAAACCGCACCCATGGGGCACTCACTCCTGTTCTGACGCAAAGGGACCACGGCGTCGGGGGCGACGCGGTGGACACGGCGGGAAGCGCGACCAGGAGGTAGGAAGAGGCGGATCGCAGGAGGATCACGCCCGACCAGAATAGAACAGATGTTCGAATGACAGAAGGGGGTGCTGAGCGTGAGCGACCTTGACCTCAGGCAGCCCCGAACTCAGGCCGCTCCGAGCAGACCCACCCCGGCGGCGTCGTGGATCCGCACGATGCGCCAGCGGCCAGAGTCCAGATGCCGCACCACATCCACGGTCTGCACGGGGGCGTTGCCGGCGCGGGCCAGGCGCACCTGCAGCCGCCAGATCTCATGGTCCACCAGCCCGGGGCCGCGGCCCTTCTCGGCGCGCACCTCTTCGAGCCACCAGCGACGGCGCTCGTACCAGCGCAATGGCCGCTCCGCGAGCAGGTAGTCCCGGCCATTCCAGCGCAGCGCCTCGGGCTCGCCGCGGTCATTGCACTGCACGGCGACGGACTGGGTGAAGGTTCCCATGGATCCCATCCTCTCTGATCAACCTCATCGGTGTCGAACATCTGTTCGATTCCCTGATCAGAAAGGTAGGCGCGGATCCCGAAACGTTAAGCGCCCCCGCCGGGGACCGGCGTCGTGCCGCGCAGGCGACACCCGCCACGCACAGCGTTCCCGGCTGCGACCTCAGCGACTCACCAGACCGGCAGCTGCGGCAGCGGGGACTCGGCGTCCACGCCGCGCTCCTCGCCGCGGGCGAGCCACGCAAGCAGCCCCTCCCGATCGGACTCGACGCGCAGCGCGCCATCACCGATCACCCACTCCTCGCCCTCCTCGGCGACCAGGGTCATCCCGGGCACCTCCTGCGAGCGGCGCACGCGGACCGCGGACTCCAGGGCGTCCAGCAGCGAGTCCGGATCAGCCTCCTCCATGGTCCACGCGGTGCCGAGGTCGTGATGATGCAGGACCACCTCACTGATCCGCGCGGACACGAGGTCCGTGGCAGCCACCTCGCGACCGTTGAGGTCCAGCACCTCGAGGGCCAGTTCGCCGCCCAGCTGGTCGGCATGCGAGGCGAAGCGCGCCGAGGCCGCCTCGAGCAGGCTCAGCAGCCCGGCACGCTCCAGCCCGGCGCGGCGTTCGATCTCGGCGTCGCGCTCCTGACGCGAGGGGTACATCGGATGCACCTCGCCGGTGCGGGCGACGTCGATCATGCGCGTCAGCGCTTCGGCGTTGGAGGCCAGATGCGCCACCACATGGGCGCGGCTCCAGCCCTCACACAGCGAATTGGCGGCCAGCTCCGCGTCATTGAGAGAGGTCACGGTGGCCTCCAGCATCGCGGTCTCCCGGCCGAGGCGGGACAGGGTCGAGCGCAGTCGGGCGGCATGAGTCGAGTTCGTCATGGGCGTCACCCTAGCGAGCCGGTGAGACGCAGGCCACAGAAAGACACGACCCGCGAACGGAACGACAGCGGCGACGTGGTGTCCAGACCGGTTCTGTCACCCGGGTCATTGCCCCAGGGGTTGCCCTAGGGGTCCGCCAGGGGGTCAACCAGGGTGCCCCTCAGCCCTCGCGCGCACCGTCCCGCGCCGCCGCGTGATCGGCCGGCTCCATGAGCCGGGAGAGCGCGTAGCCGATGACGATGCCCCAGAATGCGGCGTGCAGGTTGAACAGGCTCAGCCCGGACACCGTCACCACGAACGTGATCAGCGCACCGAGGGTGAAGCGCGTGGAGAAGGCCACCACGAACGCCTGCTGCAGGACGCGCAGCATGGCCAGCCCGCCGAGGCTGAGGACGAAAGCCTCCGGGGTGGCCAGCATGAACTGCACCAACGCCGGCGCGAAGGACGCGAAGATCAGGGAGAGCACCCCGAACGTCAGCGCCGCCGTGTACTGGCGGTGGCGCTCCCCGGCGCTCGTGAGCACCGCGTTGGTGGGCCCCGTGACGCAGGCCGAGACCGCACCGGCCGCAGCGTTGACCAGGGAGAAGAGCCCGGAGACCACCGCGAAGCCGTTAACGGGCGGTCGGTGGCCAGCGGCGGTGAGCACCGCGACGCCCTGACCGTTCTGGACCAGCAGCACCGTCACCGCCAGGGGAATCACCAGCTCCACCTGCGCGGCCCACGTGAACTCCGGTGCGGTGAACACGGGGCTGGAGAGGATCGCGCCACCGGGACTCAGGGTGATACGTCCCGTCACCGCCACGACGGCGACCCCCACGATCAGCGTCCCCAGCACCGGCGGGAGCACACGCCCCAGGCGCGGCACGGCGCTGAGCAGCACGAAGGCGGCGATCATGGGACCGGCCACCGCGAGGTCAGTCCGGGCGGAGTCCACCACGTCGATACCGAAGCGCAGGAACACTGCGGCCACCATTGCCATGATGATCGGCAAGGGCAGGCTGCCCATGACCCGGCGCATCACCCCGCTCAGCCCGATGGCCAGGATGAGCACACCGCACGTGAAGAACGCGCCGACCACCTCGGCGAAACTCAGGTGCTGCAGCGAGGGACCCAGCAGGACCGTGCCCGGAATGGACCAGCCGAAGCCCAGAGGCTGCCGGTAGAGCAGCGACATCATCAGCGTGGCCGCCCCGCCCGAGGCCATCATGGCGAACACCCAGGAGGCCAGCTGCGCCTCGCTCAGTCCGCCCGCGGTGCCCACCGCCAGGGTGACGGCCACCGGTCCGGAGGCCGAGAAGATGGTGCCGACCAGCCCGTTCGCGAAGTAGACCGTCCCGTAGTCCCGCAGCATCTGGCGCGGACTCGGCGGCCGCCCCCACGCACCGGACTTCCCTGGCGGCGGCGTGAGGGCCTGAGACGAGCCCCGGCCCGGTGCGCCGCGGCGCGGACGGCTCATGCGTGAGTCCCCATCCGCGACTCCACCACTCGTAACCCCGACACCCGTGACCCCATCATCAGCAACCCCTTCATCGGTGACCCCTTCGTCGCACGCTTCAGACGACCCGGCGGTGGGAGCACCGGCCATGCTGCGCAGGCGCGCACACCCATGGCCCGGGACGTGGATTCCCCTTAGTGGAGCACGCGGCAGCGTCCGGCGAGTCGGACATTACCCGAGGAATGACTCCGGGGCCCGGGTGACCGGCCCGCCGCTCGCCCCTCAGTCACGGGGCT
>JAUNTT010000136.1 GCA_030538555.1 Micrococcus sp.
GCCGCCGGCCCCCCGCCGGTCGCCGAGGCCAGCCGCGGGATCCTCGCCAGGGCGCGGGCGAGCGCCGTGCCCGCCCGACCGGCGCCGATGATGCCGATCCGCAGGCCGGCGTCGGGAACGTCGGCCGCACACACCGCGGCATCCACCGCCGCGCGATCACGCCCCACGGCGCGGCTCAGAGCACCTCGGTGTGCTGCCGGCCCAGGCCGGTGATCTCGACCTCGACCACGTCCCCGGAGGTGAGCCAGGGTCGGCGGCCGTCCTCTCCCTTGCGGCCCAGCGCCACGCCGGAGGGGGTGCCGAGCAGGATGAGGTCCCCGGGATGCAGGGTGGTCATCTGGGAGACGTAGGAGACGATCTTCTCCGGTGTGAACACCACATCCAGGGCCCGGGAGTGCTGGCGGCGCTCGCCGTTGACGGTGGTGGTCAGCATCGCCTTCTTGGCGTCGAACTCGTCGGCGCTGACCAGCCACGGGCCCACCGGCGTGGAAGCGTCCCACACCTTGCCCTGCAGCCACTCCGAGGTCCGGCCCTGGAAGCCGCGCACGGAGACATCGTTGGCCACGGCATAGCCGGCGATGTGCTCGTGAGCGTCGGCCTCGGCGATCCGGCGGCCGGGCTCGCCGATCACCACGCACAGCTCGCCCTCGTAGTCGAGGCGGTGGTCTTCACCGGGCACCTCGATGCCGTCGAGGGCGCCGGTGAGGGACTGCGCGAACTTCGCGAACAGGGTGGGGTGCTCGGGTGCCTCCAGGCCGGTCTCCTCGATGTGGTCGCGGTAGTTCAGCCCGACGCAGTAGATCTTCGTGGGGAACGGCACGAGGCTCTCGTACATCAGCGCGGTGGCGTCCAGGACCCGCTCGGGGTCCTCCTGCGCCTGGGCCACGGCCTCGTCCACGCGCTCCTGCTGCTCATGCGGGGTCAGGGACAGGAAGTCCCCGACGTCGGTCACGTCCTCGAGCGCGACCGCCTCGAGGGCCACCTGGTCGTCGTCGGGGTGGGTGGCGGTGATCAGGGCGGCGAAGGTGTTGCCGGGGTAGGCGGCGTCGTCGCTGGGCAGGCGGAACGTGGCGAGCTTCATGGTCCCATCACATCACACGGGCCCTGCGATGCTGTCCGTCATGAGTGACTCTTCTCTGACTGCCGGCTCCGCCGCTGCCACCCCCGTCATCCTCGGGACGATGGGCTGGGGCGCGGCGTTGCGCTCGGCTTGCGCTGACGGTCATGGGCCCGACGACGGCGCCACCGCCCTGGTGCGCGAGCTCGCCGTCACCGAGGCCGCCCTGGACGCCGGCGTGCGTGTGCTGGACACCGCGGACATCTACGGCGACGGGGCCTCCGAACGGGCGCTCGGCGCGGTCCTGGACCGTCTGCCGCAGGATCGGCGGGAGCAGCTGCGGATCCAGACCAAGTGCGGGATCCTCGTGGGCGGCTCGCCCCTGCACGGCGAGCCGGGCAGCCGCTATGACTCGAGCCCCGCCCACGTGCACGCCAGTCTGCAGGGCTCGCTGGAGCGGCTCGGCGTCGCCAGCGTGGACACCCTGATCATTCATCGCCCGGACGTGCTGACGCCCGTGGCGGACACGGTCCGGACCTTCCTGGACGCCCGCGAGGCGGGGCTCGTGAGGCGGCTCGGCGTCTCCAATCTCTCGCTCGAGCGTGCCCGGCGCGTGCACCAGACGCTACAGTCCCTGTCTGCCGACGGGACGGGCCTGGAATCCGTGCAGATCGAGCTGAGCCTGACGCATCGTCTGCTCGTGGAGGCCGAGATCCTCGCCCACAGTGCCCCGGCTGCCGCCGCACCCCAGGGCAGCGCGGGCATGGTCGCCGGGGCCGCGGGGCTCGGCGAGTGGTGCGCGCAGGAGGGCATCGAGCTGCAGGCCTGGTCCCCGCTCGCGCAGGGCCGCGCCGTCGAGGTGCCCGGGGTGTCCGCGCTGGCGGCCCGCGAGGAGCTCGCCCCGGAGGCCGTGGCGCTGGCCTGGCTCACCCGGCTGCCGTGGGGTGTGCGGCCCGTGATCGGATCGCTAAACCCGGAGCGGGTGCGCGCCTGCGTCCAGGAACGTGAGGCACGTCACGCGCTCACGGGTCAGGATTGGTACGCTCTGTTCACCGCTGCCCGAGGGGAGACTGTGCCATGACCGCTGCGCTGCTGACCATGACCAATGCACAGGTCGTCGAGAACGAGTACACGTTCGCGCCGATCTATCTGGTGGAGCACTGGATCGCCTATTGGGTGGCCGGGGGCGCTCTGCTCATCGCGGCCACCCTGATCGTCGCCGGGCTGTGGCGCGAGCGGCGGCACCGGGCCATGTCAGCCCGGGAGAACCGGAACGTGGACCTGCGCCTGGTCTCGGATGCCACCCTGCAGCGGCGGATCGGCTACGGCTTCGGTGTGGTGGCGGTGCTCGGGCTGATCGCCGGCGTGTACTTCCACGTGTCCAGCCAGCAGAACTTCGTGGCCAACATGAAGGAGAAGTACCCGGTCACCGCGGTGGAGAACGTCACCCAGACCGGTGGCTCCTTCACGGCCGACCTCACCTTCGAGGACGGCACCACCGAGGACAAGGTGCTCGTGCTCATCGATCCCGGCAGCGAGCCGGTGTTCGGTGATGACCTGCGCATCGAGTCCGTGGGCGGCTCGTGACGCGAGCGCTGAACCGGCTGACGGTGACTCTGTTAGCGTCACGCCCGTGAGCTTTGAGGACCGCGCGCCCCGTTCCACCTACCGACTGCAGATCACCCCTCAGTTCCCGCTCGCCGCGGCGAGGCAGACGCTGGACTACCTCCATCGCCTCGGCGTGGACTGGGTCTATCTCTCCCCGCTGCTGGCCGCGGAGCCCGGTTCCTCCCACGGCTACGACGTCGTCGACCCCACCCGCCTGGACCCCGCCCGTGGCACGGAGGCCGACCTGGCCGCGCTGGCCGAGGGCGTCACGGCGACCGGCGGCGGCGTACTGCTGGACATCGTGCCCAACCACGTGGGCGTGGCCACCCCGTCCGCGAACCCGGCCTGGTGGGATCTACTCACCCACGGTCCCGACGCCGAGCACGCGGCCTGGTTCGACGTGGACACCACCCAGCACGGCGGCCGCGTCCTGGTGCCGGTGCTGGGGGAGGGCACCGCGGAGGACCCCGACGCCGAACTGACCCACTTGCGCCTCGTCCACGAGGACGGCCAGGACCTGCTCGCGTACTTCGACCACCGCTTCCCGCTGGCCCCCGCCACCGCGACACACGGCGACGATCCGCGCGAGGTCCACGAGCGGCAGCACTACCGTCTGGTGTCCTGGCGGCGCGGGGACGCCGAGCTGAACTACCGGCGTTTCTTCACGATCACCACGCTGGCCGGGGTGCGCGTCGAGGACGAGGAGGTCTTCGAGCAGACCCATGCCGCGGTGCGTCGCTGGGCCAAGCAGGGCTGGATCCACGGGGTCCGCGTGGACCACCCCGACGGTCTCGCCGACCCGGCAGGTTACTTTCAGCGGCTGCGCACCGTGATCCCGCACGGTCCGGTGCTGGTGGAGAAGATCCTCGAGCCGGGGGAGTCGCTGCCGGCCGCCTGGCCGGTTCAGGGCACCACGGGCTACGACGCCCTGGCCGAGATCGACCGCGTCCTCATGCCGGGCTCCGACGCCGGCCAGGACGCCGCGCAGCAGCAGCGCTGGCATGAGCAGGTGGTCGCGGAGAAGCTCGCCGTGGCGCGCACGGGGCTGCGCGCGGAGATCAGCCGCCTGGTGCGCGAGGCGCGCGCCGAAAGCAGCGAGGCCGCACGCGGCCTGGACGGGTTCAGCGACGAGCAGCTGCGGGCGGGCATCGAGCTGCTGGCCGCGCACCTGCCGGTCTACCGCACCTACCTGCCCACGCATCGCGCCCTGCTGAATGAGGCCGCCGCCGCGGCCGCCCGCGACAGCGATGACCCGGGCCTCGTGGCGGCCCTGCACGGCCTGGCGGCGGAGGGGTCGTCGTCGTTCGCCACGCGCTTCCAGCAGACCACCGGGATGGTCATGGCCAAGGGCGTGGAGGACCGCGGCTTCTACCGCTACACCCGCTGGGCGAACCTCAACGAGGTCGGCGCCGACCCCTCGATCGCCAGCCTGCCGCTCGAGCAGTTCCACGCCGCGCAGCAGCGTCGCCACGCCGGCTGGCCCGCGGCGATGACGGCCCTGAGCACGCACGACACCAAGCGCGGTGAGGACACCCGCGCGCGGATCGCCGCGCTCGCCGAGCACCCGGAGGCCGTCGCCGAGGCCCTCGTGGCGCTGGAGCGGCTGCACCCGCTGCAGGACGACGACGCCGCCCGCCTGCTCTGGCACAGCGTGCTCGGCGTGTGGCCCAGCGACGGCAGTGCCCCCGACCCGGACCGGCTGCGGGACTACGCGCTCAAGGCGGCGCGCGAGGCCGGGCTGCGGACCACCTGGACCGACGCCGACGAGGACTACGAGGCGCAGCTGGCGGAGGCGGTCGAGCAGGCCAGCGCGCCAGAGTCGGAGACACGGCGGATCCTCCAGGACCTCGCCGACCGCACGGCGGCCACCGCGCACGCCCTGCAGCTCAGCGCCAAGCTCATCCAGCTCACCGCCCCGGGCGTCCCGGACGTCTATCAGGGCACCGAGCTGGTCCATCCGACGCTGGTGGACCCGGACAACCGCCAGGAGATCGACTACGCCCTGCGCCGGGAGCTGCTCGCGGAACTCGAGGCGGGCCACCGCCCCGTGCCGGCCGCGCTGCACACGACCGATGCACACAGCAGCGACGCACGCACCGACGAGCCCGTCGCACGATGGGCACCGGCGGCCAGCGCGCGCGAGGCGTCTCTGGCCAAGCTCGGCCTGACCCGGGCCGCCCTGCACGCCCGCCGCGACCGGCCCGAGCTGTTCACGGTGTATCGGCCCCTCGATGTCTCCGGCGCGGCCGCCGAGCACATCATCGCCTTCGACCGCGGCGGTGCTGTCACCGTGGCCGTCCGCACCCCGGCCGCCCTCGCCGCGTCCGGCGGCTGGCGAGACACCACCCTCGCCCTGCCCGCCGGGCGGTGGGAGAACCCGCTGACGGGCGCCACCCTGGACAGCGACGGCGTCGCCAGCCTCCCGCTGACCCGCCTGTTGGCCGTGGCGCCGCCGGGGACGGGAGCATCGGCCGCCGGCCCGGTGGCGCTGTGGCTGCGGGCCGACGCCGACACGACCGTCGAGGACACTGTCACAAGCGAGGGGAGCACCACTGATGCGCAGTGAAGACAGGCCGCACAACGACA
>JAUNTT010000137.1 GCA_030538555.1 Micrococcus sp.
CAAGCGCCACATGGGCACCGACTGGACCACCGAGGTGGACGGCAAGAAGTACACCGCGCAGGAGCTCTCCGCCCGTACCCTGATGAAGCTCAAGCATGACGCCGAGGAGTACCTCGGCGAGAAGGTGACCGACGCCGTCATCACCGTGCCCGCCTACTTCAACGACGCCGAGCGTCAGGCCACCAAGGAGGCCGGTGAGATCGCCGGTCTGAAGGTGTCCCGCATCGTCAACGAGCCCACCGCGGCCGCGCTGGCCTACGGCCTGGACCGCGGCAAGGAGGACGAGCTCATCCTCGTCTTCGACCTCGGCGGCGGCACCTTCGACGTCTCCCTGCTCGAGGTGGGCAAGGACGAGGACGACTTCTCCACCATCCAGGTGCGCGCCACCTCCGGCGACAACCGCCTCGGCGGCGACGACTGGGATCAGCGCATCGTGGACTGGCTGCTCGGCCAGGCCAAGGCCAAGGGTGCTGACCTGTCCAAGGACAAGATCGCCCTGCAGCGCCTGAAGGAGGCTGCGGAGCAGGCCAAGAAGGAGCTCTCCTCGGCCACGTCCACGAACATCTCGCTGCAGTACCTGTCCGTGACCCCGGAGGGCCCGGTGCACCTGGACGAGCACCTCTCGCGTGCCAAGTTCCAGGACCTCACCTCGGATCTGCTCGAGCGCACCCGCAAGCCGTTCAAGGACGTCATCGCCGAGGCCGGCGTGAAGGTCTCCGAGATCGACCACGTGGTTCTCGTGGGCGGCTCCACCCGCATGCCCGCCGTGACCGAGCTCGTCACCGAGCTCACCGGCGGCAAGGAGCCCAACAAGGGCGTCAACCCGGATGAGGTCGTCGCCGTGGGCGCGTCCCTCCAGGCCGGCGTGCTGAAGGGCGAGCGCAAGGACGTGCTCCTGATCGACGTGACCCCGCTGTCGCTGGGCATCGAGACCAAGGGCGGCGTGATGGCCAAGCTCATCGAGCGCAACACGGCCATCCCCACCAAGCGTTCCGAAACCTTCACCACGGCCGAGGACAACCAGCCCTCGGTGTCCATCCAGGTCTTCCAGGGCGAGCGTGAGTTCACCCGGGACAACAAGAACCTGGGCACCTTCGAGCTGACCGGCATCGCGCCGGCCCCGCGCGGCATGCCGCAGATCGAGGTCACCTTCGACATCGACGCCAACGGCATCGTCCACGTCTCCGCGAAGGACAAGGGCACCGGCACCGAGCAGTCGATGACCATCACGGGCGGCTCCTCGCTGTCCAAGGAGGACATCGACCGCATGGTCAAGGACGCCGAGGCCCACGCGGACGAGGACAAGAAGCGCCGCGAGGCCGCCGAGCAGCGCAACGCCGCTGAGCAGTCTGCCTACGCCGTGGACAAGCTGCTCAAGGAGAACGCCGAGAAGCTGCCGGAGGACGTCAAGACCGAGGTCCAGGCCGACGTCGATGCCCTCAAGAAGGCCCTCGAGACCCAGGACAACGACGACGAGGTCGCGGCCGCCTACGAGAAGCTGCAGGCGTCGCAGGTCAAGATCGGTGAGGCCCTCTACGCCGACCAGGCCGCCAACGCCGGTGCCCCCGGCGAGGAGGCCCCGACGGCTGAGCCCGAGGAGGACGTCGTCGACGCCGAGGTCGTGGACGAGGACGACGAGGACCAGTCCAAGGCCTGATCTTCCTCCCCTCCTTCCCGCCGGTGCGGCGCCCGCGTCGCGCCGGCTGAGGGAGGTTCCCGACGGCGGCGGGCCGGCCTGAGCAGGTGATCTGCCCCAGGTCGGCCCGCCGTCCTCGCATCCACATACTTCGCACGATCGCTCGAGCCGCCGCGGACCACGGCGTGCACGACAGCCCGCTGCCTGCCCCCTGATGCGGGACGGGCCGAGGAAAGGACCGCATCGATCATGACCGACCAGGATCGTCACCCCGATCACCACGACGACGCCCAGCACGCCGATGCCGGCCGCGAGGCTGCCGACGAGCAGCCCGCACCGGAGAGCCCGCACCAGGACCCGGCCGCCCCGGAGAACCCTGCGCAGGACCAGGCCGAGCCCGCCGGGGACCCCGCAGATGGCGATGCGCTGTCCCAGGCCGAGCAGATCCTGAACGAGGCCGGCGTCGACGCCGAGCACTCGGCCGCCGCGGGCTCGAGCCGCGAGGCGGAGCTGGAGGCCGATCTGCGGCGTCTGCAGGCCGAGTACGTCAACTACAAGCGCCGCGTGGACCGGGATCGTGACGTCGCCAAGGAGAACGGCACGCTGCAGGCCGTGATGGCGCTGCTGCCGGTGCTCGACGACATCGACGCGGCCCGCGCCGCCGGCGACCTCGCCGACGGGCCGATGGCCGCGATCGCCGCGAAGCTCGACCACGCCCTCGAGGGCCTCGGCCTCGAGCGGCATGACCAGGAGACGCTGGCGGGCACCGAGTTCGACCCCGCCACTCACGAGGCCGTCATGCGCCAGCCGCATGAGGAGGTCGCCGAGGAGCACATCATCCAGGTGTTCCGCAATGGCTACGTCCGTAACGGCCGGGTGCTGCGCGCCGCGCAGGTCATGGTCTCGGCCGGCACTCCGTAGGACCGATAACGCCGGGGCACCGCCCACGGCTCACCCACACGACGACGACGGAAAGGAGGCGCCGATGGCCTCGCAGGATTGGATCGACAAGGACTTCTACGCGGTGCTCGGCGTGGCCAAGGATGCCTCCGACGCCGACATCAAGAAGGCGTATCGCAAGCTCGCCCGCACCCATCACCCGGACCAGAACCAGGGTGACCCGGCCGCCGAGCAGAAGTTCAAGGAGATCAGCGAGGGCTACGCGGTCCTCTCCGATCCCCAGCAGCGCCAGGAGTATGACGCCATCCGCGCGATGGGTTCCGGCGCCCGCTTCACCGCGCCGGGCGCGGGCTCGAGTGCGGGTTTCGAGGACGTCTTCGGCGACCTGTTCACGCAGGGCCGCGGCGGACGTCGCAGCGGCGCCGGGTTCGGCGGGGGCAGCTTCGGCGGGGCCGAAGGGCCGGACCTCTCTGACCTGTTTGGCGCGTTCGCGGGCGGCGGCTCGCAAGGCTTCTCGCCCGGTGGCTTCGGCGGTGGCGGGGGCTTCGGCGGCGCCGCGCCGCGTCCCACGAAGGGCGCGGACCGCACGGCCGAGACCAGCATCTCCTTCCGCGGGGCGATGGAGGGCACCACGGTGTCCCTGCGCGCTGCGGACGGGCAGATCATCGATGTCCGAGTGCCCGCGGGCATCAAGGATGGCCAGAAGGTGCGCAAGAAGGGCAAGGGCTCCCCGGGCACGGCGGGTCCGGGCGATCTCATGGTGACCGTCAAGGTCAAGGAGCACCCGTTCTTCCGCCGTGACGGCCAGAATCTGCGCATCACCGTGCCCGTGAGCTTCACCGAAGCCGCGCTCGGCGCCACGATCTCCGTGCCTACCCTGACCGGGGAGGTGCGCGTGAAGGTGCCGGCTGGCTCGAACTCGGGCAAGGTGCTGCGCCTGCGTGGACGCGGCGTGCCGGGCAAGTCCGGGGCGGGCGACCTCTACGTGGAGCTGGCTGTGCAGGTGCCCGCCGAGCTCTCGGATGAGGCGCGGGCCGCCGTTGAGGCGCTCGCCGAGGCCACCCAGGGTCAGAATGTGCGGGCTGGCCTCGCCCAGCAGGCCGCGTGGTGATGAACATGTCCGGCTCCGAACAGTCCGCCGCTCGCGGTGCGCGCACGGGGCGGGCCGCCGACGCCGCCCGCGCCGCGGCCACGCGCGGTGATGGCTGGACGGCGCCCGTCTTCGTCATCTCGGCCGCCGCGGAGATGGCCGAGATGCACCCGCAGACCCTGCGCCAGTACGACCGCCTCGGCTTGGTGACCCCGCAGCGCCAAGGCGGCCGTCAGCGCCGGTACTCGCGCGCCGACGTGCACGCCCTGCGCACCGTTCAGGCGCTGTCTCGCGACGGCGTCTCGCTGGAGGGCATCCGCCGCATCGTGGATCTGCAGCGCGAGGTCGAGGGCCTGCAGGACACGGTGGCTGAGCTCGCGCAGCAGGTCGAACGACTGCATCAGGCCACCCGGCTCGCCCGCGTGTTCACGGTGGGGGCCGAGGGCGACGTCTCGACCCGCTATGCCGACCGGGAGCCGCGCCCCGGCGGGGTCGGGACGCCCGTTCTTCGCGCTGGTACTGAGCGCGCTGGTGCTGAGCGCGCCGCGGCCGAGCGCGCGGCGGCGCAACGTCGCGGCGTGCGCCCCGTGCGGGCCCTGGAAGCGGCGCGGCCCCGAACGCAGAAGGTGCTGATGTGGGCGCCACGTCAGGGCTGACGCCGGCCTCGTTCACGGCCGACTCCATTGCCGCCATGCACGCCCGCCTGCGTGCGGACATGGTGCTGCGTGCAGAGCTCAGCCGCCGTGGACGCTCCGCCCTGGACGGCATCGTCCACGCCCTCAAGCCCGAGGGCATGGACGCCGAGTATCCTGCGCGCCGCCTGCTGGCCTACGACCTGCGCGCTGCAGCCGGCCCGACGGCGGTCATCGCCGTCGGCGACCCGGCAACCGCCACGCACGTCACGTGGGTGGTGTCCGGGATGGGGATCCGCGCGCACACGGCGATGTGGGGCTCCACGCGTGAGGCCGCTCAACTCTGGGCGGCCCAGCGTGAGGCTGGCGCGCCGAGACCGTGCGTCATCGCCTGGCTGGGCTATGCGGCCCCGAAGTTCTGGCGTGTGCTCTTCGACGGGCCGGCCCGCGCCGGTGCGGCCGCCCTGGTGGCAGATCTGCGGGCATGGGAGCAGTTCGCCCGCGTCCACGCCGAGGACGAGGTACCCGCCCTGCGGGCGCGCGGCACGGCGGTGCACTGTGCCGTGGAGGCACACTCGTACGGCACGCTCGTGGCCGCCCACACGCTGCGCCAGCTCCACGCCGATGAGCTGACCACGACCACCCCGGCCCCGGCCAGCGCGTCGGGCGAGGAGGCCCTGGTCGACGTCCTGGTGGTGACCGGAGCGATCGGCCTGCCGGCCTCACTGGCCGCGGATCTCCAGGTGCTGGGCGGTTCGGCGGCCCAGGTCTTCCAGGCGCGAGCGCCCGGAGACTACCTGGCCGCCGTCGGGCGCGTGGCCGCGCTGCGCCGGGCCTGGCGGGACACGCGTTCCCTTCCGGTGGCCCCCACGAAGGCGTTGCGCGGGGCGGCCGTGAGCGGCCATGACACCTCGCGATGGCGGGCCGACGCCGGCGAGGATGCCCCGCGCGGCTACCGCGACCCC
>JAUNTT010000138.1 GCA_030538555.1 Micrococcus sp.
GTGACTCCGCGTGGCGCGGTGACTCCCCGTGACTCTCGGCAACGCCCAGGGCAGTGTTCAGGCGCTGTCGCGCGGTCGCCGCCGCGGCGCGATCGGCAGCGGCCACGCTGGGGACCTGACCCAGCAGCTGCAGAGCAGCCTCGAGGCGTTGTGCCTCAGGCCGTGTCAGGCGCAGCGGACCATAGAGCTCACCGGCCCCGGTGATGCGGACCGTGGTGCCGTCGTCGTGCACGTCGAACTGATCCCCGGCATAGAAGCGCTCGGGCATCCCGCAGTAGGGCAGCAGCGCGAGGTCACGGTCCAGCTCGCTCTCACTCAAGTCGAAACGGTCCCGCAGTTCGGCGCGCGTGATGCCGCCCGTGCGGTTGGCCAGACCCACGATGTCCAGCAGGCGACTGACATGGTCCACGGTGCTCAGCCGGCGCCGGGTGCGTTTGGGCGCGGCAAGGCCCCGCAGGGCGGCCCGGTCGTTCGCCGTCGGGTCCCCGCGATGAGCGTCGAGCGCGCGCTGCCAGTGCTCGGCCAGGGCCGCGTGCACGTCGGGATGCTCGGCCGAGGGCAGCGCCGAGCCCAGACAGGAGCCCAGCAGCTCCAGGGCTTCGGACAGCGGGGTCTGCGGGAGCTCCCAGCGCTCCCAGGCCGGGGCGGTCTTTGCGGCGTCCTCGGACCACGCGCCGGGGAGGTGGTGCGGGTCGCCACCCCGGCGGTGACTGCGGGCGCGGACCGCCTGAGCGCGCCCGGGCGCCAGGTGCACCGTGAGAGCGGGCACCGTGCCCTCGGGGGCGGCCTGAGCACGCAAGGCCGCAGGATCCACGTCGGCGGGTCGCTCCGGCGCGCCCGTGCGTGGACTCGGGACGGGGGCACCGGCGATCCGGCTCAGCCGGAAGGTGCGCCGAGCCGACCGGTCCAGGTCCCAGCCGTGGACGTACCACTGGCCGCGGGACTGGAAGACGGCCCACACGCGCACGGTGCGCCGCGAGGAGTGAGCGTGCGCGTCGCGGTAGCCGAAGCTCACGGTCGACTGCTCGACGGCGGCGCGCGTGAACTCGCGCAACCCCGGGACGCTGCGGGGTGGAGTGCGCGGTAGCCGCGCGAGCCGATCGGGGTCCACCTGGGCGCCCGCCGGGGTCAGCAGCGCCACCGCCGCATGGGCATCACGGCGGAGTCGATCGTCGTCCAGCAACTCCCGGGCCAGCAGCAGGGCGTGATGTTCAGCAGGAGTGAAGTCCAGCTCCGGGAGCACAAGATGCTCAGCATCCACGCGGTAGCGCAGCCCACCCTCACCACGGTCCTCGATCACCTCCACCCCGACCTCGGCCAGGGCGTCGCGGTCCCAGCGCCAGCGCTTGTCGAAGAGTTCGGCGCTGAGATCCTCGTAGCCGACGATCAGCCGCTTGAGCTGATCCCGCGTGAGGCCCTCGGGGTGACGGAACAGCAGCCACAGCACGGAGATGATGCGTTCCACCGGTTCGCTGGTGGCGCGTGAATGCTCAGCGACCATGGCGTGCGTGTCCTGTCTCAGCGCCGTGGGCGTGCGCGTGAACTCAGCGCACGGACACCAGATCGCACACGAAGATCAGGGTCTCATTGGGCCCGATGGCCGAGCCCGCTCCCTGGGCCCCGTAGCCCAGGTGCGGCGGGATCTCGAGGCGACGACGTCCGCCGACCTTCATGCCCAGCAGGCCCTGATCCCAGCCGGCGATGACCTGGCCGACGCCGACCGTCAGCGGCAGCGGCGTGCCGCGGTTCCACGAGGCATCGAACTCTTCACCGGTGGACCAGGAGACACCCACGTAGTGCACCTCGACGGCGGAGCCGGGCTGCACGGCGGCGCCGCTGCCCTCGATGAGGTCCTCGACGACGAGCTCCTCCGGCGGGGTGTCCCCGGGGAAGTCGATCTCGGGCTTGGTGCGGTCGTAGTCACGCTGTCCGAAGGACATGGTCATCTCCTGAGGTGCGGGGTGCTCTGTGTGCGGGAACGGGATGGTGGGTAGCGGTGCGGTGAGCCGCGGGGACGCGGCACGTCAGCGTCATTCGGCGGCAGAAGGCTCCATAGGCCGCTGGGTGTGGAGGATGTCCACCACGAACACCAGGGGCTCGTTGGGGCCGATGTTCGGCGGGCTGCCCTGCTCACCGTAGGCGAGCTCGGCGGGGATCGCCAGCAGCACGCGCGAGCCCTCCTTCTGTCCGGCCAGGCCCTCGGTCCAGCCCTCGATGACCTGGTTGAGCGCGAACTGCGCGGGCTCCCCGCGCGTCCAAGAGCTGTCGAACTCCGTGCCCTCGGACCAGGTCACGCCGGTGTACTGGACCGTCACGCGATCCTCCACGCCGACGACGTCGCCCTCACCCTCGATCAGGGTCTCGACGACGAGCTCCTCGGGGGCATCGCCGTCGGGCGTGCCGATGCTCGGCTCCTGCGTGTCCGCATCCACCGTGACTTCGGGCAGGGCCGGATTGCGATCGGCCTCGGGCAACTCGGTCCCCTCCGCGTGGAGCGCCAGGGGCTCACCGACGCGGAACACCAGCATCTGGGCGGGCAGTGTCACCGTGTTCTCGGAGCCGTCCGCGGCCGGGCTGGTCTGGCTGGGGATGTAGAACGCGACCTCGGCACCGGGCGCGGAGGTGCGCAGCATCTCGTGGAGCACCGGGTTGCGCTGGGCGAGGTTCTGATCGACGGGAATCGCCTCGGCGCCCGTGCTGAAGTTCTGGTTCTGCTTCTCACCGGTCTCCGGGTCCGCGGCCACGGTGGAGATCGGCACGATGTCCCCGTCCTGGATCAGCTCACCCTCGCCGGCCTTGAGGACTCGGCTCGAGACCTCATCGGCCTCCACCGGGGTGTCGCTGCCAATGCTGGCCACGCCGGCGTCGTCGATCTCGAGGCTCAGCGAGGACAACGCCTCCACATCACCGGTGCCGGTGCCGACCGCGGCGGCGGAGTAGCTCTGCTCGTCCCCGGAGGTCTCCCCCTCCTGCTCACCGTTCTGCCCGTTGTCCTGACCCTGCTCCTGGGTGGCCGTGGTGGTGGGGCTCGGCGAGTCTGTCGAGTCCTCGGAGCCGGACCCGTTCGCGCAGGCGGTGGCGAAGAGCAGAGCAGCCAGGGAGGCGGACACGGCCGCCCAACGGCGCGGGTGACGCGCGGAAGTCAGTGAAGTCATCCCTCCACCCTAGTGCTCGGACGCGCCGGCGACGGCGTCGAACAGCCGATCCAGGCACTGCACGTCAGACTCGAAGGGATCCTTCAGATTCACCACGTGCAGGGGATGGTCATTGAGCTTGAGCGTGGTCCAGTCGACGGTGTACTCGGTGCCGGCGGCCCGGGCCCGGGTGATGAACGCCGAGCGGATCGCCGCGCGCGTCGTCGGCGGGGGCTCGTGGCGCGCCCGCTGGATCTCGGCGTCCGGAACGAGGGTCTCGACGGCGCCGCGTCCCGTCAGCACCGAGAACAGACCCCGCCCGGCAGAGATGTCATGGAACGCGAGGTCGAGCTGGGCCAGGCGGGGCGCGTCCCAGTCCAGTCCGTGGCGCTCACGGTAGCGCTGCAGCAGTGCCCACTTGATCGCCCAGTCGATCCGGGTGGCGATGCGGGCGAAGTCCTGGGCGGCGACCGCATCGATCACCTCGCCCCACAGCGCCAGGATGCTCGGTACCTGCTCGTGATGGGCACCCTCGCGCTCCACAAACCGGCTCACGGCCTCCAGGTAGTGACGCTGCAGGTCCAGCGCGCTGGCCCTGCCCTCGCGCAGGTCCACCGGCGTGGTGCCGGTCAGGTCATGGGAGATCTGCCGGATCGCCTGGGTGGGCTGCACCATCTCTCGCGAGGGCACCGGGTGGCCGGCCTCCAGCATGCGCAGGAGGAGATCCGTGGTGCCGAAGCGCAGCAGATGGGTGTGCTGGGACAGATTGGAGTCTCCGACGATCACGTGCAGCCGCCGGTAGCGGGAGGCGTCGGCGTGGGGCTCATCGCGCGTGTTGATGATCGGCCGAGCCCGCGTGGTGGACGACGACACGCCCTCCTGGACGTAGTCGGCGCGCTGGGAGAACGCGAAGTGAGCGGGCACGCCGTCGGCACGGGGCATCACGCGGCCAGCGCCGACCAGGATCTGCCGCGAGACCAGGAAGGGGACCAGCGCCTGGGTCAGGCGGCGGTACTCGGTGCCCCGGCGCAGCAGATAGTTCTCATGCGAGCCGTAGGAGTTGCCTGCCGAGTCGGCATTGTTGCGGTACAGATAGAGGCTGCCGTGCAGCCCATCGGCGTGCATGGCCGCCTCGGCCTGCGTGAGCAGCTCCCGCATGATGGCGTCCCCGGCGGCGTCGGAGGCGATGAGCTCCTCGATGCGTGAGCACTCCGCGGTCGCGTACTCGGGATGGGAGCCGACGTCGAGATAGAGCCGGGAGCCATTGGTGACGAACACATTGGAGGACCGACCCCACTCGACCACCGGGCGAAACAGGTAGCGGGCGATCTCCTCGGCGCTGAGGCTGCGGCCCTGCTGCGCGTAGTGGTGGACTCCGTACTCCGTCTCCAGCCCGAAGATGCGACGGCTCACTGGCCGCCCTTCTGGACGAAGCCCTTCACGAACTCCTCCGCATTAGTCTCCAGCACCGAGTCGATCTCATCGAGCAGGCTGTCCAGATCCGCCGCCGCGGCCTGCGTGCCCTCCTGGGCGCCGCTCGGTGCGGGGGTACCGGGCTCCCCCGTCAGGTCCTGCTCCTGGCCTGTGGTCTGTGACGATGCCGAGACGCGTTCCTGGGCCACGGGGGCTCCTTTCTCTTCACTGTTGGTCACGATGCCGTGCCTCTTCAGCCTACGCGCGCGGCTCCCGCTTCCCGAGTGTGCTTCCGCGTCACAGACCCGGCTGCTGCTCGAAGACCCGCTGCAGGCCGGCGGCCAGCTCGCCCGGCTCCGGGATCTCGTCGGGACCGCTGTCCTCGGAGCTCCACCACCCCGGCAGGTCCGCGGCGGACCCGCGCAGGGGCTCGGACAGATCGATCCGCCAGAGTCGGGCGGCCTCACACACGCGCAGCACCACGTTGTCCCACGCCGCCCCCACGAGCTGCCGGGGGTGATGCGTGACGAGGCTGCCGCGGGTGAAGGCGCGGGTGGATCGCGGCGGATGCGCCATCGCGTGCCGCATCTCGTCCTCGGTGGCTAG
>JAUNTT010000010.1:0-2526 GCA_030538555.1 Micrococcus sp.
ACCGTCAGTCGGAGCCGCTGCTCTGTGACGCGGAGGACGCGGCAGACGAGCTTGTGCTCGGCGTCGAGTTGCTGCCCGAGCTCGTCGGCTGACCCGACGAGCCGCCGTCGGAGGACGCCGTGCTCGTGGCAGCGCCGCTGCCCGAGCCATTGCCCGAGCCGCCAGAGCGCGCATCGTTGCGGTAGAAGCCCGAGCCCTTGAAGCTGACCCCGATGCTGCCGTACTGCTTGCGCAGGCGGCCCCCGCACTGCGGGCACTCGGTGAGGGAGTCCTCCGTGAAGGACTGCACCTGATCGAAGGCGTGGTCGCATGCGGTGCAGCGGTAGGCGTAGGTGGGCATGGGGCACTCTCTGTTGGGCTCAGCGGTGGTCGCACGTGAGTTTAGCGCGACGCCGCCTGCACCCCGAGCCCGGTCACCACGGCATCCACGGGCGCATCGGTCACCTCCACCGGCAGCGTGCCGGCGTCTAACAGCTCGTCGGCAAAGACCAGCACGAGCCGGGGAACGCGCGCGTCCAGCCGAGCGAGCAGGCGGTCGTAGTAGCCCCCGCCTTGACCCAGGCGCATCCCGTCTCGGCTCGCGGCCAGGCCGGGCAGGATCAGGGCGACGGCGTCGTCGAGCGCGCTGCTGGGCACCCGCGGCCCCACCGGCTCGTCCACCGGCACCAACGGAGACCGCGACAGCGCGATGCCGGGCCGCCACGCCACCCAGGACAACTGGTGCTCCGGCTCGATCACCGGCACGAGCACGCGCACGTCGGCATCATGCAGCGCGGTGCGCAGCGCCTCGGTGTCCGGCTCGGTCGGCATGGACATGAACGTGGCGATGGTCGGCGTCGTCGTCTCCGCTGACGTGTTGCCCTCCGGGCCCGGGCCCGACTGCCGGGCTCGCTCGAGCTGCGGTTCCAGCCACGCGAGCAGGTGCCCCGTCGCCGCCGCGGACTCTCGCGCGCGCTGTTCAGCAGGTCGCTGCCGCCGCTGCTCACGCACGCGCCGCCGCAGCGCGGCCTTGGCCTGGCCGAGGCTCCGATCGCTCATGCGCTCACTGTACGTGCGCCGTCGGGGTGTCCACGTCTTAGGATCATGCCCATGTCTGCCCCCTCCGCGCGCTGGCCCGTGACGCTGCGCTATGGCCGCCTCATCGTGCGCCCGCTGCGGTATCGCGACGCCGCGGCGTGGGAGGAGCAGCGCCGCGTCAACGACGCGTGGCTCACCCCCTGGGACGCGACGAGCCCCGTGCCCGAGTCCGGTCCCGCGAGCTTCGGCCAGATGGTGCGCTGGCAACGCCGTGCCGCCCGGGAGGGCTCCGGGTTCACGTGGGGCATCGCGCTGGGGGAGGAGCACGAGCGCCGGGATCAGCTGATCGGGCTGATCAGTCTGGGCGGCATCCAGACCGGCTCGATCCTCTCCGGCGCCATCGGCTACTGGATCGACCAGCGGCATGCCGGTCAGGGGCTCACGCCCATGGCCGTGGCCATGGTCTGCGACTGGGCCTTCCTGTCTCACGGGCTGCACCGCGTGGAGATCAATGTGCGTCCCGAGAATGCCGCGAGTCTGCGGGTGCCGCACAAGCTCGGCTTCCGCGAGGAAGGGCTGCGGGAGCGGTATCTGCACGTCGCGGGCCAGTGGTGTGACCACGTCAGCTTCGCCCTCACCGCCGAAGAAGCCTCGGACGGCGTCCTGGCCGCGTACCTGGAGCGCTCGACGCGCGGGGGAACGTGAATCACAACGGTGTGATTCGTCGGTACCCTGGTGTGCATGGACGAGCTGAACACCCTGGCCGCGGAACTGAGTTCCGCCCTGAGCGTGTTCGCCGACCTCCGCGTCAGCGCTTCCGTGATCCTGCTGGCCCTGATCGTCTGGCTCGTGTGGACGGCGTCGTCCCATGTGCGGCATCGTGGTGCTCAGCTTGACAGCGTCGAGGACGACGCCGACCCCCGCCACGCAGCATCTTCCCCTCCGGCTGCATCCCCGTCCGATGACTTGTCATCGCCGAAGCGTCAGGAGGGCACTGCCGTGCCAACGATGACCCAGGGCAGTTCCGTTCACACCACCGCCGCGGCCCTGCGCGAGCGCGCCGGCACCGTGGCCGCCACCGCGCGGGACCAGGTCAGCGCCACCACGCAGCGCTGGTCCGAGAAGGCGCCCCGGCCGCAGGTGGCCGGGGTGACCGTCCGCCGTAGCCGCCTGGCCCTGGCCACGCTGGTGGCCCTCTGCGCGCTCGTCTTCGTGGTCACCGGTGTGGCCGCCGCCTTCGGCGCGAACACCGTGGCCGTGGCCGGCTGGACGTTGCTCGGCACCGTGGCCGGCCTGGGTCTGCTGCGCGGACTGGCCCTCCTGGACGCCCGGGCACGACGCCGCGAGGCCGAGCGCCTGCGGGCCGAGGAAGCCGAGGCGCACCGCGCTCCCGCCCACATCGCCCGGGGCGCTCGCGCCGCCACCGCCGGCGTGCACGCCGAGCACCAGCCGGCCGTGCTGATCGACTCCGCCGACGTCGCCCGCGTGCGCCTCACAGCCCCCGCCGTC
>JAUNTT010000010.1:2569-32768 GCA_030538555.1 Micrococcus sp.
GCGGCTCAGCAGGGTGCAGCTCAGCGCGCTGCGGCTGAACAGGGTGTGGCGCGGACGGTGCACGGCGAGACTGCCGACGTCGAGACGCTCGACCGCGAGAAGGCCGCCGCGTCGATCGCTGCGGGCCGGGCGTCGTCGTCGGAGGAGAGGGCTGGCGCAGCTGCGGGCATGACGACCGTCCCGCGCCCGACCTACCTGGACGCCCCGGAGATGCAGCGCGTCATCACGGACACCGTGACCGCGCCGGCCAAGGCCCCGGAGGGCGAGGTGCGGTTGGCCGACGGTGTCTCGGAGACGCATCGGGCCCGCGTGCGCCGCGCCGCGCAGACCAACCCGAACCTGGACCTGGACAGCGTCCTCGCGCGTCGCCGCGCCTCCTGATCCGGCGCCGTACCGCATCAGCCTCGCCTTACGCTCCGGCGTAGTCCTCCGCGTGGACCAGGCGGTAGCCCACGCCGCGCACCGTGACGATCCGCGCCGCCCCGATCTTGGCGCGCAGATAGCGCACATAGACGTCCACCACGTTGGAGCCAGGGTCGAAGTCGTAGCCCCACACGCTGTTCAGCAGCTGCTCGCGGGTGAGCGCCTGACCGGGGTGACGCAGGAACTCCTCGGCGAGGGCGAACTCACGGGCGGAGAGCTCCACGGTGCGCCCGCCCACCTTCACGGTGTGCGCCACCGGGTCGAGCTCGAGATCGGCGTGACGCAGCACGGGATCCACCTCGGCCACGGGCCCGGTGGCCACGCCCGCGGAGCGCAAGCGCAACCGGATTCGGGCCACCAGCTCGGCGAAGCGGAACGGCTTGGGCATGTAGTCATCGGCCCCGGAGGTCAGCCCCTCCACGGTGTCCGCGGCGGAGGAGCGGGCCGTGAGGATGATGACCGGCAGCGCGGTGTCATGGGCACGCAGGCGGGTGAGCACCTCGAAGCCGTCGATGTCCGGCAGGCCGATGTCCAGGATGACCAGGTCGAACGCGCCGGTCAGCGCGAGGCCCAGGCCCTCGAGGCCTGTGCCGGCCGCGGTCACAGCGAAGCCCTCGGCCTTGAGGCCCTTGGTCACGAACCGGACGATGCGGTCCTCGTCTTCGATCAGCAGGATCGGGGTCATCGTCGCTCCTCAGCCCTCCCTCGATGCGCGCCGCGCGAGGGCGCGGAACACTGCGGTGGCCACGGCGTGTGCCGCGGTCCCTGCCTCCATCATGCACCGTCACCGGCCGCGTCGGCGTCGTCGGGAGCCGGTGTGCGCAGCGGGATGTCCATCGAGAACACCGATCCCATGCCGACCTGAGACACCAGATCCACGCGTCCCCGGTGGGCCGCGACGATGGCCGAGACGATCGTCAGACCCAGGCCGGAGCCCTCGGTGCGGGCCCCGTTGCTGCCGCGGCTGAACCGCTCGAAGATCCGCTCCTGATCCTGCGGGTGCACGCCCATGCCCTGATCCTGCACCCAGAGGCGCACGACGTCGTCGCGCACCTCGGAGCCAATGACCACGGCGGTGTCCTCGCCCGAGTAGCGCACGGCGTTGGCCGCCAACTGCAGCCAGGCCTGCGTGATGCGCTGGGCATCCAGCATCGCGGTCACGTGGGCGACCGGGCCCACGCTCCAGCGCCGATCGCCGAGCTGGGAGGCCTTCTCGAGCACGCGCAGCGTGAGGTCCTCGACGTCCACGGCGGCCAGCGAGACGAAGTCCGGGCGGGCAGTCTTGGCCAGGGTCACCAGATCGTCGACGAGCCGGCGCATGCGCTGCAGCTCATCCAGGGACAGGTCGGTGGACTCTGCCACGTCGGCAGGATCGGAGGCGTCCATCACCTCGAGATTGCCCTGCACGATGGTGATGGGGGTGCGCAGCTCATGCCCGACGTCGTCGATCAGCTGGCGCTGCGAATCGAACGCCGCCTGGATGCGGTCCAGCATCTGATTGACGTTGCGGCCCAGGGTGGCGACGTCGTCCTCCCCGGTGACCTCGAGGCGACGGCTGAGGTCCGTGCCCGTCACCGCCTGGACGGTGGTGGAGAGCTCCTCGAGCGGAGCGAAGACGCGGCGCAGGATGAGCCAGCCGGCTACGAGGGCCACGATGACTGAGAGCAGGCCCGCCACGATGTAGCCGGCGAAGGTCTCATTGAGATCGGCGATCTCTGCGTCGAGGTCGAACGCCACGAGCAGCCCGCCCGTGTCGGACGGGTCCTGGCCGGTGATGGGCACGATCGCGGCGCGGTACGTCGTCGTGGCGGTGCGCACCGAATCGGCGCGGATCTGATCGGAGGTCATGTGGTCCAGCGCCCAGGCCACGAGTTCGTCATCGGCCTCGAGGCGCAGCTCCACCGCGCTGCTGGCACCCAGCGTCGGCTCTCCGTCTTCCAGACCGAGCAGGCCCTCATTGCGCACCGGCAGCGTGCGGATCATCGCGACGGCGATCAGCTCCCGGGCGGTGGCGATGGGCCGGCCCGTCTCCGGGACCACACCGTCCGCGGCGAGCAGATTGAGCTCCTTCACGGTCCGCTGCAGCGAGTTCTCGATGCGCTCGTACATGGCCGCGCGCTGGAACATGTAGGTGGTGACGCCGGCGAGCAACAGACTGGCCACCGTCACGACGGCGAGCAGCACCGTGAGGCGGAAGCGCACGGGCGCCTGGGACCAGCCGACGAAGCGGCGCCGCAGGGTGGTCAGCGGCTGTTCCGGGGCGGGGGTGTTCGCTGGCGTGACGCGTGGCCGACGCGGTGGGCCAAGCCAGATGCGCGTCGTGCTGGGGGAGGACGGAACATCGGGAGGCGTCAGGGTGCTCGCCTCCTACCGTTGCTGCTGATGCCCGAGGGGGCGGGGCCGATGCACGCGGCCGTGATCCTGACCGCGCGGATGAGTCGAGCCTAGACGACCCGCCCGCTGGCGTGGGGCTCAGTCATCGTCATCATCGTCGTCGTCATCGTCGTCGTCCACGAGGACGCGCGGGGCGGGGGCGGGAGCCCGCGGGACGGAGGTGGTTCCCGTGGTGCCGGTCGCCGCGCCACCGGTGCCTGGCGTGCTGCTCTGCGCGCGAGACGCCTCGGCGGCTTCCGCGGCGCGCTGGGCGGCGGCCTGCGCCTCGGCCTGAGCCTGAGCGGCGCGCTGCTGGGCGGCGGCACGGGAGGCTTCCGCGGCACGGGCTTCGGCCTGCGCCTGCGCGGACCGAGAGGCCTCGGCGGCTCGGGCCTGAGCGGCAGCACGGCTGGCCTCGGCGGCCTGTTCCTGTTCCTCGCGGCGGGCTGCCTCCGCGCGCGCCTCGGCCTCGGTGGCCGCTCGGGCCGCCTCCGACGCCTTGGCGGCCAGGCCCTGCCCCGCGCTTGCCGCCTGCTCGGCAGCGCCGCCGCCAAGGCGATCCCAGTTCAGATCCGGACCGGCGTCGTCAGAGCGCTCCTCCGCGGAGGCTGAGGTGTCTGTCACGCGAATCTGCTCGCCCAGCTGCCCCACCCCGGGGCGCGCGATGAAGAGGGTGATGACAAGGGCCACCATCAACCCCAGGGCGACTCCGACGAGGGCGATGGTGGTGCGAGATCCGGTGCGTGCGGCCATGCATGTCAGTGTGCCGGGGGCAGATGAAACGGGCATGAGAGATCTGTGAAACCTCTGTGGACCACTGCGTACCGCGTCAGGCGGACCGACGGCTCAGGCGGGCCCGGACGACTCCAGACCATCCAAGCGCCACTGCGCGGCTGCCGCACCGCCGTCGTCCCCGAGCGCAGTCAGCGCGTCCTTGAGCCCCTCCAACGCCGGGCCGAGCACGGGCGATGTCGGCTCCAGGCGGTCCGCGAGCAAGTTGAACAAGGCGGCGGCCTGTTCCAGCATGGCGCTCGGGGCGGTGCAGGCAGCCTCCTGGCGCGCGTCAGCCTCCTGGCGCGCATGGGCCTCGAGGCACAGCGTGGCCGCGAACAGATCCGCGTGATCAGCCGACTCGGTGTCGTTCACGTCGTGGAACGCATCGGCGCTGCGCAAAGCCTCGGTGACCGCGTTTGCCGTGCGACCCATCTGGCCCAGGCAACGTGCCAGCGAGTTCCTCAGATCCGCGGCGTGCCAGGAGAAATCGTGCTCCATGGCGACGGCGATCCCGCGCTCCAGATCCGCCACGCCATCGGCATTGTCGTTCTGACAGCGCACGATGCCGCGCCAGTGCAGGCTCGCGATCAAGGCGAGCGCATGCGGGTTCGGGATGCGCTCGGCGACCGCCACTACGCGGTCCATCACCGCGGGCAGGTCGGTGCCCACGACGGCCTCGAGCCGGACGGAGATCGAGGTGATCGAGAGCACGGCATGGTGGACCTCCTCGAACTCGTCGTGATCCGCGAAGATCTCCGCCGCGCACAGCCAGTCCTCCGCGGCGCTGTCCACGCGCTCGCCCTCCATGTGCGTCTCGGCGCGGTCCATGCGGGCGCGCGCGACGTCGAAGGGATGGCCGGAGACCTGCGCGCGCAACACGACCGCGTCGAGCACCTCGTGGGCCTCCTCGTGACGGCCGGCCTCCAGCAGCTGATGTCCCAGACAGTAGGCCATCGAGCCGGCTTCCGGAGCCTCGGCCCGCTCCGCCTGCGCCGCGGCCAGCCGCCACGCCAGGATCGCCGTCTCCTGCAGCATCGCCTCGTGCTCGGTGCGCTCGGCCTGGGTCTTCCAATAGGGGTGGATCCAGGGCAGGTCGTCGAGCTCCAGATCGCACTGGCGTGCCACGAGCGCGGCAGCTGAGGCCGCTCCGCGCCGCAACCGCGCCTCAGTGAGCTGCTCGGCAGCCTCGAGCGCCCGCTCAAGACTCTGGGAGCGTTGACCCTGGCGGTGGTTGACGATCCCGCGCACCAGCTGGGCCGAGGCGTAGACGGCCCGCGCCGAGGGGCGTGACGTGACGACGGCGGCCGCGCGGTCGGCGCCGGCGACGTCGTCGCTCGCGAGCCGCAGCCGGGCGAGCAACAGATGCGCGGCCGACCACGCGCCGAACGGGATCACGAGCCCGCGCCGGCGCTGCCGCCGCAGCAGCTGCACGGCCTCCTCGGCCAGGGGCAGGGCGTCGTCGCGCTCGCGGCGGTCCAGATGGGCGACGGCGGCGGCCACGAGGGCCTCGGCCAGCACGGTGTCCTCCAGCTCGCCAGCGATCTGGACGTGCCGGCGCTCATCCTCGATGACGCCGTGCAGAATGCGGGTCTCGAAGTGGTCCGGTTCCCGCAGCAGCACGGCCCCCAACTGCTCCTCGAACCTCGCCTGCCTCGGCCGGCCCAGCGCCCGCAGCAACGTGGTGCGGCGCGCGATGGCGGCGGTCACCGCGGACGTGTCGCCGCGCAGTTCGAGGGCGATCGCGAGGCAGCGCAGCAGGGCCAGACGGAAGTTCGGAGCCTGACCGCCGGGGGCTGCCAGGCCCTGCTCCGCGCAGTACTGAGCGCCCGCGGGGTCCTCGCGCAGGGCGGCCTCGAGAGCGAGTTCGAGCCAGCCGGCGGCCTCGGTGGCGTGGGGCCGCGGAGCCTCGGTGGCGTCGTCGCCCTCGACGCTGGCCACGGCGACGGCGAGACGGGCGTGGGCCGCGGTGACGTCGTCGGGATGCATCCAGCCCTGCAGGGGGAGCTGCTGATCGTCCAGTGTGCTCCCCCTCACGGATGCGTGATGTGGCGACGTGCGGGCCAGCCCGGACGACGCGTTGTCTGATAGGTCCAGTATCCCAGGGTGCGTTGCTCTCCCGACGGAGACACACGTGGTGACCGGCGTGTGTGACGCGTGCCTAGACTGGCGGGACGAGAGTGACACGAGGAGATCACCGCCTATGAGCGACGCGTTCCAGACCCGTGCGGCTGCCTATGCCGTCATCACCGAGGGGGAACGCGTCCTGCTCTCGGCATGGCAGGGGCCGGAGCACCTGATCTGGACGTTGCCCGGCGGCGGAATCGAGCTCGGCGAGTCCCCCGAAGAGGCCTGCATCCGCGAGGTGGCCGAGGAGTCCGGGCACACCGTGGAGCTCACCGGTCTGCTCGGCGTGACCACGGGCATGATCCCCGCCTCGCGCCGCCTCGGCGGGCAGGGCGTGCCGCTGCTCACCGTTCAGGTGATCTACCGCGCCCGCATCACCGGTGGCGTGCTGACCCCGGAGGTCGATGGTTCCTCGGCGGGCATCGAGTGGTTCGACCGCGCCGCCCTGCCCGGCCTGCGCACCAGCCCCTGGGTGGACCGCGGTCTCGAGTTGTACGACGCCGCTGAGGCCACACCGTGAGGGCACGACGACGCCGCCCCGGCGCCGCGCTGACCGCGCTCGCTGCGGCGACGGCCTTGAGTCTCAGCGCATGCACCGCCGGTCCCTCCGTCACCGAGTCTCCGCAGCCCGAGGATGCCCCTGTCCGGGTGGCCCACACCGACGCTGCCCTGGACGTGGCCGTGGCTGCGCTCATCGAGCGGCACCTGCGCAATCGTGGGCACGCCGTGGACACGCTGGAGCCCGCGAGCCGGCCGTGGGAGAGCACTGATGAGACCACCGTGGCCGTGATGGACACCCTCGAGTTCGCCGTCCGCCACGACGCCGACGCCGTCATGCCCGCCCCGCCGCTCGCGCTGCCGACCGAGCCCGCGGAACCCACGGATGACGCCACGGCGGAGCCCGACGAGGAGGGGACGTCGGAGCCCACCGACGAGGCGGACGCGGAGCCCACCGATCAGGCCGAGGTGAGCCCGACTCCACCCGAGAACGAGCCGGGAGAGGTGGCGGAGACGAGCGACGACGTCGTGCTCGATGGGGAGCCGACGGACGCGACCCCCAGCCCCACGATCACGGCGCTGCCGGTGGGCCGCTCGGCGCTGTCGGCGGAGGCCGTGGACGAGGTGGTGCGCACGCACCTGCAGGACGGCGTGGGCATTCTGGTGTCCGCGCCGGGCACGCTGCGCATCCGCACGGTGCTCACCGCGGCCACCGCCGCGCGGCTCGAGGCCGAGCGCCTCGAGGACCTCAACGCGCGGTGCGATGAGCTGCCGGCGGCAACGTCGCCGCTATTCAGCGCCACCGTCGACCCCGCGGCTGGCCTGCGGTTCCAGGAACGCCTGGACCGGCTCGCCGGCTGCCGACCCTCGGCGTGGGAGGAACCGGTCGGACGCATCAGCGCCGAGCTCGTCGCCGGGGCGGTCGCCCTGGGCATGACCTACGGCGTGGAGCCCGAGATCGAGGAGAACGCGCTGGTCATCCTCGAGGACCCTTCGAGGATCCTGCCGGAGGGGCGGGTCGCCGTCGTCGGACACCGGGACGAGCTGCCCGAAGCGGTCGCCTCGGACATTCGCGACGTCGTCGGGCGCCTGGACGAGGACGGCCTGCGGGCGCTGCTGGCGGCCTCCACGGGCGCCGACGCGCTGAGCCCCGAGGACGCGGCGCAGTACTGGCTGGTCACGCACGACATGGAGGCGGCGCCGGAGGACTGGTTCGTGCCGCCGACGTCGTGGTTCTAGTCCGCGCGGCGGATGCGGCGGCGCGGGCTGCGGTGGGGCGCGACGCAGAACTGACTCCCCGGTAGCCGCGGTGCCATGATAGGGAGCATGGCTCGATCCGACTCCCGTGACATCCGACAGTCCTCCAAGCTCGCCCACGTCCGCTACGACGTGCGCGGGCCCATCCTCGAGGAGGCGCAGCGGATGGAGGCGGCCGGGCACCGCATCATGAAGCTGAACATCGGCAACCCTGCCCCCTTCGGCTTCGACGCGCCGGACGAGATCCTGCGCGGCATGTACCAGGCGTTGCCCAAGGCACAGGGCTACTCGGACTCGAAGGGCATCTACTCGGCCCGCACCGCCGTCTCGCAGTACTACGAGTCCGTGGGCATCCGCGGGATCGGCGTGGATGACATCTTCATCGGCAACGGTGTGTCCGAGATGATCTCGATGGTGCTGCAGGCGCTCGTGGACGACGGCGACGAGGTCCTCATCCCGTCCCCGGACTACCCGCTGTGGACCGGCGCCACCACGCTGTCCGGGGCGCGGGCGCTGCACTACCGGTGCGTGGAGGAGGAGGGCTGGCAGCCCGATCTCGAGCACATCGAGTCCCTGGTCACCGAGAAGACCAAGGCGCTGGTGCTGATCAACCCCAACAACCCCACCGGCGCGGTGTACTCGCGCGAGGTGCTCATGGGCATGGTGGACGTGGCGCGGCGCCACAACCTGGTGCTGCTGGCCGATGAGATCTACGAGAAGATCACCTACGACGGCGCCCGGCACCTCAACGCCGCCGGTTTGAGCGACGATGTGCTCACCCTGACCTTCTCCGGGCTCTCCAAGGCCTACCGGGTGGCCGGCTACCGTTCCGGCTGGGTGGCGGTGTCCGGGCCGAAGCACCGGGCCAAGGACTTCCTCGAGGGTCTGACCTTGCTGGCCAACATGCGCATGTGCGCCAACGTGCCCGCGCAGTACGCGATCCAGGTTGCCCTGGGCGGTTATCAGTCCATCAATGACATGGTGCTGCCGGGGGGACGACTGCTTGAACAGCGGAATCTCGCGACGAAGATGCTCGAGGAGATGCCTGGCGTCAGCGTCCAGCCCGCCCAGGGTGCGCTGTACCTCTTCCCGCGGCTGGATCCCGAGGTGTACCCCATTGACGACGACGAGAAGTTCGTCATCGAGCTGCTGCGGGAGAAGAAGATCCTCGTCTCCCACGGCGGGGCGTTCAACTACCCGCAGACCGACCACTTCCGACTCGTGACCCTGCCCTCCGTGGCGGATCTGGACGTGGCCCTGACCCGGCTGGGCGAGTTTCTGGCCGATTGGAGAGAGCGACATGGCTGAGCAGTCGACGGCGTCCGGTGAGAAGGCTGACGATGGGATTGGTGAGGTGGCTGGTGAGGTGAACGGTGAGGAGGTAATGCCGGACGAGTGCACCACCGCCCCGGTGGTCGAGGCCGAGCACGCCGAGCCCTTCAGCACCCACCCGGTGGAGGGCATGCGCGCTCGCCGGGACGGGGAGACTGTGGGCCTGGCGGACGTGGATCCGCGTGAGCGCATCGGCTACGACGGCAAGAAGGCCCACGGCGAGGAAGACCTGGCCGGCCGGGCCGAGTACCTCGCCGATCTGCAGGAGCTGCTGTATGCGGCCGGCCGCGCTGATCCCGAGGGTGCACCGAGCCTGCTGGTGGTGGTGCAGGGCATGGACACCTCCGGCAAGGGCGGGCTGATGCGCACCGTGGCCGGGGCTATGGACCCGCAGGGTGTGGCGACCAAGGCCTTCGGCGCGCCGACCACGGAGGAGCTCTCCCACGACTTCCTGTGGCGCATCGAGAAGGAGATGCCCGGGCCGGGCCAGATCACGGTGTTCGACCGCTCCCATTACGAGGACGTGCTGATCCACCGGGTCGAGGGCCTGTCCTCCCCGGAGGAGGTGGAGCGCCGCTACGGGGCGATCCGCGAGTTCGAGGCCGAGGCCGTGGCCCGCGGCACCCGGATCATCAAGGTCATCCTGCACATCTCGAAGGACGAGCAGAAGGACCGCCTGACTCGCCGACTGCACCGCCCGGACCGCTACTGGAAGTACGACCCCTCCGACATCGACGCCCGCAAGAAGTGGGACGAGTACTGGGAGGCCTACGACCTCGCCGTGGCCGAGACCGACACCGACGATGCCCCCTGGTTCATCATCCCCGCCGACCGCAAGTGGTTCTCCCGCCTGGCCGTGCAGGAGCTGGTGATCCACGAGCTCGAGCAGATGCAGTTGGCCTGGCCGGAGCCCGACTTCGACGTCGAGGCCGAACGCGAACGCATCGCCGCCAGCTGACGCGCGCGGGGCGTGGCGCCCGGCTCCGGGGTGACTCATGTCCTCATCCCCACGCTCCGGGGTGACTAACGTCCCTTATTTCACGGTTTGAGGGACATTTGTCACCCCGGAGCGAACTGCCTGGGGCATTGCCCACCCGGGAATGCGCGGAGTGGGACATTTCCCACCCGGGAACGTCCGGGGTGGGTAATGCCCCTGATATTGCAGTTTGAGGGACATTTGTCACCCGGGAACTTCCGGGGTGACAAATGCCCGCGACCCAAGCGTCCAGGGTGGCTAATGTCCCCAATTTCGCAGTTCGAGGGACATGTCTCACCCGGGAGCGGGGTTGCTGGGGAGGAGCACCCCAGAATCTCAGTCCTGCTGCTGGTCCTCGGCCTCGGCGGCAGCGCGGACGGCGTCGAGGCGCTGGGTGGCGCCGTCGAGCCAGGCCTGGCAGCGGGCGGCGAGGGCCTCGCCGCGCTCCCACAGCGCGAGCGACTCCTCCAGGCCAGCCCCGCCAGCCTCGAGCCGCTGCACCGTCTCGACCAGCTCGGCACGAGCGTCCTCGTAGCTGAGCTGCGCCACGTCCGAGGTGTCCGCGGAGCTGAAACCGTCGACCGGCGCGGCGTGATCGGCGCCAGTGCTGCCTTCAGGGACACCGCTCGGTCGCTGGCCAGCCGCGTCCTGGGCGGCGTCGGCGGACTGCGGGGCGGGGGACTGCTCGGTCATGCGGACTCTCCTGACGTGGGACGGGTTGCGCGGGCGGATGCTGACGCATCGGCGCGTGAGGCTGTCGATGAGGCCGATGCCGACGCCGACGCCGGGGTGACGTCGGAGACGTCGGCGCCGAAGCGTCCGGCGGCCACGAGGACGTCAACGCTGCTGCCGGGGCTCAACGGGGCGACGTCGCGCAGGACCGCGCCCTCATGCTGGACGACGGCATAGCCGCGATCCAAGGTGTGCTGCGGGGACAGGGACCGCAGCTGCGCCAAGCGGCCGGCCAGCTGATCCTGCTCCCGCGTCAGGCGATGCGCGAGACCGCGCCGCGCGCGCTCCCGCCACGCCATCAGCTCCTCGCGGCGCGACTCGATCATCACGTGCGGGCGCGCCAACACCGGACGAGACCGGATCTGCGCCAGATGCTGAGACTCGCGGGCCACCATGCGCTCCACCGCCGACGCCAGCCGCAGCCGCGCCTCGGACAGCACCGCAGACTCGGCGGCCGCATCCGGGACCAGCCGCTTGGCGGCATCCGTGGGGGTGGACGCGCGGACGTCGGCGACGTCGTCGAGCACCGGGCGATCCGCCTCATGGCCGATCGCCGAGACCACCGGGGTCACGGCGGCCGCCACGGCACGGACCAGTGCCTCGTCCGAGAACGGCAGGATCACCTCCTCGAGGGCGCCACCGCCGCGGGCGATCACAATGACATCCACCTCGCCGCTCTGATCCAGCTCCTGCAGCGCGGCGGTCACCTCGCGCGGCGCCGCGGGCCCCTGCACGGCGACCTCCCGAATCTCGAACTGCGCGGCCGGCCAACGAAGGTGAGCGTTGCGCACCACGTCCTTCAGGGCATCCGAATCCCGGCCGGTGATCAGGCCGATGCGGCGGGGCAGCACGGGCAGGGGCTTCTTGCGCGCCGGCGACGTCAACCCCTCCTCGCTGAGTGCTCGACGTAGCATCTCCACCCGAGCCAGCAGATCGCCGAGCCCCACCGGGCGCATCGCCTGCGCGGTCATCGACAGCCGCCCGGCCTTGAGCCAGAAGTTCGGCTTGACCAGGGCCACCACCCGGGCGCCCGCCTCGATGCCCGGGGAGAAGCTCGCCGCAACGGAGCGCCAGGCGTTGACCGGCAGGGACACGTCATCCTCGAGGTCACGCATGGTCATGTAGACGTTGCCGCGATTGTTCTTGACCTCGATCAGCTGGCCTTCGATCCACGTGGCCGGCGCGCGCTCAATGTGGGCCTTGAGATTCTCGGACAGACGCCGCAACGGCCAGGGTGTGTCCGGCGTCGTGTCCGCGGCGCGTTCCGGCGCGGCTGGGGCCGGGGCATCGGGCTGCTGCGGTGGCGTCTGCACGGCATCCTCCTTCGGAGCTCTCCTGCGGTTCAGGACTCACCCCATCCTTTCAGTACCGTGTGAGACGTTAAGGACGGGCACGCACGAACGAAGGGATCTTCGATGCGACGAATCGTGGCGCTGGTGATGGCGGTGCTGGCCGGCACCCTGGCCAGCGTGGCCGCGTTCGGGCACCTGGTGGACCGGGCCGCCCGCGAGCCGGACATCCTGCGCGAGATTGTGCACGCCGTGGTTGCCGACGACGCCGTCCAGGAGGCCGCCCCGGCCGCGGTCAGCGATCTGGTCAGCGACACCCTGCCCGAGCAGCTCACCGAGGTCGCCGGCCCGTTGCTGCCGGACCTGGTCGGCGCGGCGACGCGCACCGCCGTGGGCGATGAGCGCGTGCAGAGTGCGTGGGACGGGCTCGCCGATCGGACCCGGCGGGACTGGGTGGCCGACGTCGACGACGGCAACGTGGCCGCCCAGCTGCTGCGCTTCTCGTGGGGTCCCGTGGCCAGCGCCGCCTCGCAGGCCGTGCTCGACGACGTCCAGGAGCAGGTCACCGGGGTGCTCGGGGAGGACCTGGCGCAGCTGCGGATCCCCTCCTTCGACATTCCGTTCCTCGACGTGTCCACGCCCGACGTCGATCTTCCCCAGATCTTCGCCGACGCCCGCACCGCGGTCGGGGAGTTGACCCACGATCCGCGTCTCGACGTGACGGTGCGCGTCTCCGGGCTGGACACCCAGCGCGGCGACGGACTGGATGCGGCCGACGTCGTCCGCGCCTCCGCGTGGTGGCCGGCCGCCGCGATCGCCGCCGTGGTGTTCGGCCTGGCCGCCGTGTTGATGCCACGTGGGCGCTGGCGGGGAATCGCCCTGGCGACTGGCGGCGTGGCCAGTGCCGCCACCGTGGGGGTGGCCGCGCTGCTGGCGGGCCGCGAGGGTCTCGACCTCACCGCCGATCCCTCCGCTCCGGCCTCCGTGCAACGCCTCATGGACCAGATCGAGGCCGCCGCCCTGCCCGCCGTGGCCGACGCCGTCACCCCCACCGTGAGTGCGGTGCTGATCGGGGCTGCGGTGGCCGTGGTGCTCGGTGTGATCCTGGCCCTGGTGTGGTCCGGGCGACGGCGCGGCGAGGCTGCCCGCCGTTAGCATGGAAGGCATGTCTGCCTCCCTCTCCGCCCCTGCGCCCACCTCGGTTGGACTCGGCATGCCACATGTGCCCCGTGTTCGCCGCACCCGTGAGGAGATCGAGGCGGCCGCGGAGGTCTCCGGGCCCAAGCGGGTATTGCTGGCCGCCCCGCGTGGCTACTGCGCCGGTGTGGACCGCGCTGTGATCGCCGTGGAGAAGGCGCTCGAGGTGCACGGTGCGCCCGTGTATGTGCGCAAGGAGATTGTGCATAACCGGCACGTGGTGGACTCGCTGACGGAGCGCGGCGTCGTGTTCGTCAACGAGCTGGACGAGGTGCCCGAGGGAGCGCTCACGGTGTTCTCCGCCCATGGCGTATCTCCGGCGGTGGTGGCCGAGGCGGCTGAGCGCAATCTCGAGACCATCGACGCGACCTGCCCCCTGGTGACAAAGGTGCACCGCGAGGCCGTGCGGTTCGCCAAGCAGGACAAGCAGATTCTGCTGGTCGGCCACGACGGTCACGAGGAGGTCGAAGGCACGTACGGTGAGGCTCCCGAGCACACCACCGTGATCAACGACGTCGCCCAGGCCCGGACCGTGGAGGTTGAGGACCCGGACAACCTGATTTGGCTGTCGCAGACCACGCTGTCCGTGGACGAGACGCTGGAAATCGTGTCCGTGCTGCGCGAGCGCTTTCCGAATCTGCAGGATCCGCCGAGCGACGACATCTGCTACGCCACCTCCAACCGCCAGGCCGCGGTCAAGGTGATCTCGCCCGAGGTGGACCTGATGATCGTGGTGGGCTCGGCGAACTCGTCGAACTCGGTGCGGTTGAAGGAGGTGGCCAGCGAGTATGGGGCCACCCGTTCCGAGCGCGTGGACTTCGCGCACCAGGTGGATGAGTCCTGGTTCGAGGGCGTGGCCACCGTGGGTGTGACCTCCGGTGCGTCCGTTCCCGATGTGCTGGTCCAGGACGTGCTGAGCCTGCTCGCCGACTACGGTTACACCGACGTGGACGAGGTGGTGACGGCCGAGGAGGACATCATCTTCTCGCTGCCCAAGGAGATCCGCGCCGAGCTCAAGAAGGTCGGCGACGACTCTCGCGGCCTCGGCGGTCGCCGCCGCTGACCCCAACCCTTCTGCTATCGGGTCGAATCTCGGCGTTTTGAGACCCTCAGAACGACGAGATTCGACCCGAAAAGTCTAGGTGTGGGGTCACTGGTCCGGGGCGGTGAGTTCGGGGGCGCTGAGGCGTCGGGCCTGTTTTTCTACCGGGACGGGCAGGTCCATGGCGGCTCCGAGGGCGGGGTCCAGCGTCTGGATCCGGCGCGCGGAGGGCAGGACTCGGGTCTCGAGGGTGCCGAGCAATCGGTTGTAGTGATCCACGGAGCTGCCGAGGCTGGAGCCCAGTTTCGTGAGATGGGCGCTCAACGTGGCGAGCCGCTCGTAGAGTTGCCGGGCAGCAGCCACCACCTCTTGGGCGTTCTGCGCGATCGACTCCTGCCGCCACGTGTGCGCCACCGACTTCAGCGCCGTCAGCAGCGACACGGGTGCGACCAGCGCGACGCCCTGCGCGAAGGCGTGGTCCAGCAGGCCGGGATCGGCGTCCACGGCCGTCGCCAACAGCGACTCCGAGGGCAGGAAGCACAGCACGAGATCCGGGCTGTCCGGAAGGCCCGACCAATACTGCTTGCCCGCCAGTGCATCGACATGCCGCCGCACCGCCGCCGCGTGGGCCTGAGCCAGCTGCTTCCGGCGTTCCGCGGCATCCTCGCCGTGCTCCTCCGCGAGGTGCTGGGCGGCCACCCCGTGGCTGGCCGGTGCCTTCGCGTCCACGGCAATCGAGCTGCCGCCGGGCACATGCACCAGCAAATCTGGGCGGAGCAGTGCGCCCTCCGGGGAGCGCAGACTGGCCTGCTCGGCGAAGTCGGTGTGCGCCAGCATCCCAGCGGCCTCCACCACGCGGCGCAGCTGGACCTCGCCCCAGTGCCCCCGGGCCGTGGTGGACCGCAACGCCGAGAGTAGTTCGGAGGTCTGGACCGCGAGCGCCTGATCCGTGGCGGCGGCCGAGCGCAGCTGTTCGGTCAGCGTGGAGTACTGGTCCACCCGGTCACGCTCGAGCACCGAGACCTGGTTCTGGAGATGGCGCAGTCGCTCGCCCAGCGGGGCCAGCGCTTGCAGCACCGCGCCGTCCTGCTGCCGTTGCTGCTCGGCTTCCCGGGACCGCGACTCCAGAGCCTGCACCGTGGCTCGCGCCGCCGCTGTGTCCCTCTCGGCCAGCGCCGCCGTCTTCTCGAGCTCGCGTACCTGCACGGCGTACTCCTCGGCACGCTGCCCCGCGCGACGCAGCAGCAACCACGCCGCAATGCCGGCACCGAGCACAGCTCCCACCAGGATCCCCAGGACCAGAGACAACACATCCATGCCACCAGGGTCTCACCGGGACCCGAGACGTTAAGCGCGTCGCGCCCTACACCCCCGGCCGCACCACGCGTAAGAGCTCGTCCAGCTCACCGCACCCGCCCGCTACAACCAGCCCCGATCCCGCGCCACCACGGCCGCCTCGCCACGGGTCTGCGTGCCGGTCTTGCCGATCGCCGCGCTGAGGTGATTGCGCACGGTGCCGGCCGAGACGTGCAGCTGGGCGGCGATCGCGCGTACTGTCGCACCGGTCAGGGCCACCCGGAGTACGTCAGCCTCGCGTTCCGTCAGCGGCGACGCGCCAGCCATCAGAGAATCCACGGCCAGCCCCGGGTCCACCACGCGCTCACCGCGATGCACGCGCCGCACGGCCTCCGCCAACTCCTCGGCCGGCGTGTCCTTGACGACGAATCCCTGCGCCCCGGCGGCCAGCGCTCGCCCCACGTACCCGGGCCGACCAAAAGTCGTCACGATCAGCACCGCACAGTCGATCCCGGCGGCCCGCAGCGCCTCCACGGCTGAGATCCCGTCCATGCCGGGCATCTCGATGTCCAGCACGGCCACATCCACGTCATGCTCCACGACGGCGGCCACCACCTCCGTACCCGACCCCGCCTGAGCCACTACCTCGAGGTCTGGCTCGGTATCCAGCAGGGCGGCCAGCGCCCCGCGCACGAGCGCCTGATCATCGGCCAACAACAGCCGCAGCACACCGCCGTTCCCGCGCTTCCGCGCACCCTGATCCATCCTCATGATGCTGATTCTCCCTGCCGCGCCTGCTCGGCCACACCGGCACCCTCGCCCGCCTCGCCGCTCGCCCAGCGCAGCACCACGCGCGTCCCCGGACCGCCGGTCTCCAACTGCGCCCCGGCTGCGGCGATCCGCCCACGCAGACTCCGCAACCCCGCACCGTCGGCGACGTCCGCGGGAAGTCCGACGCCGTCGTCGTGCACACCGGCGTGCTGCGCATCCAGGGTGACCGTGACATTCTGCGCGTGCGCGTGGCGCAGCACATTGGTGACCGCCTCGCGCAGGAACCACGCGGCCAGCGCGCGCTGCTCGGCCGGCACCTCGGCCACAGCCCCAGGCGGGGGGGCGGTCACGGCGATGCCCGCGCTGCGCAGCGCGCTGACGGAGCTGGAGAGCTGCGCGCCGAGCTCCGGTGCGGCCAGGGTCGCGACGGCGGCCCGCGCCTCCGCCAGAGCGGTCCGGGAGAGTTGGACGACGTCGTCGGCCTCCTGCGCTGCCCGCTGCGGGTCGGTCTGGATCAGCCGAGAGACCAACTGCGCCTTGACGTTGATGACGGTGAGGGAATGTCCGAGAACGTCGTGCAGATCGCGGGCGAGCTGCTCGCGCTGCCCGGCAAGCTCCACCTGGTGCTCGGCCTCCACCAGCGCCTCATCGCGCGCGATGGCCAGGCGCATGAGCACCATGATGACGATGGACCCGCCCAGCACGCTCAGCGCCGTGACCAGCATGGTGTCCGGGCTGACGGTCAGCGTGAGCCACACGCCCACGCCCGCCACCAGGCCGGCCATCGGCAGACCGATGCGCAGCGGATGCTGGAAGATCCACACGGACGCGAAATACGGCAGCGCGTAGAGTGCGGCGGGCCCCACGAACTGCGCGAAGAGCACCAGGCAGAGCACCATGATGGCCGTGGCACCCAGCGTGTTGGCCCACCGCGGCAGCCGACGCACCGGCCGCGGGATGACGAAGCTGGCCAGGTACACGAGGCAGAACAGGGTCACGACGACGGCACATACCGCCGCCGCGCCCGGACGGTTCTCTCGGATCAGGTCCAGGACCTGGAAGACCGCCGAGATGAGGAGGAACCACAGCCAGACCCCGGAGAACACCAGGACCATGGGCCACTGCTTCAGTGGCATCCGGTCCGGGTAGGTCTCCATGGCTGCTGATTCTGCCGCACCGTGGGCGGCGGAGAAGGCGCTCACGCCCGCGAGGTACGACGCCGGGCGGCCAGCAGGCAGATCACCCCGAAGATCACCGTCCACGCGCCGAGGTTGAGGATCGGCTCCCACAGCTCGAGCTGCACGGGCGGTTCCCCCGGGCCCATGCTGGCCATGGCACCCTCGGCCTGGGGCCAGCGGACCAGCGTGGAGGCACCGAACAGCGGGGTGAAGCGGCCGATGTCCAGCATGACGCCGGAGAGCGGGACGAAGAGATTGCCCAGGAACGCCAACACCACCAGGATGCCGGAGGCCGCGCTCACGGCAGCCTCGGAGCGGAACACCAGGGCGGCGGCGAGACCATAGAGTGCGAAGGGCGCGGCGCTGAGCACGATGAGCGCACCCGTGGCGAACCAGCGCCAGAAGTCGGCGTAGGTGGCCCCGGTGGCGGCCCCGAGAGCGAGCACCAGCACCGTGGGCAGGACCGCCACACTCACCGCCACCAGCGTCTTGGAGACGATGTAGTCTCGCGCGCTGAACGCGGTAAGGCTGAGCTGGCGGCCCCAGCCCATCTGACGCTCGACGGCGGCGGACCCGGCGATCGAGGTGGTGGCCAGGACGGCGCCGTAGAGGGCCATCGCGCTCATCGTGTAGGCGGTGACGTTGCCGTGGCCGGCGGTGTTGGAACCCCAGTCGCTCATCGCGCCGAACATCAGATACAGCGCGGCCGGCAGCACGATCACGAAGAACGTGGAGTCCACCATGCGCAGGATCCTCAGAAAGTCGCGGCGGGTGTAGGCGAGCAGGCGGCCCAGGGCCGTGGTGGTGTGCTGCGCAGGGGTAGTGGGCGGCGCGGGGTGGGTTGCGGTCTGCGGCGGCTGTGCAGGAGTAGTGGCGGCGGTGCTCATGATCAGGCCTCCGGTTCGGTGGTCAGGGCGAGGAAGACGTCGTCGAGGCGGGACTCGCTGATCCGCAGGTCCTCGATCAGCCGCGCCTGCAGGAGGTGGCGGGCGACGTCGTCGGGAGCATGGGTGCCGGTGCGCTCGAGCACGATCTGCACGCGCGTCTCAGGAGTGCCGGTGCCGGATGTCTGGGAAGACGAGGATCCGGACGTGAGCCGAACGGCGTCGTCGGGAAGACCGAGCGGTGCGAGGACGGTGTGCGGGGCCTCGGCGCTGGCCCACCGGCCGCTAATCGTGACGGTGCCGGCGGCGGTGAGCTCGCTGGGCGTGCCCTGGGAGTGCAGCGCGCCGTGGCGCATGAGGACGATGCGGTCGGCGAAGTCCTCAGCCTCGGGCAGGAAGTGGGTGGCGAAGACGATGGTGCGGCCGCGGTCGGCCTCGGCGTGCATCGCGGCCCAGAACTCGTGGCGGGCGCTGACGTCCATGCCGGCGGTGGGTTCGTCGAGGATGATGAGCTCGGGGTCCGTGAGCAGGGCGAGAGCGAAGCGCAGGCGCTGCTGTTCGCCGCCGGAGCACTTCTTCACCTTTCGCTGGGCGATGCGGGTGATGCCGGCGCGCTCCATGGCGGCCTCGGGCGCGATGTGGCGGCGGTGGCACGCGGCGATCATCCGCACCGTCTCGGCGACGGTGAGGTCATCGAGCAGGCCGCCGGTCTGCATCACCGCGCCGACCCGGCCCGCGCGGACCGCCTGGCCCGGGTTCATGCCAAGCACGGACAGGCTGCCGTCCGAGGGGGCAGAGAAGCCGAGGACCATGTCCAGGAAGGTGGTCTTGCCCGCGCCGTTGGGGCCGAGCAGGGCCAGGATCTCGCCGGTGGGCACGGTGAGGGAGAAGTCGTTCACGGCGGTGACCGCGCCGAATCTGCGGTGGACGCTGCGGGCTTCGATGGCGGGGCTGGAGTTCATGACTCCAGCCTGGCCCGTGGCGGGCGCGAACGGATGCGGCAGACGTCAGGAGTTGGGCATGACAGGTGTCATGGGTGTGTCAGACGGTGAAGGTGTAGGCGTTGCCGAGCGGGCCGCCGAGGGGATTGATGCCGTTGGCGACGACGGTCGGGTCCTCGAGGATGCGCGGCTCGAGGCCTGACTCGGGGTCGCCGAGGTCGTGCGGGAAGATCATGCGGATGGAGACGTCGTCGTCGGCCTGGAAGGACTCCACGAAGAAGGTGGGCTGCATGACGTCCGGGTCATCGGTGCCAACGAGGCCGTCGAAGACGGCGACCGCCTTCGCGGGGCGCGGCTCGATCTGTGCGACGTGGGAGGCGACGTCCTCCGGGTTGAGGTCCGGCAGCGTCCACATGCCCTGCTGGCCGTCGTCGGTGACGGCCAGGATGGTGGGCAGCAGATTCTCGCCCTGGCTGAGCAGGTCCAGGCCGTGCTCGACGGCGAGGCCGATCAGCGGGACCATCTCGTCCTGGTAGGTGGCCAGGGCGTCGGTGGGGGCGCCGTCGTCGGGAGTCTGCGGCGTGCCGGGCAAAGGATGATGAGTCACGCACTCCACGCTACCGTGTGTCCCGCGCCGGTAGGATGGTGGCCCGTGGCACTGACTATCGGATTCGTGGGGCTTCCCAATGTGGGCAAGTCGACCCTCTTCAACGCACTGACCCAGCAGACCGTTCTCGCAGCGAACTATCCGTTCGCCACGATCGAGCCGAATGTGGGTGTGGTGAACCTTCCCGACGCGCGGTTGGGCCAGCTCGCCGAGATCTTCGGCTCCGAGCGGATCCTGCCCGCCACGGTGTCCTTCGTGGACATCGCCGGCATTGTGAAGGGCGCCTCCGAGGGCGAGGGTCTGGGCAACCAGTTCCTCGCAAACATTCGCGAGGCGCACGCGATTGCGCAGGTGGTGCGCGCGTTCGAGGACGGCGATGTGGTGCACGTGGACGGCACCGTGAACCCGGCCTCGGACATGGAGACCATCAACACGGAGCTGATCATCGCGGACATGCAGACCGTGGAGAAGGCCATCCCGCGCGTGGAGAAGGAGATCAAGGGCAAGAAGCGGGAGCCCGCTGATCTCGTGGCGCTGCAGGAGGCGCTGGCGGTGCTGGAGCGCGGCGACACGATCTTCGCGTCCGTGGAGTCGGACAAGCTGGACATGGACCGACTGCGCGAGCTGAACCTGCTGACCGCGAAGCCCTTCATCTACGTCTTCAACTCGGATGAGGGTGTGCTGGGGGATGCCGAGAAGCAGGCCGAGCTGCGCGCAATGGTGGCGCCGGCGCAGGCCGTGTTCCTGGATGCCAAGCTCGAGGCCGATCTGGTGGAGCTGTCCGAGGAGGAAGCCCGCGAGATGCTCGAGATGGCCGGTCAGGACGAGTCCGGTCTGGACCAGCTGGCGCGTGTGGGCTTCTCGACCCTGGGGCTGCAGACCTACCTGACTGCCGGTCCGAAGGAATCGCGCGCGTGGACCGTGCCCGTGGGCGCGACAGCGCCGGAGGCGGCAGGGGTCATCCACACCGACTTCCAGCGCGGGTTCATCAAGGCGGAGATCGTGAGCTTTGAGGATTTGGTGTCTGCCGGGTCTATGGCTGACGCGAAGGCTGCGGGCAAGGTGCGGATGGAGGGCAAGGACTACGTCATGCGGGATGGGGACGTGGTCGAGTTTAGGTTTAACGTCTAGCGTTATTGACGCGGCGCGTCATACTGGGTCGTGAGATCGTCTCCTTCGCTGACCGAGACACAGAGCGGCTCTTCCGTCGCCAGCGCGTGAAGCGCATCGACCCGCGGCTGCATCCGAAGGCGATGACGAAGCTGTTGCTCCTTGACGCCGTTCAGGATCTCGATGAGCTCAGGGTTCCACCAGGGAATCGACTGGAGCTCCTTGAGGGTGACCGGGCCGGGCAGCACAGTATCGGCATCAACGACGACTGGCGCATCTGGTTCTCGTGGACTCCAGCCGGACCACAAGGAGTGGAGATCGTCGACTACCACTGCGGAGAGGCATGACTGAGCAGCTCGACCCGCCGATCCATCCCGGTGAGATCCTCCTGGAGGAGTTCATCGAGCCCATGGGCATCACGCAGCACAAGCTAGCTGTGGCCATCGAAGTCCCGCCCCGTCGCATCAACGAGATCGTGCACGGCAAGCGACGCATCACAGCTGACACGGCTCTCCGCCTCGGGCGCTACTTCGGCATGAGCGCACAGTTCTGGATCAACCTCCAGTCGCACTACGACCTCGAGGTCGAGATGGACGCACTGGGAGACTCGCTCGACCGCATCAAGCCGTTGCAGACTGCATGACGTTGATGGGACATGGGGCGAGCCGCTCACTGGAGGGTCCGATGCACTGATAGGTGGGATCTGGCCCGCATGTCCTGGAGGAGAAAGCCCACAGGAGGCGCTCTGAGACCACGCCCGGGTGTGGTCTCAGTAGCTCTTGGACGTCAATGGTGTCGCCCGTCGTCGGTGCTCGGTGTCAGGCCGCATGCGCTCCGTAGCGTTGACGAGCAGCCTCGCCAGAGGTGCCGACGAACACACGGATAGATGCCCACGACATTCCGGCTGCCCGAGCGGTCTTGACTGCGTCGAGTAGGTGGCGCTCGGCCGCAGATTGCTCGGCTACAGCTGCTCGGAGCCGTCCAACCGCGATGACATCGAGTTCGTCGCCGGAAATGGGTTCGTCGTCCTCGAAGCGTGCTGCCAGTGCGTCGGCATGGGCAAGGATCTCTTCAACGGCCACTACCTCTCCTGCTTCTTCGAGATGTGACCGACGGGCCGCTCAGAACAGCGGCCAGGGCACTGCAGGCGTCCGCCCGCTCGGGGCCGGGAAACACCCTTGCTCACGCAACGCGGCACACCGCGCCTTGAGCGCGTCAATCTCCTCAGCGGCGAGCAGCTCCGCCAACTTTCGCCCCAGCTCACCATCCACTGCCTCGAGAACCCGAGCGACGCCGTCGTGCTCGTCCGATGTGAAGGGCTCACTCAGCCACCCCCACAGAACGGTCCGCAGCTTCTCCTCGTGGTGAAAGGTGAGCCCGTGATCCACCCCGTGACGGTGCCCGCCGGGCATGGCGAGGATGTGGGCACCCTTACGGTCCGCGTTGTCGATGATCAGGTCGAACACGGCCATGCGCCGCAACGCGGGTGTGTCCTCATGCGCCAACACGAGCGGCTGCCCGTCCTCATCCTCACCCTCGAGCACCGTTCGCCAGCCAACCGTCGGCACCTGCTCCGCCGGGAACAGGTCCACCGGGGACTGGCTCGGATCAGGCTCCCGCCACAGCTGCACCATGCCCTCACCGAACGGACCCTCACGCAACCAGGTGCGCGGCACCACATCCCAGCCCAGCGCCTCGGAGATCAGGTACGCGGCCACCTCCCGTCGCGCCAAAGAAGCGCCCGGGAAGTCCCACAGCGGCGCCTCGCCCGCCACCGGCTTGTAGACAACCGTCGTGTCGCCGATGGCGCCGACGAAAGTGGCATTGGACGCCGTCGTGATGCGCCCCGTAAGCGCCAGTTCGCCCGACTCCAGGTCCACCTCGACCTCAGGATTCAGGCAGGGCGCAGGTGTGGCCGTCCGGATCAATCGGGTGTCCGCACAGCGTGCATAGCGGGCGTCCGGCGTCCACAACCTCCCGCGTGCGGAGCGTGAAGGCTCGCGCCGAACCGACCGGCATGCGGATCCGCAGCATCTCGGCATCCGCGTCGACGTGCGTCTCGGCGTCCTCCTCGTCATCGCCCTCGACGATGGGATAGGCGTCGATGACCACCTGGGCGGTGCTGGGATCCCAACCGAGACCCAGCGTACCCACGCGGAAACTCTCTTCGACGGCGTCGAGCGGGTCATTGTCCACGAGCTCCACGGGGGTGCTGACGGGAACGCTGTGCGGGTTGCCGTCCTCGTCCATGAGCTCGTCGAGAATCTCGTCGATCTTGTCCGCGAGCAGCGCGGCCTGCAGCTTCTCCAGGGCTACGCTCATCATCCGTGTGCCAGCGCGAGCTTGCAGATAAAACGTGCGTTGGCCCGGCCGGCCCAGGGTCCCGATGACGGCGCGGTCTGGCCAATCGAACTCGTGCGTGGGGTCAGGAACCTCGGTCATGTGTTGATCCTAGGCGCCCCGCCCTCGATGGCGCCCGTGCCGGCGCCTCCGCCCACAGGTGCGTCGGCGGTCTGGACGCTGTGGGCCAGCCAGGCGAGGTCCCCGCCGTCGGTGTTCATCGCCAAGACCCTCGGCCGGCTCGTCCCGTAGCTGACGATCGACACCGACGCCGGTCCGACCTCGATGCGCTGGAACATGTCCAGGTGCATGCCGAGTGCGTCGGCCAGGATCGACTTGATGATGTCGCCGTGGCTGACCGCCACCCACACCGCGGCCGGCCCGTGCTCAGCCTCGATGTCGGCGTCGTGCCGCCGGATCGCGGCGACCGCCCGGGCCTGCATCGCCGCCATGGACTCGCCCTCGGGAAACGTCACGGCGGAGGGTTGCGCCTGCACCACCGGCCACAACGGATCGGCGGCCAGCTCGCTGAGCAGACGGCCCTGCCACTGTCCGTAATCGCACTCGGTGAGGTCGGGCTCGATGCGTGAGGGCATCGCCGGGGGTTGGCGTTCGACGACGGCGCTAGCGGTTTGCGTGCACCGTTCCAGGGGGCTGGAGATCACCGCGGCAACCGGCACCGCCGCGACCCTGTCCCCGGTGCGAGCCGCTTGCTCTCGGCCGAGATCGTCCAGGCTGACCCCGGGCGTTCGCCCCGCAAGTAGTCCGGTCGCATTGGCCGTGGTGCGGCCGTGCCGCACAAGAAGAACGGTTGCCATGGCGACGAGCCTAGTCACGGCGGGGTGGAAAGCGCGCGTGCTACGGTCGCGCCGTGAGCACGGGCGAGCCGCACGTTGAATGCCTTTCGGAACGCGAGTTGCGCGACCAGTCCGAGCGAGGACTCCGTCTCGTGCGCGAGGGGCGTGGGCCTCGACGTGGTCTCTCCTGGATGGGACCCCACTGTGTGAACGGGCGCCCACCTGCGCAGACGTCAGTCTGAGCTCTCCTGTGACGTAGTCCCTGGGGCTGCCCTGTGACGCGCTATCGCCGTCTCACGTCGACCTACCATGAGTGGCGTGACGAAGCGTCGTCCCTACCTCTTCCTCGCGCTGGTGTTGGCAGCTTCGGTGCCGTTCTACCTGCTCAATGCCATCGATGTGACGATGCCACTGGGCCTGCCGCCGAGTGCTCTGATGATCGTTGTCCCCTTCGCTGGGGCAGCAATCTTGCTCAGCCGAGAAGGCGGTCGGAGCGCGCTGGCCGAGTGGAGTGCGGCCGCCGTCGACGTACGCAGCGCACGCCCCGGGTGGCTGGCTGTGGCCATCCTGGCACCCGTAGCCCTCTCCGGTCTCGCGTACGTCATCACGGGCGTCACCCATCCCGCCACGGCGCAACGTGGTCCGCTGGAAGCCTCACTGACCGTGGTCCTCGCGATCTACCTCGCCTATTGGCTCGGGGCCATTTTGGAGGAACTCGGCTGGACCACCTACGTGACGCCGCCCTTGCAGGAAAGGCACGGTGTCCTCGGAGCGGGCATCCTCATCGGCGTCGTCTGGGCCGCGTGGCACGTCATCCCGTGGCTGGCGATGGGGCGAAGCGTGAGGTGGGTGGTGTTGCAATGCCTGGTCACCATCGGCCTGCGGGTGGTGATGGGCCTGATCTTCCAGCGCAGCGGAGGGGCGACGTCGACGGCGATCTTCTTCCATGCCGGGATCAACGCTGCACCCCAGATTCTGCCCGGGGGATTCGACGCCTACGACCCCGGTGCCTACGCCATCGTGGTGTGGCTGACGGTGCTGGCGGCTGCTCTCATGACTCAGCTGACTCAGCAGCGTCGATCCTGACGCACCGTCTCCACGGTCACCGCCTCCCAGTCCAACCGCGCCGGATCCAGCACCACCTCGGTCTCACCGCCCTCCGTGAACAACGCCAAGATCGCCTCCTGCGGCACCTCAGCACTGCACACCACCCCACCACCGGACTCGTCCGGCTCGTCCTCGTAACGCAGCGCGAAATCCACCGCGACGTCACGCTCCAACGTCCAGGACCAGCCGCGCTTTGCCCCCGCAAGAGCCCCGCGGAACACGGAGACCGGCGATCCCAGCGCAGCGAGCCGACGTCGGTCCCGAGCGGACATCACCTGAGCAGGGTCAGCGGCGTCGCGCACGCCCGCCCAGATCTCCGCCCAGGCATCGGGACACGCCGACGGCGCCTCCGTCATCACCCACAGCCGCCGAATCCGACGCATCGCCGCATCGACTTCTCCCGCGGCCACCCGATCCGCCAGCTCCCGCGCCGCGGCACACCCGCGCCGGACGTGATCCCCAAACGCGTCATCGCCGGCGTCCACCGGCACAATCTCCCATTGCGGGTGTTCCGCAAAAACCTCCATCACCCGCTCGACATACGTCTTCCCCTGACCCGCATCAAGAGCGTCAAGGTCGGCAGCGACCGCGGCATGATCAAACCCATCGCGGCCGAGCTTCGCCCGCAGCCACGCTCGGGTGGCCGGCACGCCCAGCGCCTGCTGCGTCTCGTCGAACGCGATCCACCGAATCTCCGCTTCCTCGGCTCCCTCGAGCGCACCGTAACCGCCGTACAGCAGGTCATTCAGCGCGTCCAAACTCGAGCCCAGTCGCCAGCCCACGCCCTGCATGAACACCCGATTCAGCTCGGCGTAGAACGAAGAGATGTCGTGGATACGCCGCCCGTCCACGGTCAGGCTCAGCATGGCTTCACCGCTTCCCATCCGTCCGAATCCCGACGACGCCCACCCTCATCCCCGCGGATGCTCGCCCTTGATCACGAAGTACGTGCCGCGGATGGTGCCGGCGAGCTTCGACTTCTGGCGCGCCCACTTGAAGGCACCCAGCTCCTCGGGCACTTCCATTCCGTCGGAGAGTTTGAAACCCACCGCACGCTTGCCACCTTCGGCGCGCGTGTAGAGGACGTTGACACCGAGCCCGGAGGCGTAGAACACGTGAATCCAGTCGATGCCGTCCACATCGGCCACGCTCACCTCGAGCGGCTCTGACACGATGACCAGGCCGCGCTCTTCCCGCAGAATCCGCTCCACCCAGCCCACGACGTCGGCCGCTTCCGTGGCCGGAACGGTCTCGAAGACGTGGTCGTACTTGTTCTTGAAATAGCGGGCCTCATTGGCGCGCAGCCCGGCCAGTGCCTCGGCGTGCGGGGAGGCTTCCAGCCCGTCGGTCGAGACATTCACGAAATCGATCACAGGAGTCATGGCAGGGACACTACTCTCCGGGTCGGGATCCGCTGCGCGTCATCCGGTAATGCAGCCGAATCGCCGTCGCGCGGACCAGCTTAAGGGTGTGGTCGGTGCGCAGGACGCCGTCGTCGTCCACGAACAGGTGAAACCTCTCATGCAGCGGCACCTTTGCTGCGTGGTGCTGTCCCCGGACCTTCACGACGACGTACGCGCCCGGTTCGCCGAACCGGCCCGGTGTCGACGTGAGTGAGAAGCTGCCGTCGGCGTGCGCCGTCGGGCGGCGGACGAGCGCTGCCATGCCCTGCTGCGGGGTGACCCGGGCGAGGTGGAAAGAGTGGATCGTCATGCGGCGGCCACCCCCGCCACAGGAGGCGTGGCCCAGCGCACCTGTGACCTCACAGCAACTCCGCGACCGCTTCAGCAGTCTTCTTCGCCGAGACGGGGTTCTGCCCGGTGACCAGGCGCCCGTCGGTCACCGCGTGCGGGACGAACGGCAACCGCGCCTTGACATACCGCGCCCCGCGGTTCTTCGCCTCCTGTTCGGCGTTGTAGGGAACGCGTCGGCTCACGCCCGCGAGGATCTCCTCACGCCACGCGAAACCGGTGATCTGCCGTCCCGCAATCAGCAACGTGCCGTCGGAGAGCCGCGTGTTGAGCAGCCCGCAGTAGCCGTGGCACACCGAGGACACGACGCCGCCGGCCTCCCAGATCTCGCGAGTCAGCCGCTGCAGCTCCTCGTCCTCGGAGAAGTCGTACATCACCCCGTGCCCGCCGGTGAAGTAGATGGCGTCGTACTCGGCGGCATCGACGTCGTCGGGACGCTGGGTGGTCGCGAGGAGCCCCATGCGCTGCGTGTCCCGATGCCAGGCCTTGGCGCTGGAATCGTAGGCCGGGAATCGCAGGGACCGAGGCTCCAGAGGCGCGACGCCGCCCCGCGGACTCACGATCGCCTGCTCGAAGCCGCGCGAGTCGAAGACGTCCCACGCGTGAGTCAGTTCGGACAGCCAGAGGCCGGTCGGATGCTGGGGGTCGTCGTCGTAGGCGGACACGTTGGTGACGACGTGGAGGATGCGGCGGGGCCGTGTGGAGTCCATGCAGCCAGTCTGCACTGCCGCGCTGTCCCGCGCGCGCATCGCGTGCTCGCCCGCAGGGTGGCGGGATGGACGCTTCAGAGTTCTCCACGGGCATCGTCGCCCCCGTGTATGACGCGCTGCGTGCGACGCACGTCGACGCCGGCCGAGCAGATCGGTGTACCGCGCTCGGCTCGTGATCGGGAGACGAGAGCCCCGTGCACGGTGGTGGCAGAGGACTACGACGTCGAGGCTCGGACGCGTGTCACCACGCTGCGCTTCGAACTGGAGACCGACGGGGTGCTCCAGGCGGAGGACCGCGAGTGGATCATCCACTGGTATGCCGAAGCCGGGTTTGCGGAGTTGGCCCAGGCGGCGGAGCTCGAGGTGACCTACACGAGAATCGACGAGGACCAGGTCGAGGCCGTCCTCAGTCGGGCACAGTCGCGTGGTGAGGGCGAGCGCTCGTCACGCGCACGAAGGCAGTCAGCGGCCGCGCGGGATCTTTCGGGTCAGCTGCGTGCCGACGAGGACGAGTGGCTCGATGCTGGGCTGTGGCACTCTCGCGCAGGGCGATGTTCTGGCCCCCTGACAGACCCGTCTCCCGGTCCGTAGGCTCGCGATCATGAACACCGACTCCGCCACGCCAGCCACCTCGCCACGGGACACCGCCGACCGCGAGTTCGACCTCGTCCTCGTCGGAGCCACCGGCTTTGTGGGCCGCCTGACCGCCGAACACCTCGCCCGGCACGCACCCGGCGACCTGCGCATCGCGCTCGCCGGGCGCAGCCGTGACCGGCTGACCCAGGCTCGTCGAGGACTGCCGGAGGCGGCGGCGGACTGGCCGCTCGTCGTCGTGGACACCCTGGATCATGACGCCGTGAGGGAGCTGGCCGAGCGCACGCGCGTGGTGGTCACCACGGTGGGCCCGTACACCGCGTTCGGCCGCCCGCTGCTCGGTGCGTGCGCCGCTGCGGGCACCCACTACGCCGATCTCACGGGCGAGGTGCTGTTCGTGCGCGAGATGATCGACGCCCACCACGCCACAGCCCAAGCCACGGGCGCGCGCATCGTGACCTCGTGCGGCTTCGACTCCGTGCCCTCCGACCTCGGAGTCCTCCTCACCGCTCAGCGCGCCGCCGCCGACGACGCCGGCACACTCACCGACACCACCCTGCGGGTGCGCTCGGCCCGCGGCGGTTTCAGCGGCGGCACCATCGACTCCATGCGCCGCCAGTTCGCCGAGGCCGCCCACGACGCCGAGCGGGCCGCCGTCGTGAACGACCCCTACGGCCTCTCCCCGGACCGCGACGCCGAACCGGACCGCCGCGGCGATGGTCGGCGGGGTCGCCGGGGACGGTTGCCCGTGGCGAAGGACGCGACCTCCGGGCGGTGGGAGGCGCCGTTCGTGATGGCTGGGTACAACACGCGAGTGGTGCGTCGCAGCAACGCGCTGAACGGCTGGGCCTACGGCCGCGACTTCCGCTACCGCGAGGTGACCGACACCGGTGCGGGGCTTGCGGGACTGGTCCGGGCCGCAGGCCTGACGGCGGTGCTGGGCAGCGTGGCGGGCGGGATGCGGTTCGCGCCGACCCGCGCGCTGCTGAATAGGGCACTGCCCCAGCCCGGCGAGGGGCCCTCGGCGGAGACCATGGCAAACGGCAGATTCGTCATGGACATCGACGCGACGACGACCACGGGCGCCCGGTACACCACGCGCGTGGCCGCAGACAAGGACCCGGGCTACACCGGCACCGCGGTGATGCTGGGCGAGGCCGGGATCTCGCTGGCGGTCGACGAGGAACGGCTGCCGGCGCGCGCCGGCGTGCTGACCCCGGCCACCGCGCTGGGGGAGGTACTCGTGGAGCGGCTGCGCTCCCACGGGTTCACGCTGGACACGCGTCGCCGCTGAGGCCGTTGCGCTGGCCGAGCCACCGGCCGGGCCGCCGGCCGGCCACCGGCCTATCCACCGGCCGACCCACGGCCGCGCGTGCGACCGGCCGAGCTCCGTTTTCCGTGATGACCGCCTGAATATCCGGGCGGTCATGTCGGAACCCGACGGTTGAAAGGAGAGGCGCCCGCACCGCGCGCCCCACGCCGCACGACTCGCGATCGCCGCCAGCGTCCCCCAGAGGAGAGACCATGACTCCTCGCGCGAACCAGGCAGACACCGCAGCGACTGCCGTCCACGCCGACGTGAACTCCCTCGACGCCGCTGGTCTGCGCGAGCTGATCGGTGATCTCGCCCTGCGCGTCGAAGGCGTCGCGCCAATCGTGGAATCCATCGCGATGCGGGCCACCGGCGACGAGGCCTCGATCCAAGCCCAACTCTCCCAGCGGGTCACCGACGCGCTCGGCCGACCGCGCGAGCCTGCCGGGAGGGCACACCGAACACCCTGAAGCTCGGCCGCTGGCTCGCCGCTTTCCGGGACGATTCGCCCGGCTGGCCACACGTGACCCTCGAGGACTTCGCGCCAGCCCTCGATGATCGTGGCCTCACCGCGTGGCTGCACGTGAGCACGTGGCCTACGGCGGCATCGTCCAGCGGCTGATGAACACCGGCAGCCGCGCTGTACGAGGAGGCCTTTCAGCGGGCACTCCCGGAGCTGGGCCGCAAGGCGGGCAAGTATCAGGCACAGCTCGCCGTCCAGACCCTGCAGCGCTACCGGGCCGTGGGAGGTGCGAGCAGCGGGCCACACGACCTCTCCGACCCC
>JAUNTT010000010.1:32778-35546 GCA_030538555.1 Micrococcus sp.
GTCAGGCTCCGATCCGGTCAGGCCTCGAACCGGGCGTGCAGGCGCACGAGCACCTCGACGTCGTCGGGAGCGACGGCCACGCCGTCGGCGGAATCCTTGGCCATCGCGCGCATCGCCAGGGCCTCACCCTGCGCCTCGGCCCCGCTGAGGCCGGGCAGCAGACCGGCATCGGCGATGTCCAGCACCCGCACCGCGCCGGACCCGCACGCCGCAGCGATCGCCTCGGCCCGGCGTCGGGCGTCGGCCACTGCCTCCTGAAGCGCTGCGGCCTCGAGGCGCGTGTGGACCTCATCGGTGAGCGACCACACCACATCGGCCACGGACCAACCGTCGCGTTCGCCCCAGCGAGAGGCGGTCTCGGCAAGCGCTGCGGCGTCGTCGAAGGTCACCGACGCGCTCACGGACGCCTCATGGCGGGCCGGGAGCACCTCACCGTGCTCGTTCCAGGGCCGCCACGAGCGGGTGCCCGGTGCCTGCACGGAGGACGCGGTCACGGGGCTGGGTGTGGCCTCGCGCAGGGCCGCGATCTCGGTGCTCAGCTGCTCGGCCTCGCGCGTCAGGGCGGCCATGGCGGCGGCGGCGTCGTCGTCCTCGAGGGCGATGCGGACCAGGATGGTGCCCAACTCGGGCGGGTGCGTGGCGCGGTGCTGGCCGGCGACGGTGATGATCATGGGCTCAGCGTAGGTCAGCGCCCCGCGGCGCACACCGGGCGGTCAGCGTGTCAGCACGAGGGGCGCCCAGTGTGAGCGGGGTGACGCGCGGTGCCAGTAGGGTGAGCGCGGGTGCCCCGCACCGCCGCCGCGCACGGTCAGGAGAGACGATGCCCCGAACCGATCGGAGCCAGCAGGAGTTCATCACCGAGCTGCCCGATGGCACTGTCAAGCAGGTCAATCCGTTCTCCGGCACCGAGGTGTGGACCGTGCCCGGGCGCGGTCACCGGCCCTTGGGCGTGGAGCGCCCGGCGCCGCAGCCGGTGGATCCCGACGACGCCGACCGGCTGTGCACGTTCTGCTCGGAGCGGTTGCTGGAGACGCCACCGGAGAAGGCGCGCGTGGTGCGAAGCGCTGAGGGCGGCTACGCGATACTGCGGGATGTGCCGGCCGAGGAGCTGTTCGACTCAATAGCGGAGTTCCGCCGTGTGCCCAATCTCTTCGAGATCCTCAGTGCCGAGTACTGGCGGGTGAACCACGGCCATGAGCCCGGGCCCGCAGTGGCTACGCGGCGTGCCGAGTACCTCGCGACTGCAGCGGGCCGTGCCCACGTGCTGGACGTCGTCGGGGTCAAACTGCGCGCCGCTGGACGCGGTGCCGAGGAGGTGGCTGCCATGCCCGAGGAGGAACGGCTGGAGGCCGCGTCCGGGTTCTTCGGGGGCGGGCACGACCTGATCATTGCGCGGCGGCATTGTGTGGACGGTGCCAGGGACGCTCACGAGCTGGCGGGGTCGGGGACGCTGAGCGTGGCGGGGCACCGGGCGTTCATCGCGCTGACGGTGGACACGATGCGGGATCTGTATGCCGGCAATCCGCATGCGCGCTACGTGTCCGTGTTTCAGAACTGGCTGAGACCGGCGGGGGCGTCGTTCGATCATCTGCACAAGCAGCTCGTGGCGATCGACGAGATCGGGGCACAGAACGAGGCCACGCTGGAACGGGTGCGCGCGACCCCAGACGCGTTCGCCCAGGATGCCGTGGGGTATGCGGAGCGACGCGGGCTGGTGATCGCGCGCAACGACCACGCCGTGATGTTCGCGGGCTTCGGACACCGGTACCCGACGGTGGAAATCCATTCTCAGGCTGAGGCCTGCGATCCGTGGGAGCAGTTCGACGCTGAACGGGACGCGATGGCCGATCTGATCCACGCCGCCCACGCCGCGACCGGCGCGGAGGTGCCGAGCAACGAGGAGTGGCACACGCGTCCGGCCGGGCTGACCGAGGTGTTGCCCTGGCGTGTATGCCTGAAGTGGCGGGTGTCCACGCTGGCCGGCTTCGAGGGCGCCACGAAGATCTACCTCAACACCATCAGTCCGGCGGGCGTCCGGGACCGGGTGGTGACCCGGTTGCGTGAGCTGCGAGTCGCGGGGGCGATCTCACGGGATGTGGTGATTGAGGGGGACCGGTGAGGCGGTGGGCGACTGCCTGAGTCTGCTGACCTGGTGCGTTCCAAACCCGGTGACAATCGCTGCCGCAGAGACCATGATGGGCTCATGAAGATTACGCAGGCGTTCCTCATCGTGAACGACCAGGACAAGGCCAAGGCCTTCTACACGGACGTGCTCGGCCTCGAAGTAGAGACCGACTACAGCGGTGAGGGCTTTCGGTGGCTGAGCCTCCGCGCCCCGGGTCAGGAGGGCGGAGCGTCGTTGGTCCTCAGCGCGCCCTCGGACGGGTGTACCGCCTTCCAGCGCGAGATGAGAGAGAAGGGCATGCCGATCTTCTCGTTCGACATCGCCAATGACGCCGAGTTCGAGGCCATCCGGGACCGCGGCGCCACGGTCCTCATGGAGCCGACCCAGCAGCAGTACGGCGGCACCGACGCCCTGATTGACGACACCGTCGGCAACATCATCTGCCTGCATCAGAACTGATCCCGCACCGCCCTCCTACGAGAACTGAGGCACCCGTGACCATCACTGCCGGCCAACCCATCTGGATCGATCTCGGCACGACCGATCTGGCGCAATCGAAGGAGTTCTACGGTCGCCTGTTCGGCTGGAATTTCACAGACACTGGCGCCGAGTACGGGCACTATCACATGATTGACGCCGGGGT
>JAUNTT010000139.1 GCA_030538555.1 Micrococcus sp.
CCGACGGCCACGCAGAGCGCGTCGCCGACGGATTCCGCCTTGCCCACCACCACGGCCTCACCGACCGCGTCCGCGACGGCCGACGCGGGCGGGGCGGTGGACGTGGACGAGGAGGCCCTGGACCGCCTCGAGGTCGTCCTGCTCACGCCGCAGACCGCACCGGACGGCGTGTTCACGGACGTCGAGGTCCAGCGGTTGCCGCTGGAGACCCTCGAGACCAGCCTGACGCTGACGGGGGTGAACCCCACGGGAGAGTGCGCTGACCTGATCGAGCGCATCAACACGCAGGTCGTCCCCGGCGCCGGCGCCGTGCTGGCGGAGTACACCGTGGACGCGCAGCACGCGACCGGCTTCAGGACCAATCCCCCCGAGGTGTTCACGATGCTGGCGGCATCGCAGGACGACGAGGACATCTCCGAGATCGTGGGCCACCTGCCTGAGGTGTGCGGCTCGTTCGGCGGAGACCAGACCGGCTGGGTGGAGATGACGCCCATCCCCGGGGTCGAGGGTGCCGCCCGCGTGGCCATGTCCATGGTCGAGGGCGGGGACGTCATGATCGACATGGTGCTCGGCGGCGAGTCCGACGGCACCGAGCACGTGTACATGGGGATGATCAATGTCGATCCTGACGCAGCGGCAGAGGTCATGCTCGCCCAGGTGGAGGCCTTCCGCGACCGCGAGCGCTGAGCCATCGACCGCCCCAACGAGGGCCCGAGCAGGGAATAGCACACGCGTCCTCAGAGTTGAGCAGAGTAGACTCAAGTTTCACGTTCGGCATCGAAGGAGCTGTTCGCCATGTCCACCGCCCCGCCATTCACCACCAAGAGCCAGGAGACGCTGGCGGCTGCCGCCATGAACGCCTCCACCGCCTCGAATCCCACCGTGGAGCCCGCCCATCTGCTCAAGGCGCTGATGGACCAGCGGGACTCGGTGGCCGTCGCCGTGCTCAAGGGCGCCTCGGCCGATCCCGACGTCGTCTCCACCGCCGCCTCGAACGCCATCCGTTCCCTGCCGCGGGTCTCCGGCTCCTCCGTGGGCGATGCAAAGCTCTCGCCGGCCGCCCTCAACGTCATCCGCGACGCCCAGGCCCAAGCCTCGCAGCACGGTGACTCCTACGTCTCCACCGAGCACCTGCTGCTCGGGCTCTCGGCCGATCCGGGGGACGCAGGCAGTGCCCTGCGCGAGGCCGGCGCCTCCCGCGAGGCCCTCGAGGCCGCCTTCGCCTCGGTGCGCGGGGACACCACCGTGTCCACTCCGGATCCCGAGGCCACGTTCCAGTCGCTCGAGAAGTACGGGACCGACCTGACCGCCGTCGCGCGCTCGGGCAAGCTGGACCCGGTCATCGGCCGCGACCAAGAGATCCGCCGCGTGGTCCAGGTGCTCTCGCGGCGCACGAAGAACAACCCCGTGCTCATCGGTGAGCCCGGCGTCGGCAAGACCGCCGTCGTCGAGGGCCTCGCCCAGCGCATGGTGGCCGGCGATGTCCCGGAGTCCCTGCGCGGCAAGACCCTGATCAGCCTGGATCTCGGCGCGATGATCGCCGGCGCCAAGTACCGCGGCGAGTTCGAGGAGCGGCTCAAGGCCGTGCTGGAGGAGATCAAGGCCGCCGACGGGCAGATCGTCACGTTCATCGACGAGATCCACACCGTGGTCGGCGCAGGAGCCTCCGAAGGTGCCATGGACGCGGGCAACATGCTCAAGCCCATGCTGGCCCGCGGCGAGCTGCGCCTGATCGGCGCCACCACCCTGGACGAGTACCGCGAGAACATCGAGAAGGATCCCGCGCTGGAGCGCCGCTTCCAGCAGGTGTACGTGGGCGAACCGTCCGTGGATGACACCATCGCCATCCTGCGCGGGCTCAAGGAGCGCTACGAAGCCCACCACAAGGTCGCCATCGCGGACTCCGCGCTGGTGGCGGCGGCGTCGTTGTCGGACCGCTACATCACGGGCCGCCAGCTCCCGGACAAGGCCATCGACCTCGTGGACGAGGCCGCCTCGCGCCTGCGCATGGAGATCGACTCCGCACCCGAGGAGATCGACGTGCTGCGCCGGCAGGTGGACCGCCTCACGATGGAAGAGCTCGCCCTCGCCGGGGAGACCGACGCGGCCTCCGTCGAGCGACTGGCCGGCGTGCGCGCCGAGAAGGCCGACAAGGAGGAGGAGCTGCGCGCCCTCACCGCCCGCTGGGAGGCCGAGAAGGCCAACCTCAATCGGGCCGGTGACCTGCGCGTGAAGGTCGACGAGCTGCGCTCGCTGGCCGAGAAGGCCCAGCGCGAGGGCGACCTCGCCGAGGCCTCACGCATCCTCTACGGCGAGTTGCCCGCCCTGGAGAACCAGGTGGAGGAGGCCGACCGGCACGCCCTCGAGGCCGCCCAGGCCCCCGAACAGGAGGCCATGGTCTCCGAGAACGTCACGGCCGATGACATCGCCGAGGTCATCTCCGCCTGGACCGGCATCCCCGCCGGACGCATGCTCGCCTCCGAGACCGAGAAGCTGCTGCACATGGAGGAGCACCTGGGGCAGCGGCTGATCGGGCAGCGAGACGCCGTCGTCGCCGTGGCCGACGCCGTCCGCCGCTCGCGCGCCGGCATCGCCGACCCGAACCGGCCCACCGGATCCTTCCTGTTCCTGGGCCCCACGGGCGTGGGCAAGACCGAGCTGGCGAAGGCGCTCGCCGAGTTCTTGTTTGACGACGAGCGCGCCATGGTGCGCATCGACATGTCCGAGTACGCCGAGAAGCACGCCGTGTCCCGACTGGTGGGCGCGCCCCCCGGCTACGTGGGATACGACGAGGGCGGTCAGCTCACCGAGGCCGTGCGGCGTCGTCCGTACTCCGTGGTGCTGCTGGACGAGGTGGAGAAGGCCCACCCGGAGGTCTTCGACATCCTGCTTCAGGTGCTCGACGACGGCCGCCTCACCGACGGTCAGGGCCGCACCGTGGACTTCCGCAACGTGATCCTGATCCTCACCTCGAACCTCGGTTCGCAGTTCCTCATCGATCCGACCCTGGACGAGACGCAGCGCCGCGAGTCGGTCATGGCCACTGTGCGGGCCGCCTTCAAGCCGGAGTTCCTCAACCGCCTGGACGAGATGGTGCAGTTCGACGCGCTGAGCGTGGCCGAGCTGGGCCGCATCGTCGAGCTACAGGTCGAGGCGCTGCAGGAGCGTCTGCAGGATCGGCGCCTGGTCCTCGAGGTTTCTGAGGCGGCGCGGCAGTGGCTGGCGCAGACCGGCTTCGACCCCGCGTATGGGGCGCGGCCCCTGCGCCGCCTCGTGCAGCGCGAGATCGGCGACCGCCTGGCCCGCGGCATCCTGGGCGGCGAGATCGCCGACGGGGACACCGTGGCCGTGGACCACGCCGAGGGCGAGGACGGGCTGAGCGTGCAGCGCCGCGCGTGAGGCGTGCGGGGGAGTGCACGAAGCGCGTGAGGCGTGCGGGGGAGTGAACGAAGCGCGTGAGGCACTGCGCGTGAGGGCATGAGACAGTGCGCGTGAGGGTGGCCGGGACCGATCAGCTGACGGCGGATCAGTCCCGGCGCCCGAGGCGTTGCTGATATTCTGTTCCGCACGAGCCATTTTTGACCAGTAGAGAACCTCGGCGGGCCCCTCAAGTGCCACAGTCCCGAGGGCAGAGAGATGCGAAGGGGGTCACGCTCATGGGGCGCGGCCGTCAGAAGGCGAAAGCCACCAAGCAGGCGCGAGAGATGAAGTACTTCTCGCCTGGAACCGACCTCTCGGCACTGGAGCGTGAGCTCGTGGGCAGCCGCGATCCGTTCGACGACGTCACCTCGGCCCCGGTCGAAGACGTGGAGGACGACTACGACGACCCCTACGCGGATCTCTACGCGGATGAGGACGACGACGAGGACTCGGACTCCGACCGCTGATGCGTCCCGCTGACCCGGGTCCCGCACGCCATCCCGCCCTCGACGGGCATCAGGCGGCGTTGCGGTCGATCGCCCGCGTCGTGCACGAGACGGCACCGCTGCAAGACGCCGAGGAGGCCTCCGCCGGTCTGCTGGAGCTGCTCCGCGACCATCGACCTCTCGTGATCACCGGCGCTGGTGTCTCCACGGACTCAGGCATCCCTGACTACCGCGGTCCCGGAGGATCCCTGCATCGGCATCGACCGATGACTTATCAGGAGTTCCGCCACGATCCGGCCGCGCGCCATCGCTATTGGGCGCGCTCCTTCATCGGCTGGCGCCGCATGGATGAGGCTCAGCCCAACACGGCGCATCGGATCCTGGCCCGCTGGTCCGCCGAGGGCGTGGTGGCCGGCATCATCACCCAGAACGTGGACGGACTGCACGCGCAGGCCGCTGCGGAGATCGGGACCGGTGGTGACGCGGGTGATGGCGTCGCGAGGGCAGCCGGTGACGGGAGCGCCCCCGGAGACGGGAGTGACGGCGTCGGGCCTGCACCGCTGATCACCCTGCACGGGGATCTGTCCCGCGTGGCGTGCCTGCAGTGCGGTGCGGTGGAGGAGCGGCCGCTGTTGGACGCGCGGCTCGAGGCCGCGAATCCCGGCTACCTCGAGCGGGTCAGCATCGACCCGGCCGCCGTGAATCCGGATGGCGACGTCACCCTGGACCAGCACTGGGTGGACGAGTTCGTCATGGTGGGCTGCCGCGAGTGCGGCTCGGTTGAGCTCAAGCCGGACGTGGTCTACTTCGGGGAGAACATCCCCGCTGGTCGCCGCGAGCAGGCCGAAGCGCTGCTCGAGGACGCCGGCTCGGTGCTCGCGGTGGGCTCGTCGCTGGCCGTGATGAGCGGCTACCGCTTCGTCCTGCGCGCCGAGCGCAGCGGCCGCCCGGTCGGCTTGATCAATCTCGGGCCCACCCGCGCTGATGCCAAGGCGCAGTGGCGCTGGCGCGCCCCCGTGGCCGATGCGCTCACCTGGCTCGACGCCCGGCTCTGAGCTGCCGCACCCCGCACCCCACCACCCCGCCTCGCGCCCCCTCTCCACCATCCCG